>JADGBO010000081.1:6377-13575 GCA_015231465.1 Desulfamplus sp.
CTTTAAATATTGATTCTTGAATACACAATTTTTATTGTAAAAAGCTGAAATATGGAAAAATGAATTATTTAACTATATGCCCTGTTATATCAGTATGATAACTATTTTTTAATGCAACGGGCATGTTGATTGCAGTGCTGTTTCAATGTAGAAGACAACAAAAAATGAATGGCAATCAGCAAAAAGCGGTTTTATATAACCAACATGGCAGCATTACCGCCATAATCGAAGTGATGAAACTCCTTGAACCACGGGGACTTTCATATAAACCCCCATGGCGGCATGACCGCCACAATCCAAGCATGAAAGTCCTGGGAGACTTGAACGGCGGGGACTTTCATAATAAAACTTTTTAAAACCATAAGGAGAGAGAAAATGGGCGAACAGAAGATTATGGAGACCACCGAGGCTCAGATTGCAGTTCACTGGCAGGAAGAGGGGTATTTCAATCCATCAAGCAAATTTATCGGTCAGGCCAATCTCACTGATCCTGAAATTTTTGAAAGGTTCAGTCTTGACAATTTCCCGGACTGCTTTACGGAATATGCCGAGATGCTAACCTGGTACAAATACTGGGATGAGGTACTGGACACCAGTGATGCACCCTGCTGGAAATGGTTTAAAGGGGGAGAGATCAATGCAAGTTACAATTGCATAGACCGTCATCTCAAGGAGAACAAAAACAAGACAGCCATACACTTTGTTCCTGAACTTGAAGAGGAGAGAATTGAGCATATAACCTACCAGGAACTCTATGTAAGGGTAAATGAATTTGCGGCCCTTCTCCGGGATTTTGCCGGCTTGAAAAGGGGAGACAGGGTGACGATCCATATGCCCATGTCCACAGAACTTCCCATAACCATGCTTGCTTGTGCAAGACTCGGAGTGATCCACTCCGTTGTTTTCGGGGGATTTTCCGCAAGTGCCTGTGCCGACAGAATTGTGGATTCCAATTCCAGGGTGCTTATAACCATGGATGCCTACTACAGATCAGGAAAGCTCCTGAATCATAAGATCAACGCAGACGAGGCCGTGGCCATAGCAGCCAAAGCGGGACAAGTTGTGGACAAGGTACTGGTCTGGCAGCGTTATCCTGGAAAATACTCTTCGGAAACCCCCATGGTTGATGGACGGGACTGTTTTGTCAACGATGTGGTTAAAAATTATTACGGAACCCGCATAGAGCCGGAAAAGATGCTCTCGGAGGAGCCCCTTTTTCTCATGTACACCAGCGGTACCACCGGCAAACCCAAAGGAGCCCAGCACAGCACCGGAGGTTACCTTTCATATGTCACGGCCATGTCAAAATATATCCAGGATATACACCCCACAGATGTTTACTGGTGCATGGCCGACATCGGCTGGATCACAGGTCACTCCTTCATTGTTTACGGCCCCCTTGCCCTTTGTGCCTCCACCGTAATCTACGAAGGGGTTCCAACCTATCCCGATGCAGGCCGATCCTGGAGAATAGCCCAGGAACTGGATGTAAATATCTTCCACACTGCCCCCACAGCCATTCGGGCATTGAGAAAAATAGGCCCGGATGAACCTGCTAAATACAAATATCATTTCAAACACATGACCACCGTAGGGGAACCCATTGAGCCCGAAGTTTGGAAGTGGTATCAATCCGAGGTGGGCAAGGGAGAGGCGGTCATCGTTGACACCTGGTGGCAGACGGAAACCGGAGGATTCCTTTGCAGCACAGTACCGGCCATCAACCCCATGAAACCGGGCAGTGCAGGCCCGGGTGTTCCAGGTATTCATCCCATAATCCTTGATGACAACGGAGACGAAATAACCCAGCCCGGCATTGCAGGGAACATCTGCATCCGGAACCCCTGGCCCGGTATTATGCAGACAGTATGGGGGGACAGACAGCGTTTTGTCGATACCTACTACGCAAGATACTGCAAAAATCCGGAGAGCAAGGACTGGAGGGACTGGCCCTATGTTGCAGGTGATGCTGCCACAAGGTCCGGCGATGGTTACTACAGAATCCTGGGACGGATTGATGATGTGATAAACGTCTCCGGCCACAGACTGGGAACCAAGGAGATAGAATCCGCGGCCCTTATGGTCAAGGAAGTTGCAGAGGCGGCAGTGGTTCCGGTGGCCCATGAGATAAAGGGCAAAGAACCCGATCTTTACATAGCCCTTAAACCTGGTGTGGAGCCCACCGATGAGATTGCCAAAAAGATATCCGATGCCGTGTGCGATCAGATAGGTAAAATCGCCAAGCCGAGAAAGGTGTGGCTTGTACCGGATATGCCCAAAACACGATCCGGAAAGATCATGAGAAGGGTTCTCGGAGCCATATCCAACAAGGGAGACGTGGGAAATGTCATGACCCTTGCCAATCCGGAAGTTGTTGAAACAATAAAAAAGATGGTTGACAGATAAACGAATCACCACTAAGTAGATGGGCATAAATTTTCGACCATTGACCTTGAGGTAAGGGCACGTTACACCGTGTCCTTACAAATTATCCTGGAGTAAATTATTTTTGTTCCGGTACTTAATTTAGCCACCACCACATATTTTTAAGGAGAGACAAAATGAGCAGCCAGACAATGGATAAAGTCCCGGTACAGGCATGGATAACCACCTTTGCGGGCACAACCATCAATCTCTGCCTCGGTATTTTGTACGCATGGAGTATCTGGAAAGCCGCATTGGTCGATATAGACAGGGCAGGAGAGCCTATAGGCGGCATCAATGAGGGATGGATATATCTCACCAATGCCCAGGCTGCAACGCCGTTTTCCATCTGTATCATCATATTTGCTCTGCTGATGATTCCCGGCGGCAGGATCCAGGACAGGATAAGCCCCAAGTTCGGAGCCACCCTCGGAGGACTCCTGCTGGCAGCCGGATGTATAATCGCGGGCATGATGAAAAGCTACACAGGTCTGATAATAGGCTTCGGCATCCTCGGTGGTGCCGGAATGGGCATTGGTTATGCGGCTCCCACCCCTGCGGCCCTTAAATGGTTTGGGCCTGAAAAGAGGGGTCTCATCGCGGGTCTTGTGGTGGGTGGATATGGCGGGGCCGCCCTCTATATCGGCTGGCTGGGCCAGAAACTGATAGATGCCTACGGTATAAGCGGAAGCTTTATTGCCCTGGGAACCATCTTTGCCGTGGTGGTAATCATAGCCGGACAACTTTTGAAAACACCTCCGGAAGGATACACCCCGCCGGCAAACCTGACCAATGCCGGCAGGGCATCGGCCACGGAAAAGACCCACAACTGGGAAGCCGGAGACATGCTCAGGACATGGCAGTTCTATGCACTGGTCTTCATGTTCATCCTCACCACCCAGTCGGGCCTTCTTATTATCAGCAGTGCCGCGGGCCTCATGGCGGAAACTGCAAAGGATGTGGCCTTTCTGGCTGCCAATGCCTGGATTCTGGTCTCCTTCGGCGGTATTGTAAATGCTTTGGGACGAGTGGGGACAGGGTACTATTCAGATAAAATAGGAAGATTTAACGCATACTTCATAAACTGCTCGGCATCTGCCGTGTGTCTCTTTGCACTGCCCTATGTAATATCCACTGCCAATCTATTTTTGCTCTTCCTTGTGGTGGGTATTGCCTACTGGCAGTATGGCGGCGGACTCTCCCTCATGCCCTCCTTTACCGCAGATTTTTATGGTGCCAAAAACCTTGGTTTCAACTACGGCCTTGTGTTCATAGGTTGGGGGCTTGGTTTTTTCATGGCAAGGGTAGGCGGGGTCATTCAGGATATTACCGGAAGTCTCAATATGGCTTTCTATATCTCCGGGGCACTGCTTATATCCGGTGTGCTTCTTGCGAGGATGACCACAAAGCCCCAGTATAATGGCTGATCTTTGACGATTGGGCAGGGTGGGAAAAATCTTTCTCCCCTGCCCTGGACTTTCATTGTTCGTTGTGTCCGTCAGGGCATGGCCGTTATCTGGAAAGCTATATATGAATCCCATTGATATTCCTTTTCTCATCGACTTTACATCCCTGCAATTTGACCATGCTGTTATTTTCGTGATTGCGGCCCTGACAGCAATCACCGTCAATGCCGAAGCCCAGGCATTCATGGCAACAGCTCTCGGGGATGTTAATCGGGAGTCAAAGGAAAGATTCCACTTCAATCCCCTGCTTCACATCCATCCCGCGGGTCTCATCTGCTTTGCCGTGGCAGGTTTTGGATGGCCCAAACAGATGAAGGTCAGGGATGACCGCCTTGGGCATCCATATTTTTTCATGGTGATGATAAGATTTGCCGGAGCCTTTGCCAATCTCCTCCTTGCAGGAATTGCCGGAAGCATTCTCTGGATAATGACGAGATGGAATGTTGAGGATCAGGTATTCCCAATAGTGGTGGCGGTTAATATCATGGTGTTTGTCTTCAATTTCATTCCCCTGCCCCCCCTGGCAGGTGCCTCACTCCTTTTTGGCCTGCTTCCAAAAAGGATCAGGTATTCTTCGGTATCAAAACAGATAAACACTCTTTTCCCATACCTCCTTGTCATGGCAATCACAGTAGCAGAAATAACGGAACCCGGTGAATGGGTGCTGTTGAAAGAGAGCCTTCACCAGGTTGTGAAATCCATTTTCAATTTCATATCGGGGTTCTGACCCAGGAATGGATATGCTCAAAGATTTTTCTGGAAGTCTATAGAGGGTTTGGGCTGCAAATTTCGTTTTCTGGAGCAGTATATTTCCTGATCAGGGGTAGCCGCACCCCGACCATGAAGGTTTACCGTGGAAATGGGCATTCTTCATAGTGACAGAATCAAGGATATAAGCATATGATATTTAAAAGCCTTATGGAGTGCGTGAACTTCCTTGAAAGGGAAGGAGAGCTGGTCAGGATTACACTTCCCATGGATCCCGATCTTGAGATGGCAGAGGTGCATAACCGGGTGTTCCAGGCTGGTGGGCCCGCTGTTCTTTTTGAAAAGGTAAAGGGAACTCCTTTTCCCGCACTCTCCAATCTATTTGGCACCCGGGAACGGGCATTAAAGATTCTGGAACCCCAGCTTGAAAAGGTTACAGCCCTTGTCAACCTTAAGAGTATGCCCGGGGAGATGTTCAAATCTCCGGTTAAGTCCGCCAGGGCATTGATGAATGCCCTCCATGCCCTGCCCCTGAAAAGAAGTTCCGGCCCTGTAATGCAGAGTAGATGCTCCATAAAGGATCTGCCCATGATCCGGTGCTGGCCCGATGACGGCGGTGCATTCATCTATCTTCCCCAGGTTTTTTCCCGGGACCCTGCCGGACCCTTGAAAAAAGCGGTTCCTGGAATACTGTCCCATTCCAACCTGGGGATGTACCGGATTCAGCTTTCGGGTAACGACTATGTCATGAACCGGGAGGTTGGGGTTCACTACCAGCTTCATCGGGGAATAGGCAACCACCATGCCCGGGCCCTGGAACTAAATATACCCCTTCCGGTATCCATATTTGTGGGAGGCCCCCCGGCCCATACCCTTGCTGCGGTGATGCCACTGCCCGAGGGCATGCCCGAGGTGGCATTTGCCGGCGTACTTGCAGGAAGATCATTTAGATACTCGGCCCGGGAGGACGGCATTATCTCCCTGGATTCCGATTTCTGTATTACAGGAAAGATATATCCGGGAAAAACCAAACCAGAGGGACCCTTTGGAGATCATCTTGGATACTACTCCCTTACCCATGAATTTCCCTTCATGGAGGTGGAGAGGGTTTATCACAGAAAAGATGCCATATGGCCCTTTACCGTTGTGGGACGGCCCCCAAGGGAGGATTCGGTTCTGGGCGGGCTCATCCATGAGATAACAGCAAGTGCCATACCAGACACCATTGCCGGGGTTACAGCCATACATGCCGTGGATGCCGCCGGAGTACATCCCCTTCTTTTTGCCACTGCCCTGGAGCGTTATGTTCCCTTTGAAAACAAGAAACCCCGGGAGCTTCTGACCCATGCCAATGCCATCCTGGGTACCGGCCAGCTCTCCCTTGCCAAATATCTCATTATAGCCTCCCATAATGACAGCCCCAATATAGATATCCATGATGAGATGGGCTTTATAATGCATGTTCTTGAGAGGATTGATTTTCAATGTGATCTCCATTTCCATACCTGCACAACAATGGATACCCTGGATTACTCCTCCCAGGGCCTTAACCAGGGCTCCAAGGTGGTGTTTGTATGTGCCGGGGATAAGCGCCGGGAACTTTTGAGATACATTCCCTCCCAGGTGGCCATGGCGGTGAAGGCTCCCTTTTCCCATCCCCGTCTTGCAGCACCCGGCATCATGGTAATTCAGGGACCCCCTTTTGAGAGCTACTCCCGGGCCCCAAAGGAGATGAATGAGCTAACAAACAGTAGTCTTTACCCGGGAGCCATGGAAGGCCTGCCCCTGGTGGTTGTGGTGGATGACTCCCATGCCGCTGCCCAGGATTTTTCCACATTTCTCTGGACTGCGTTTTCAAGGTCCAATCCTTCCCATGACATTTACGGGATGGAGAGCTTTACCCATTTCAAACACTGGGGATGCCGGGGTTCCCTTGTGATTGACGCAAGGATCAAACCATTCCATGCCCCCCCTCTGGTACAGGATACTGAAATTGTCCGGCGTGTGAACAAGCTCGGGGAGCGTGGTGGCCCCCTTTACGGCTTTATATAATCACCATGGCGGCACTACCGCCACAATATATACTACTCCAGAAAACGAAATTGGCGGCCCAAACCCTCTATAGTTTTCCAGATAATGAAATTGTTAATCATACTGTAGGGGCAGCCCCCTGTGGCTGCCCTTGGGAATGGATATGCTCAAAGATTTTTCTGGAAGTCTATATTTACAGGTTTGACAAAATAACTTGACAAATTCGTTATCTGAAAATCTATAGTCACCCACATCCTTCATTCTGCATCCTCCCTCTTCAGAGCCTGTTTTATAAACAAAACCTCAAGTCACGCATACTTACCGTAAGGACACAAAATATCTAAACCATGTTTTACAAAAAGCTAATAAAAAGCTAATTATATTCTGACAATTGGAGTATAGCCTTGTTTTAGATCAAAGTCGTCCGTAGGGGCGATTCATGAATCGCCCTTTTTATATGAAAGTCCCCGTTGTTTCAGGACTTTCATCACTTCGATTGTGGCGGTAATGCCGCCATGGACGTTATTTAGGAATCCATTTCCAAAACAATTATGGAGGCATTGTGATGA
>JADGBO010000082.1:0-3761 GCA_015231465.1 Desulfamplus sp.
CTGCTCGTAACTGAAAAACTTTGGAAACGGTCTTGCTATAACCCGGTATTTACTGTCAACAATAAGACCCCGACATATCTTTGTTTCTGGAGTCCAATACCACTTAAATTGAGTTTTTTGCGAATAATTATAAATCTGCAAATCAGCAGACGGATGACGCTGAACATTAATAAATCCGTCTGCTACCTGATTTTGAATTGCATCAAAATTTATCATAATTATTTTTTATCCTATATGCCATTTATATCGGTTATAACTTGTCTGTCCAAATAGCCATATTCTGTAAAAATAAGAAAAGAGAGAGATCATTGCAACATGGAATTCACAGATTCATAAATATATGATGCATAGTTGAAAAATTCCACCGCTTCTTTCAAACTTGGTTTTCCATCAGGCAGAAGACCAAAGTCAGCAGGATATCTTGAATCAATATAAAGTTCATTGAGTTTTGTATTCATGTTTTCGTCTATGTTCACGTCATCAAGGTATTTTGATATTAAAGCAAACAGTCTTACCAGATTGTGAGTTTTAACTGGTTCTATTCCAAACTCTTCAAGCACTGCTTTAAAACATTTTTCTACACACTGTTGTGCATGAAACGCAGCGATATTGGTCAAATGCGAAACTTGAAGAAGCAATTCAATCGTATCCAGATCATCCTTGGCTGCTACAAGCCATTCATTATCTGGAAAACTATATAACGGTGTTTGTCTGCATCAGGATTTTCAGGATTCATAAAACCCTTTCAAGGAAACCCCTGAATCACGGAGTGTTCAGGGGAGGAATTGAAACATGCGTTAGTGAACGGTAGCGAATGATCGTACCACTACGCCACGCAATGTTTTTCGAATAACAACGTTTTTGCCGATTCCAATAATTTCAGTTCCTTTGCTTTCGCTGAAGCATGAATTTTCGTTCCATCCAGTTTCCGCAAATCAAAGTATCCTGTGGATCGGCGACCAAAGACAAAGCACTCAGCCCCTTGATAGAGTACCTTGTCGTATCTTTGAAAACCTTTGATCAATCGTCGTGCTGTGTTCTTGAGATGACTTCGGATTCCTTTGAACAGTTTTCGGTTCTGCTTCCGTACTTGTTTTTGAAGATACGGAGTTGTCCTTGTTTGTGTCGTTCCTCCGGCAATCACAAAAGCATCGTTGATATGGCTTCGTAGGTATACCATATTCGATTCTTTTTGATTTGGTAATGTATCCAAACGTTGGAATAATCCTTAGAGCCTGAAACGAGAGGAGTATTTCAGGGTAACTATACATTCTTTCATAACGTAGTGTTCGCCACACTTAGGCTAGTCAACGAGGCTTGTAGTGGTGACACGACAAGCCCCTACGGTCACGAAGTGCCGTAGGGGTTCCGTTGACCTCTCTCCTTTTTCAAGTGTCGTAAGTTCTCACTCTTGCCACTGTATATTACTCAAAAAAGACGTATTACCTGTGGGGTGTCAAAATCTGACATTTTCGGTGGCTCATTTTTTGACCATCAACGGTAGAGACGCAATGCATTGGGGAACACATCTAAAATAATATACCCGGTTCAAATGGGACCCACCTGAAATAGTGGGTGCTTTTATTAAAATCGGGTAGTTTATTTATGAGTTGCTCCCTTGCGTCTCTACATCATCACGATTTGGGCATTAAACTGGTTTTAGATACCCCGGATTTGACCCGCTGCAATCATATTTTGTTGATCTTTTCAAAGATATTTTTATGCTGAATGCTTATATCAAGGTTCAGCTCCGCGGCCTTTTCCCTCAGCTCCCTGAAAAGAGATGCCTGATCATTGTCCGGAGTCATTGCCACCTGATAGTTCATTATATTGGCCGATGGCTCGTCTCCGCCTTTAAAAACCGCTTTAAGGTTTGTGATATTGACGTTGTGGGATGCTATTATTTTTGTTATTTTTGCAACAAGCCCCTTTTGGTCCGGGCCAAAGGTGGTTATCAGGAAAATATCCTCATCTTCCCCATTACCATTGTAATGACCATTACCTCTCTTATCCTTGCCGCCATATACCTGCTTTCCATTTCGGCTGTTTCCACTGGATGAACCGTGGGACGGTGTACTCAATTCATCTGCATGGACATGAAGCTTCATACCCTCTAATTTCAAACTCAATCCCTCTTTGATTTGGCTTATGTCCATATCCTCCGGAGGTTCCACGACAAAGAAGCCTGCAAATTCATTCTGCAGTATCATCTGATTGACATTTTGTATGTTGCAGTCCATTTGAAAAAGGCCCCCTGATACTGCAGCCACAATGCCGGGCCTGTCTTTGCCGATTATAGTTATTATCATTTTTTTCATGTTAAATGAAGATATCTCCTGATCTTTTAAAGTGTGAAAACATGGTGACAGGCAACACCCCTGTAATAAATAAGTTGTAGATGGCATAACCCTTTCTGCGATTCGGACAACGGCACAAATCGGAAAATTGTAAAGCGGACAACGGCACAAATCGGAAAATTGTAAAGTGATCAATGAAAGATGCCATTCCAAGATATTAAAGTTCTTCCGGAAAAGCAAGCTATCTGTCGATTTTGAGATCATATCAAAGATTTAGATTGAATTTATTTTCTCAATTGTCTTTTATACGTTCCATTGCCGTTTATAAATTTGATGCCATTCATTTTATAATGGCCTATATTTTGATGAACCCTTAATAGGCTTGACAATTGCCCGTTAATCTGAAAATGTGTCCTATTTTGTTGTTATAATGGAGAGTGTTGTTACGGCATTAGGTCATTACAGTATGCCAACTCTTCAAGGATATATTTTTGGAAATGGGTTAAATCTCCGGATGAGGTGATATCTTTGGATGAGGTGAAATCTTCGGATGATGTTAAAACTTCGGAGAGCTGATTTCAATTTTATGCTCCGTATGAGAGTTCTCTGCGGTTCCAGGGGATTTGAGCCATTGCCTAACATTTTCTATATCAGGAGGATTCATGATTGTTGCAGAGAGAAAGCCCTTTGATGAGATCAGAAGTTCCGTGGGAGAGTACAAAAAGGTTCTGACCGTTGGCTGCGGAACCTGTGTTGCGGTGTGCCTGGCAGGGGGGTCCAAGGAGGTTGAGACATTGAATGCCGAGCTTAAGCTGGCATTTAAAAAAGAGGGTATTGAGTTTGGAGCCCGGACCCTGGAGCGTCAGTGTGATATGGAATTTCTTGCAGAGCTGGACAACAGTGTCGATGAATATGATGCCCTTCTCTCCATGGCCTGCGGGGCAGGCATACAGTTCCTTGCCGAGCGTTTTCCCCATAAACCGGTACTGCCGGCGGTGAACACCTCTTTTATCGGTGTCAATCTTGATGTGGGATGGTACGAGGAGAAGTGCCGGGCCTGCGGCCAGTGCGTACTGGCCATGACCGGCGGTGTCTGTCCGGTTACCATGTGTGCCAAAAGCCTCTTCAATGGCCCCTGTGGAGGCACCAACAAAACAAGCTGCGAAATACATAAGGACCAGCCCTGTGCATGGTTTAAAATTTACGAAAGACTTGCAGCCCAGGGTCGGCTTGATCAGATAATTGCCATATCCCCTGCCAATGACTGGAGCAACCAGAAGCCAAGGACCGTTATTCAGCCTGGATATGAGGAGCGTGTCAAGACCTATGAAGAGCGTGTAAAGGCCATGGGATAACAGACAACAGTTTGCTGGATAACAGTTGATGGACAACAGTTTGATGGACAACAGTTTGATGGATAACAGTTTGATGGACAACAGTTTGATGGGCAACAGTTTGATGGAT
>JADGBO010000082.1:3835-13439 GCA_015231465.1 Desulfamplus sp.
GACAGTTGACACGCAACAGTTGCTCAACAACTTCACAATATATTTCGACGGAGATCCGAAGGAGAGATTAAATTATGAAATCAGGAAGCAATCTTGAACGTGTATTAGAGGCCGGACACTTTGCCTTCACAGGTGAGGTGGGCCCCCCCCGGGGTGCCAACGTGGAACATCTCAGGGAGAAGATATCCCATCTCAAAGGCATGGTGGATATGGCCAATGTCACGGATAACCAAACCGCCATGGTCAGGATGTCCAGTTGGGCAGCGTCCCTCATATGCATCCAGGAGGGGTTGGAGCCCAATTATCAGATGGTGTGCCGGGACAGAAACCGCCTTGCCATGCAGGCCGATATACTTGGGGCCTATACCCACGGTATCCGCAACCTTCTCTGCCTTTCCGGGGATCATCAGATGTTCGGGGATCATCCCCAGGCCAAGGGGGTTTTCGATCTGGACTCCATGCAGCTCATCATGATGGTTAAAAAGATGAGGGAAGAGGGAAAATTCCTTGGGGGTGCGGATATTGATGTAAAGCCCTCCATGTTCATAGGAGCCGCTGCCAATCCCTTTGCCGAACCCTTTGAGTGGCGGGTCCACCGCCTGGCCAAAAAGGTGGCCGCGGGTGCCGATTTTATCCAGACCCAATGCATATACAACATGCCCAAGATGAGGGAGTGGGTCCGCCAGGCCAATGATATGGGCCTTACGGAAAAGGTATATATACTTGCCGGTGTTACTCCCATGAAGAGCATCGGTATGGCAAAGTACATGCAGAGCAAGGTTCCGGGCATGGACGTACCCGATGAAATCATCAGACGACTCCAGGGTGTGGAGAAGAAAAAAGTGGCCGATGAAGGCATAAGGATAGCATGTGAGCAAATTGAGGAGTTCAAGGAGATGAAGGGGGTTGCCGGAGTCCATCTCATGGCCATAGAGTGGGAGCATAAGGTTCCTGAAATTGCCGAAAGGGCCAAGGTGCTTCCGAGACCCCAGGTATAGCCGACAATAAGTGAATTATCGGTTATGACTCGCTAAAGGCTGATGCACGTTTTAACCGATTGGAAATATAAGGAGTTTTGTCAAATTGAACAGTAAATATCAAAAGACGATGGTGGTGGGGGGCGGAATTGCGGGCCTCACCGCTGCCTGGGAGCTGGCCCGGCAGAATGTTCCGGTGGAGCTGGTGGAGAAGAGCTGTTTCCTTGGCGGACACAGTATAGGCTTCACCTGCAAGGCCACGGATCAGTGCCGTCAGTGCGGTGCCTGCAGTGTCGAAGAGATGCTTGAAAATGTAGTGAACGAGCCCCTGATCACCGTCCACCTGAGAACCAGGGTGGCAGCCGTGGAAAAACAGGACGGCTTCAGGGTGACACTGGAAAAGAGCGACCTGGGGCTGCCCCCGGGACAGGTTGTCCGGGGATTTTCCCGGCACAACAACCCCCTTTATGTCGTTGCCGGAGATAGGGCCGATCTCTCCGGTGATACGGAAATTGCCCTGACCTTAAACATGGAGGAGATGGGAACTGCCGGAGATATATCCGTGGATGCCCTGGTAGTTGCCACGGGCTACAACCCCTTTGACCCCAATCTCAAATCCACCTATGGCTACGGAGAGATGCCCAACGTAATTACAGGCATGGATATGGAAAATATCATACGGGAGAACGGAACCCTGCTAAGGCCATCAGATGGAACCCCCCCCCGAAGGGTGGCCTTTATACAGTGTGTAGGTTCCAGGGACGAGCGTCTCGGCAACCTCTGGTGTTCCGAGGTCTGCTGCCCCTATGCCATGCGAATGGCCGGAATGGTCAAGCATCAAAATCCCGAAACAGATATATCCATATTTTATATAGACATCCAGAACAGCGGCAGGGAATTTCCTGTTTTCTACGAGAAGATAAAACAGGATGTCCGTTTTGTGAGAACCATTCCAGTGGATATATATCCCCTTGAAGATGACTGCCTTGCACTTCGCCATATGCTGGAGGATGCCGGCACCCCGGCCACCGAAGAGTATGATCTTGTGGTGCTGTCCGTGGGGATCATGCCGGGAACGGACACATCCCAAATTTCCCGGATAACCGGCATTGCCGTCAACAAGGACGGATTTCTGGCCAATCCGGATCCAGGTTCCGGCCTTTTTGTGACAGGAACCGCAGGGGGTCCGGCCACCATTGCAGCGACCATGGCTGACGCAGGGAAAACCGCCTTTGATCTGCTCAAGTATCTGGGGGTGATGAAATGACAACACAACATAGTGAAAAAAACACCATGGAAGCATGTGATATGGTGGATATAAAAATTAACAGGGATGTCCTGATCCTGGGTGCCGGAGCCCTGGGCCTTGAAACCGCATCCAGGATTGCGGCCCAGGGCCTTCGGGTGTCGGTCATCGGCCGTAAAACCGCCTGTGCCCGGGAATCGGGATGCACCGATGCCATGCTGGATTCCGGCGATGTAACCATCATGCAGGATGTCACCCTTTATGACGTGGCCGGTGTAACCGGTGACTTCAGGGTGACCCTTGCCCGGGGGCCTGAAAAGACCGAGGCTCGGTTTGGAGCCGTTGTCGTTGCCCCTTCCCATGCCCGAACCCCCCTGAATGCCGCCTATGGACTTACCCTGAACGACAGGGTTCTCTCCGAGAGTGCCTTCGGGGAGTTGATAAGCAGGGAAGGGGGCCTTGACAACCTTACCCGGTCAGGGGATGATCAGGATACAGTTGTGGCATTTCTCCTGGGATTCGGCCAGGAGGGGGATACGGTCTCCACCGGCCGGATACTGGAGAGTGCCCTTGCTGTTCAGAATAAGGATAACTGCCGGGCCTACATCTATGCCGGCAACGTCAAGGTGGGTGCCAAGGGCCTTGAGCGTCTATTTACGGCAGGCCGGCACGCGGGTGTGGTCTGTTTCAAACCGGACACGATACCTTTGGTGGAGCAGGATGGTCCCAGGGTCAGGATATCCGTGACGGATCCGGTTTTAAGGACCGCTGTGGAGCTTGAACCCGACTATGTGGTGGTGGAGGAGGGCATGGTTGTAGGGGAGGAGAACCTCAAAAATGCCGCTCTTTTAAGAATTGATACCGATATTGACGGATTTTTGCCCAGCAACAATGTCCACCGTTTTCCGGTACGTTCCAACAGGAAGGGTATTTTCGTGGTCAGCGGCCCCGGGGATGCCGCCAATGCCGCCCTTGGAATCCAGGAACTTCTCGGCAAGGGAACAGTCACGGTTCCGGCGGATCAGGCAAAGGTGGATGAAGATAGATGCGTTATATGCCTTACCTGCTACAGATCATGTCCCCATGGGGCCATATTCTGGGAGAACGGTGCCGCGGTCATATCCCCGGCAGCCTGCCAGGGGTGCGGCATATGTGCCGGTGAGTGTCCCATGGATGCCATTCAGATAGGTGGATTCTCGGACGATATTCTCAGGGCAGAGGTTGAAAAAGCAGTTGTAAAAGACCAGGATTCCCCGTCCATTGTTGCTTTCTGCTGTAAAAACTCGGCCCATGGGGCAGGAGAGGCCGCATCCCTCTTCGGCCATGCATTGCCTTCGGGATTCAGGATGATCAAGGTTCCCTGTGCCGGCAAGGTTGATGTGGAGTTCATCATGAAGGCCTTTGTGGATGGTGCAGACGGTGTTATGGTGGCGGCCTGCCACGAAGGCAACTGCAAGGCTGAACGGGGAAATATTTATGCAAAATGGCGGGTGAACGAAATCAGGAAGCGCCTGGAAAGCATGGGTCTTGACAAGGAGAGCCTGGAATTTGTCACCGTTGCATCCAACATGGCAGGGGCCTTTGCCGCAAAGGTAAATGCCTTTGCTGAAAAATTGAGATAACGGCCATGGCGGCTCACCGCCACAATCGAAGTGATGAAAGTCCCGGGAGCCGTAAAATATAGGGACTTTCAGGCATCCTTCATTCATCAATTCACACTTTTCCAGAGAGTATGCTTATTTTTCGGGCTTTATGGTCTAAAAAGTGTAAAGTAATTTTGGGTGTATATGAAGGATGCCGACTTTCATATAAAAAAAATCTTTTTCAAGGCTGCCCAGGGTCATGAGCAAAGCACCAAAATCTTATGTACGAACCGTGGATGTGCCCCGGCCGAGACTTGGCAACAATGTTGCGGATGCCGAGCGTCTTATATCTGTGCTGAAAAAAGATCTCGGCACGGGTCATATCCGTTTTCCTATGGATCTGGCACTGGATTTTCCCGGAAAGCTCCGCCAGTGGAATCACAGGGTAAAGGTCGTGCTTTTCAGGGATTCCCGGGGATGGTTCCTGGTGGATATCCAGGAGCCGGAAATGGATACGGATAATCCCCTGTTTGGTTTGGCAGTTGATCTCGGCACCACCCGCATAGTCATGCGCCTTGTATGCCTCAGGGAGACTATCTCCCCGGCCAGTTCCGGGTTATCGCCCCGGGGTGATGCCTCCGGGGAACCCTTCACGGGCAGTTCCGGTGTATCATCCCCAGGTCATTCCTCCTGGGAATCCGTCACGGGCAGTTCCAGTGCATCACCCCGGGGTGATGGCTTTGGAAAACCCGTCACGGATTCCCCATCTTGTTCCGGGATTGCCTTTGATAATCCCCAGGTCGCTGCAGGGCCGGATATTCTTGCCAGGATTCATCATGGAGGCACATCCCGGGGTAGAAAAGAACTCCAGGAGCTTGTCATCAACGGCATCAACGAGCATATAGCAATTCTATGCCGGGATATGGGGATAATGCCCTCCAGGATACTCCTCATGACCGTTGCCGGAAACAGTGCCATGACCCACCTGTTCCTGGGCATGGAAGCATCCTTTCTCATACGGGAGCCCTATATTCCGGCCGTCAACTCCCCGGAACCGGTCAGAGCATCCTCCCTGGGTCTTGATCTGCCCCCAAGGGCAGTGGTCTATCTCTTTCCCAATATTGGTTCCTATTTTGGAGGAGACCTTGTCTCAGGTCTCCTTTTTGCCGGAATCCATAAAAAAGAGAACCCCTGCATAATGGTGGATGTGGGAACCAATGCCGAAGTGGTTGTGGGATGCCGGGAGTGGCTCATTGCCTGTGCCGGTGCGGCAGGGCCTGCCCTGGAAGGGGGTGTCAGCAGGATGGGCATGACCGCGGGACCCGGTGTCATAGACCGGGTGAAAATTGATCCCTCAACCGGATATGTCGATATCCATACCATTGACGATGCCCTGCCCCTGGGCATCTGCGGTTCAGGCATGATTGATCTTGCCGCCCAACTGTTTCTTGCGGGCATGCTGGATATCCGGGGTAAATTTGTTCCTTGGGTCTGCGGTGAAAGATATATGGAAATGGACGATGAAGGTGAGGGCGGGGCCGCGTTCCTCCTGGTGGACAGGCTGCACTCGGGGACCGGGGAGGATATTGTACTGACCCAGATAGAGATGAACTCCCTTACAAGCTCCAAAGCCGCCATGTACTCCATACTCCAGGTGATAGTCGAAAACACCGCCGGTATGGAGTTTTCCCAATTAGAGAAGTTTTATGTCGCAGGAACCTTCGGCTCCTTCATCGATCCGGCTTCCGCCATCTCCATCGGCATGCTTCCGGATATTGACATGGATCGTTTTGAAGTTTTGGGCAACTCATCCTTGGAAGGTGCAGCCCAACTCCTGCTCAACCCGGGGGATTTTGATGAGATCGAAAAGATAAGACAGGGCATAACTTACATTGAGCTGAACGTAAATCAGGAGTTCATGAATATCTTCAGCGGAGCCAAGTTTTACCCCCACACCGACATCAGCCGTTTCCCCTCTGTCAAAGATACAATTAAAAAAGTAACTTGATCTACATTATTTCCTTGACTTGAAGGATATTTTTAGATTTTATTAGCACCCAAATTGGGCATCCTTAATATGCATCAAAAATACATAAGACAGGGGAAATCTTTTAAAATGACACAGTACATCTACAGTTTTGGGGATGGGAAGGCCCAGGGGAGGGCCGCAGATAAAGACCTTCTCGGGGGCAAAGGGGCAAACCTTGCCGAAATGGCCCATCTCGGACTTCCGGTACCTGCCGGATTCACCATATCCACCGACTGCTGCAACGACTATTTCCAATCCGGAAATGTTCTTCCGCCAGGTCTTCTCCAGGAGCTGGAAAAGGCCATGGAAAAGGTTGAATCCATCATGGGGAAAAAATTCGGGGATCCCAAAAATCCCCTGCTGGTATCCTGTCGGTCCGGAGCAAGAAGATCCATGCCCGGAATGATGGAGACGGTTCTGAATGTGGGTCTTTGTACAGAGACCATCCCGGGTCTTGTCCGGATTACCGGCAACGAATGGTTTGTCTATGACGCTTACAGGCGGCTCATCATGATGTACTCGGATGTTGTCATGGAAAAAGCCGAGGGTGTTGACCCCGAAGACGGCATGGGTATCCGCCTTCACCTTGAGATGATGCTCAACGATCTCAAAAACGACAGGGGATATGACAGCGACACCGAAATCTCGGCCCGGGAGATGCAGGGACTCTGCGACAAATTCAAGGCCAAGATACGGGAACGTCTTGGTGTTGATTTTCCGGACAATCCAAAGGAGCAGTTGATGGGCTCCATCGGAGCGGTCTTCAAAAGCTGGAACGGCAAAAGGGCCGTCTCCTACCGAAGGATCGAACATATTCCCGATCATTGGGGCACCGCGGTCAATGTCCAGAGTATGGTCTTTGGAAACATGGGAGACAACTCAGCCACCGGAGTCGCTTTTACCCGGGATCCTGCATCCGGAGCCAATATATTTTACGGGGAGTGGCTTCCCAATGCCCAGGGTGAGGATGTTGTCGCAGGAATCCGTACCCCCAATCCCCTGAACAACACCAACAGAACAGATAACAACATAGACCTCCCCTCCCTGGAGGACACCATGCCCCATATATACAAGGACCTTGTTAAGATCAGGGATATTCTGGAGCATCATTACAGGGATATGCAGGATATTGAATTCACCATCGAACAGGGGACACTGTACATGCTCCAGTGCCGGGTGGGAAAACGCACCGGTACCGCAGCCCTGAACATGGCCATGGATATGTTCAGGGAGGGATTGATAGACGAGGCCACCATGATAACCCGCCTTGATCCGAGACAGTTGGATGAGATGCTCCACCCCATTGTTGACCCGGATGCTGAAAAAACCGCCCTGGCCGTAGTCAAGGGACTGCCCGCTGGCCCCGGGGGTGCCTTTGGCCAGATTGTATTCAATGCCGAGGATGCGGTTCAATGGAAGAGAACCGGCAAAAAAGTTATTCTTGTAAGGGACGAAACCAACCCCGAAGATATAGAGGGGATGCGGGCGGCCCAGGGGATACTCACTGCCCGGGGCGGCATGACCAGCCATGCGGCCCTTGTGGCAAGGGGCTGGGGAAAATGCTGCATCGTGGGAGCCGGTGCCATGAAAATAAAATATGATGCCCGGGAGATCCAGATAGGAGGAAGAATATATAGAGAAGGTGACTTTCTCACCCTCAACGGAACCAGGGGCATAGTATATGAAGGCAGGGTCAAGATGAAGGATGCCACGGCAAACCCCAAATTCAAAGAGTTCATGGAGACCGCGGACAAGTATCGAACCATGGAGGTGAGAACCAATGCCGAAACCCCAAAAGACGCGGCCCAGGCCCTGGAGTTCGGAGCCCAGGGCATCGGCCTCTTTAGAACCGAGCATATGTTTTATGGTGCTGATTCGGATCGCCCCCTGTTCCTTTTAAGAAAGATGATATTGAGTAAAACCAGGCACGAACGGGAGATTGCCCTCCGGGAACTTTTTCCCTTTGTGAAACAGGAGATAAAGAGTACCCTGGAGATAATGGACGAAAAACCGGTAAATTTCAGGCTTCTTGACCCTCCCCTCCATGAATTCGTTCCCCATGGACAGGAGAATCTGGATGAACTCTCAAGGGAGCTGGGTATTGACATTGAAGAGATAGACAAGCGGTGCCAGGCCATGCTTGAGACCAACCCCATGATGGGTCACCGGGGTGTACGCCTTGGTATAACATTTCCTGAAATAACCGAGATGCAGGTAAAAGCGATTTTTGAAGCGTCGGCAGAACTTGTGAAAGAGGGAAAAAAACCTGTCCCGGAAATCATGGTTCCTGTAACCTGCAACGAGAAGGAGCTGGAGTTCACAAAGGCCCTGACTGACAAAATATATGAGCATGTCATTGAAAAAATGGATATTGATGCCATAGACTACAAGTTCGGAACCATGATAGAGATTCCCAGGGCAGCACTTATCTCCCACAAGATGGCCCGGTATGCCCAGTTCTTCTCCTTCGGCACCAACGATCTCACCCAGATGACCTTTGGTTTCAGCCGGGACGACATAGGCGGGTTCATGAATGACTATATTGACAACGCAATTCTCGATGCAGACCCCTTTGCCACCCTGGATCAGGAAGCTGTGGGGGCACTTATCGAGACATCTGCCACCAAAGGAAGAGCCGCAAGGCCGGATATTAAACTGGGCATATGCGGAGAGCATGGAGGGGATCCCGATTCCATCCATTTCTGCCACAAAATAGGTCTTGACTATGTGAGCTGCTCCCCTTACAGGGTGCCTGTTGCCCGTCTGGCCGCTGCCCAGGCCGCCATAAAATCACCCAAGGAGTGGCTTTTAAATTAAACCTTCATGATCGGAGTCCGACCACCTCCGATCATGGAAATAATGTATCCATTTTTACGGTAAAATGGGAACACTATTTTCTCATAATATTAAAAATCAATTATAACGGGGACTTGCGGCAGCATCCTCATAAGCGGATATTTGACGGAATCTGCCGGGAGAGTCTCCAAATATTTATTATTTACAGGAGGAAACAATGAGTAAAAAAAAGCCGGAAGGACAGAATCTGCTGTTCATCTTTGTAATGACCCTTATCGTTGCACTGACCATCTCCATAATACCGTCCAAAAAAGATAAGGAGAAAGAGCCCTCTCTTCTTGAGATGGTACCCTCGGTTACCCAGTCCCGCCAGCTTGAATCCGGAGAGGATTTGACGGCAAAAGCAGAGCCCGGCAAAGTATCCGGGGCCCAAGAGGTAAAGGAGAAGGCCACGGCACAGGTTCCATCCACGGAACCCGAGGTTCAAGCTGCCCCGGAAGGCGATATTGCCGTTGCCCATGATGATGGTCAGGAAGTTGCTGCCAAGGTTGAGCCTGTCCTGCCCCCTGCGGAAAAAGAGGATAAGATTCCGGCAGCTCCGGCCGTTGAAGAGAAGAAGCCCGCTGTAGCAGTTAAAGCTGAAAAAGCCCTTCCTGAACCGGAAAAGCCTGCCGTAGCAGTTAAATCCGAAAAAGCCCTTCCTGAACCGGAAAAGCCCGCAGCTGAATCGGAAAAGCCCGCCGCCGGGTCTGAAAAAGCCCTGGAGACAGGGGCAATAGCACAGAAAGAGACACCGAAAGAGCCCGAAGCTGCCCAGCCCGTGGTCGCTCCGGCTGACGACAAGGCCCGGGAAGATGCTGTAGCTCCTGGGGATACAGCGGTGGCAGCGGCACCGGCCGACCCTGCCCCCGGACAGGAGGAGCCCACCCAGGCTGAAGTTCCGCCCCAGGCCTCCGGAAGCACCACCGTTGAA
>JADGBO010000083.1 GCA_015231465.1 Desulfamplus sp.
AAACTCGGCAGTATGACCCATGATATAAGGTTTGCCCATAAACAGGGATGCCGGGGCCTGGTCTGTGTCCAGGGGGGTGTCCCGGGAAAAGGGCATGATGTGTGAGCCGCAGTGGAGGGCATGAATCATGGCATCCACAAACTGTTGATCCTGAAGACGACAACCCCATCTTGCATTGGGAACGGTATAGGGAACTCCGGACATGTGTTCAACACCTCCGGCCAGGATTATGTCGGCGGCACCGGCCTGAATCATGGCCATTCCGGAAAGGACGGCCTCCATGCCTGAAATGCAAACCCTGTTGATGGTGGCTGCGGGCACGGTATCCGGTATGCCTGCCATGAGTGCGGCAACCCTTGTGGTATTAAGGGTGTCGTGGTGTTCAAGGCAGCATCCGTACCGGACATCGTCAATGAGTCCAGGGTCTATGCCCGCACGCCTGACAGCCTCCTTCATGGTTACACTGGCGATGAAAGCTCCGTTGAGGTCCTTCAATGTTCCTCCAAAAGCCCCTATGGCGGTTCTGCAAGCTGATACAATGACTACTTCCTTCATTTTTCCTTCCTTCATTTCAATGTGGGTTAATGGTAATTTAATGTTTGGATATTAGCGGTAGTGCCGCCATTTTTATTATAACTTTCCAGATAACCAACATGGCGGCCCACCGCCACAATCGAAGCATGAAAGTCCCGTAGAGGCGATTCATGAATCGCCCCTACGGACGACTTTCATATAAACTTTCCAGATAATTAAATTGGTTATCATACTGTAGGGGCACTCCCTTGCGGCTGCCCCTTAAGAATTAATTTGCTGAAATCTTATTCTGGAAGTCTATATTCGGTAATGCCTATCTTCCCCCGAAAAGATCATCAGACATATCAGCCACACTCCGGTCATCAAGGAGGATGGCCTCCATTCTTCCAAGGGATACCGGAAGGACGGAACCCATGAAAAATCCCGCACTTCTCAACTGCCCCTCATAAAAGGAGATATCCTTTTTTCCGGAAGCACTTTCAAGCTTTTGCACCGCAGTAAGGGCTCTCCATAGGAGCATCCAGGCCGTGAGGGTGTCTCCCGTCACTTCCAGGAAGGGATGGGCCTGGGCAAAGGCCCAGGGAATATCTCCTGATTGGAGTTTCTTTCTCAGATGGCCTGCCACGGCCTTCAATTTGAGGATATTACCCTCCAGGGCCCGGGCAATGCCCTTGAGGGCAGATACCTCCCGGGCCCTGGCTACGGTTTTTTGGGCTTCCTGTAAAAGTTCTTCAAAGGGACCCTGGTCCCGGCCCAGTTTTCTTCCAAGGAGGTCCATGGCCTGGATGCCATTGGTTCCTTCAAAAATCTGGGTTATTTTGCAATCCCTGAGGAGCTGCTCCTGGGGAAAGTCCCGGGTGAATCCATATCCACCTAATATCTGGACACCAAGACTGCACATCTCAAAGGCCCTGTCCGTAACATATCCCTTGGCCACCGGGATGAGAATATCAATGCGTCCCTGGTACAGGGCCTTCTCCCCATGGCTGCCGGCCACCCGGGCCATATCTTCCATAAAACCTGTATAGAACAGAAGACTTCTCATCCCTTCGGTAAAGGATTTCATGGTAAGAAGCATACGCCGTACATCTGGATGCTCTATAATGGGAACCCTTGGATCTGCATCGGTTGAGGCTTCGGGACTTTTACCCTGGATCCTCCGGCGGGCATAGGCCAGGGCATTGAGATAGGAGGCCGAAGCACAGGAAAATCCCTGCATCCCCACATGGAGACGGGCTCGGTTCATCATCACGAACATTGCCCTCATTCCTCTGTTCTCTTCACCGAGAAGGGTGCCCCGGCAGATATCTCTGCTCCCCAGGGCCATGGAACAGGTGGGGCTGGCATGGATGCCCATCTTCTCCTCAATGCCCGTACAGATGATGTCGTTGGGCTCCCCCAGGGAACCGTCATGGTTTACCCATATTTTGGGAACCAGAAACAGCGATATGCCGGCCGTGCCAGGGGGGGCACCTTCAATGCGTGCAAGGACAGGATGGATGATGTTGGGCACAAGATCGGTCTCTCCGCTGGAGATAAATATCTTGTTGCCGGTAATGGAATAGGTTCCGTCACCGTTGGGGAGTGCTTTTGTGGTCAAGGCACCCACATCCGACCCTGCATCGGGTTCGGTGAGAAGCATGGACCCGCCCCACTGGCCTGAATAGAGATTTTTCAAAAAGAGCTTTTTCTGGAGTTCTGTTCCAAAGCGTTCAATGAGCTTACCCGCTCCCTGGGCAAGGATGTTATGGAGCATAAAGGGATAATTGGCCGCATTGAAATAGTTGTCGGCAGCCAGGGCCACCGTGGCGGGCATTCCCTGGCCCCCCCAGGCAGTATCTTCGCACATGGCAATCCAGCCGCCCTTTCTGAAAAGGTCGTAGGCCCGGTGAAAGGAACCCGGAACCTTTACCTGGCCGTCGTGGAACGTGCAGCCCTCCAGGTCCCCCTCCCCCATAAGGGGAAGAAGTTCCTTAATGGCCAGTTGACGTGCTTCGGATACGATCATATCAATGGTTTTTGCATTAAAATCGGCAAAACACTCATGTTCGCTCAATTGTTCAATCCCAAATTGTTCATGCAACACAAAATCCACATCTCTTCTGTCTGCTGCAAGTTGTGCCATCCCCTGCTCCTTTCTTCCTGGAATTAAATTTGGTAAGCTGTAAATTGGGAATCTGTTTAAAAATTACGCGAAAATTAAGGGTTTACATTTTTTATATGGCCTGCTGGTATTTATCCTGACCAGGATGGCCTTTTACCAGGCCGGTTATCCCATCTCCTTCTCCATGGATATTATGTCCAGGCCGGTTATCCCATCTTCTTCTCCATGGATATTATGTCCAGGCCGGTTATCCCATCTCCTTCTCCATGGATATTATGTCCAGGCCGGTTATCCCCTCTTCTTCTCCATGGATATGCTCTTGAGAAGTTCCTGGGCACGTTGTTTTATCTCCTGGTCGGAAAGGGTTTCCAGGCTTTTCTCCAAGTGAAAACGGGCATTTTTAATATTTTTTATCCCATGGTAGTATAGCCCAAGGTAGTAATGGGACAGGGCCTGATTTTCCACGGTGGCAGAGCCTTTGCCCTGCTCCCGGGACCCTCCCTTTATCCTGGCCATATAATAGTATGCCCTGGGAAAAAGATGGGGAGCATTATGGATCACTTTATCAAAGAGCTTTTCCGCCTCATCTTCCCTGCCTTGCATAAGGAGTGCCCTGGCCCTTATGAATAGTGTCTCGGTCTCCAGCTCCGGCATCATATCCAGACCGTCTGTTATACGGAGGGCATTTTCAGCATCCCCTGTTATCATGGATATTCTGGCAGTCTCCATGAGCAGAAGCTGATCAAAGGGTCTGACGGCAAGGGCCCTGCGAAGCCGGTCAAGGGATTGATCCAAACGGCTTTTCCTCTCGAGAACAAGGGCCATGCCGTAGTTGGCCGGGCAGTTTTCAGGATCATGGGAAAGGATTTGGGAAAAGCGGCTCTCCATGACTCCAATATCCCCGTAAATGCCGGCAAGCCGTGCCCTGGCCATTTCAAATCTAACCGGAGTTATCTTTTTATCCCTATCTATTGGAAATGCCTTCCCATCATTTTCCGTTGAAGATACCTTCCCATCCTGTGCCGTTGGAAATGCCTTCCCATCCTGTGCCCTCCCCTTCTCCGTCCCGTCGGGGGCCGTCTTCCGGGTTCTATCCAACCATGACTGGATGTTTACAATTCTTTCTGTGGAACCAGGATGGGTTTTAAGATAATCTGGTACACCCTCCATGCCGAACCAGTCCCGGCTTCGTATCTTTTCCAGACCGGTCAGGAGACCCCGGGGATCAAAGCCTGAGGCTGCTATGTATTCCAGCCCCTTCTGGTCAGCCTCCCTCTCATGCTCCCTGCTGTAGGAGAGCATCAATGTCTGCCCCGCGGCCATGGACCCCATTACCATGGCCTGGGCAAGATCCGGCCCGCCATCCTTAGAGGATGCCCCCACCAGTACCCCGGCCAGGACCCCGGCCAGGGTGCCTATATTCATGAGCTTGGAGCGGTCAACCATATCTGAAATGTGACGGCATGATGCATGGGCTATCTCATGGCCGATGATGCCTGCCAGTTCATCAAGGTTGTCCAGGGCAGTTATGAGACCCCGATAAACGAAAATATTGGCCCCGGGCCCGGCAAAGGCATTGAACTGATCTTCATCCACTATATTGAAGGAGTACTCAAAGGTCTGGGGGGGCAGAACCCCAAGAATCTTTTCACCTATTTCCGAAACCAGGGAAAGAATGAATGGATCCTGGATGAGCTTGTCCTGCTTTTTCACAGCATCCATAAACTCCCGGGCAATTTTCTTCTCCTCGGATATGGAGATGGCCTCTACCCAAGGGGAGAGGGCGGCATCAACGGTAATAAATCCCGCAAGATAAAACAGAAATATAGATGATAGCCAGGGTATTTTAAACTTTCGGTCTGTTTTCATTATTCATGCCTCCCTGGTGTTTTCCCCATGAGTTCCGGCAGGCAGAAAGAGAGATCATATTCACTGCTCTCACTACAGCGGAAACATCCAATATTGACTGTCAATTTTTCACACTTAACACCCCTTTCCACTTCAAATTCGGTTTTAACGGAAGATCCGCATCCCGGGCACCGGACGGGCAGGACCAGGGCCAGGGGTATAATATCTTCGGGCCCCTTACAGCAGTTAATCTCCATCTCCCGGATCTCATACTCGGCAATACCGGCTTGTGCCATCTCCCCAAGATAATTTCTGAACAGCATTTTTGTATTTTCCGACCTGGACAGAGCCATTTTCCTGCCCGATGCAGTGTGCATATTCTGCACAAGAGAAGCCGCATAGGTCAGCTCTTTACTGACCCTTTTTAAAATGGAGCTGCCCATGGCCATGCCCCTCAGGGCAGACTTCTCAAAAAATCCTGCAAATCCCATGTATCCGAATTTTGTAAGAAAGTCGGCATCGTGAACAATTTTCGAGACCATGTTTTTCTCAAGGTTATCGTTGTAAAGGGCAAGAAGGGCCTCAATCACCAGTTTTATGGAGAGGGAGTCCATGCCCGCGTTGCCGAGAAGCCTTTGGGCAATTTTTGCGGCGGTCTCCTCCTCCGGAGTATCCCCTTCATGGTAGATCCCGTTTTCAAATTTCCCGCAGTCATGAAACAAGGAAGTGACAACAGGGAGAAGTGGATCCAGGGACTCCCCCCGGGAGATATGCATGGCCATGGAACTCACAAAGCGGGTATGCTCCCATAAAAAGCTCTCATCCCCTTCTCTTCCGGTATATTCAAGTTCGGAACGTTCAATGACTTTCCGGACATCTTCCATAAGAGTGGGAAATCTGCCGGCCACAAGCCTGTCAATGTCACCTTTCTTATATTTGTACATGACTTAATACATCAACCCGGGAAAAATATGACTATTTAATTCAATGTGGGGTGTCAAAACCAATTTGATGCCCAAATCGTGATGATGTAGAGACGCAATGCATTGCGTCTCTACCGTTGATGTTCAAAAAAATGAGCAATCGAAAATGTCAGATTTTGATACCCCAAATTCAATGCTTAGTAATTGGGTTTAATTAACTTACCCAAGCTCCCATGGCAAGCCTGTAATAAGTGGCTGGGGATGAGATGAATGGGCAAGTTATTAAAAATCAATTCCTTAGTAATTGGGTTTAATTAACTTACCCAGGCTCCCATGGCAAGCCTGTAATAGTTGGCTGGGGATGCGATGAATGGGCAAGTTATTAAAAATCAATTCCTTAGATTCATCAATACATCAAATTGGGAAGAAACATGACTATTTCGGGAAACAACATCATAAGGGCAATGCCTGCGGCCGTTGCAATGAGAAACGGCACTATACCCTTGAAAATCGACTCCAGTGCGATGTCGCCCACAACGGTCTGGGAGACACCGTAAACAACATAAACATTGATCCCCACCGGCGGCGTGATCACCCCCATTCCAGTTACAAGTACAATCATTATACCAAACCATACAGGATCGTATCCCAGCTCCATCACCACTGGAAAAAAGATGGGAATGGTGAGCATGACAAGCCCCAGGGCATCCATAAAACAGCCGCCGACAAAGTATATAAGCATGATGATGGTTATAAGGAGCGGAGCCGCAAGATCAAATCCGTTGAGCCAGTGGGCGATCTCAAAGGGTATCCTTGTAACGGCGAGAAATTTTCCAAAAACCACTGCACCGGCCACGAGAAACAATATCATGCAGGATGTCTGAAGGGTCTCATAAAGGGATCTCAAAAAGGAACTCCATGTCATCTGCCTCCTTATGATGGATATGACAAGGACAGCCAGCACCCCCACTGCTGCCGACTCCGTGGGGGTAAAAAAACCGAAAAAGAGTCCGCTGATGACCAGGGTAAAAACAGCCAGGGTATCTGCAAGTCCGGCAAGGGATTTCAGTTTTTCCATCATTGTAAATTTCTCTCCCCTGGGGCCCTGATCCGGATATATTCTGCACGTGATATAGATGGCCCCGATGAAAAGCAGGGTCATTAAAACAGCCGGGAAAATACCTGCCACAAAAAGAGCCCCTATGGACTGCTCGGTGAGAACGCTGTAGATGATAAGCACCACACTGGGAGGCATGATCATCCCCAGCCCCCCCCCCGAGGCCACGGACCCGGCGGCAAGGGAGTCTGCATAACCAAAACGTCTCATCTCGGGCATACCCACGGTGGCCATTGTGGCTGCCGTGGCAGGACTGGAACCGCACACCGCACCAAAGGCTGTGCAAGCAGCAACCGTTGTCATGGCAAGGCCGCCTTTTATGTTTCCAAGAAACGTATAGGCCGTGGCATAGAGTTTTCGGCTGATGCCGCCATTGAAGGCAAGCTGTCCCATGAGAACGAACAGAGGAATGGTGGTCAATTCATAGGATGAAAAAGAGTCGTGGAAAATCCTGGGCAAAAGCATCAGGGCAGCATCAAAGGAGATTAGGTATCCAAAGCCCGCAAACCCCACCATGGTCATTACAAAGGCAACCGGCATTCGGGTCATGAATATCAAAATCATTATCACTATGCCGATGACACCCACCGTCATGGAACTCATGTCTATTGTACTCCTCCTGTGAAAAATTGAACTATATCCTTCAAAATCATGAGGGAAAACACCACAAAGCAGAACCCCATGACATATATGAAATAGTACATGGGCAGTTCAAGATTCATGGATACCACACCTGACCGGGACATGGTTCCGGCATAGCGAATCATGCTCCATGAGATCATGAGAATCAAAGTCAGCGAACAGATGTCGGTGATGAGCCTTATGATACCGGCAACTTTCCGGGGCAGGAGTTTGACAAATATCTCCACTCCAAAATGCACATCCTTTTTGTGGCAATAGGGAAGTGCAAGGGCAACGGAAAGAATTGCAAAAATTGAGACAATCTCTTCGGTGCCGAAAATGGGCTTGTTGAATGCAGCTCTCAAAAAGACATCCGAACAGGTCATGAGACTCATCCCCATGAGAGAGGCCGCCGCAAGCATCTTCATCTTGTCCTGGAGCAAATCGAGAAAATTCCATAGCTGGTTCATAAATTGTTCCTTATAGTTCCTGTACTTTTTTTGGCATCTTGTTGGGGCTATTCATGAATCGCCCCTGCTTCTAAACCAGCTTTATCCTGGAAGCTTCTTCCGGGGTCTGCCGCCGTTTTTGAAGAAAATAGATCAGACCGAGAAGGGCCAGGGCCGGGAAAAACATCAACTGTTTCGGGGGCCTTTGGGCCTCCATCATTACAGTTACAATCTCCTGGTCAAAATCGATCCCCATCCGCTCGGCATTGCTGCCGAACATAACATTGTCAACAATGAGCTTGCCATCATCTTGTATCACCATGAATCCTATTCCCCGAAGACGATCTTCTCCGGATGGCTCACTGCCCACCGGCAGCATCATGGCCTTTGTGTATTCATTGCCGTTAAAATCTTCCCCCTTGACCACAAGGCGGATCATGGTATCTGCGTGGTGTTTTTCAATGGCCTGCACAAGTTCTATGCCGGGCTTCTCCTCATAGGGCGGAAAAACTTCATCCCAGAAAAAACCGGGCCTAAGAAGGGTAAATGTCACCAGCAAAAGGGCAATGGTTTCATAGAAACGGCTTTTGGTGAGCCAGTACCCCTGGGTGGCCGCTCCAAATATCAGCATGGCCGCAACAGCCGAAAGGATGACAACAAGCAGGTGTAGCCAGTCCTGGATGCCGATCATGAGAAGCTCGGTGTTGAAGATAAAGAAAAACGGCAGCACAGCGGTGCGGATATCGTATGTGAAGCCCTGGATACCCGTGCGTATGGGATCCCCTCCTGATATACCCGCTGCGGCAAATGCCGCAAGACCCACCGGCGGGGTGTCATCGGCCAGGATGCCGAAATAGAATACAAAAAGATGCACGGCAATGAGGGGAACAATGAGACCGTTCAGGGCTCCCAGTTCCACGATCACCGGTGCCATGAGGGTTGAGACCACGATATAATTGGCTGTGGTGGGCAGCCCCATACCCAGCAGGAGGCTTATGACCGCTGTGAAAAAAAGTATCAGAAGCAGATTTCCACCGGAGATGAACTCCACAAATTCGGTCATCACAAGGCCGATGCCGGTGAGGGTGACCGTACCCACAATAATGCCCGCGGCTGCTGTGGCGACACCAATGCCGATCATGTTTCTGCCCCCGGACACCATACCGTCGATGAGGTTTTCCCATCCAAGCCTGAAGGAAAAATCGGGCCCGGATTTCTTGCGGATGAAACTTTTAAGGGGACGCTGGGTCAGCACGATGAAAATTAAAACCACAGTGGCATAATAAGCGGACAGTGACGGGGAGAGCCGCTCCACGACCAGGCACCACATGAGTACCACAATGGGAAGAAGATAGTAGTATCCGGCCTGGGCGGTCTCCCGGAGATCGGGAAGTACTTTAATTTCATGGGTGAGTTCCAGTTCCGGAACCTGGCAGGCCAGCCAGATCAGGATAAAATAGGATGCCGTGATAAGCAGCACCACAAAATATATGGCGGCACCGCCGGCAGCGGTTTTGATCCATCCCAGGCCGTAATAGGTGAACCCGCCGATGACGATTATGGTCAGTATAGTCAGAAAAAAGGAGATGATTTTGTTTCCAAAGGTCCGGGCATCAGGCCTATCCATGCCTTTAAGACCCATTTTACAAGCTTCTAAGTGCACAATATAGACCAGGGCGATATAAGAAATAATGGCCGGCAGGAATGCATGCTTGATCACCTCTACATAGGAAATTCCCACATATTCCACCATGAGAAAGGCAGCCGCACCCATGACAGGCGGAGTTAGCTGGCCGTTGGTGGAAGCGGCCACTTCCACGGCACCGGCTTTTTCAGCCGAAAATCCCACTTTTTTCATGAGGGGAATGGTAAATGTGCCGGTGGTGACAACGTTGGCAATGGAGGAGCCTGAGACAAGTCCGGTCATGCCCGAGGAGACCACCGCTGCTTTGGCGGGCCCGCCCCGCATGTGTCCCAGGGCTGCAAAGGCGGTGCGAATGAAATAGTTGCCGGCTCCGGCCGATTCCAGCAATGACCCAAAGAGTACAAACATGAATACCATGCTGGTGGAGACCCCCAGGGCCACTCCAAATACACCTTCCGTGGAGAGCCAGTAGTGGGACATGCCCTTGGAGAGGCTGGCCCCTTTATGGGCTATGACATCCGGCATATGGGAGCCGAAAAAAGTATAGATGAGAAATATGGATGCCACCACCATGAGGGGAGGACCAAGGGCCCTGCGGGTTGCCTCCAGCAGCAGGACAATGCCCGTCACACCCACGGCCAGGTCCAGTGTGGTGGGGTTGCCGGGTCTCAATGACAACTGGGCGTAGAAAATATAGAGATAAGCTGCACAAAACGATGCTGTCAGAGCCAATATCCAGTCCTGTAATGGTATGTAATCTTTGGGAGAAGATTTGAAAGTGGGATAGGCGGTATAGGCCAGAAACATGGCGAAAGCAAGATGTATGGCCCGGGCTTCGGTATCGTTGAGTACAAAAAAATTGAGTATAAAGGGCAGGGGGGATGCATACCAGAGTTGGAACAGTGTCCATATCAGGGGAACGAAAAAGAGTATTTTTCTGGGAATGGCACCGGCAGGACTCCTGGCTCCTGTTTCAGTCTCTACGACAATATTCTGAACCCCTTCCGGCACAGAATGTTTATTTTTATCGGTCATGGTGGCGAGGCCTCCTAAGTTGGGGGAAAGGATCGTGGGGGGAGATAAAAAAGGAAGGGTGCCAAACCTGTTAAAGTCTCGGCACCCGTTTAAACAGTGAATTAATGAACATGCCCTGCAAGGGATGCTTGTTTCATGCTCATTATTTCATAAATGCCTCCTCAAGGAAACCCCTACGGTCACGAAGTGCCGTAGGGGTCGTTGATGCCTTGTCTGTTATGGTACTGGAAATAAAACTACAGAAGACCTGCTTCCTTGTAATATTTGGCAGCACCGTCATGCAATGGGGCGGAGAGTCCGTCCTTGATCATCTCCTCTTTTTTCAGGACTTCAAAGGCAGGATGAAGTTTCTTGAACTGATCGAAGTTTTCAAATACCGCCTTGACCACATGGTAGATCACGTTTTCAGAAACCTTGGCGGAAGAGACAAAGGTGGCACCCACACCAAAGGTTCTGGTGTCTGTGTCCGTACCCCGGTACATTCCCCCCGGGATGGTGGCATGTCTGTAATAGGCATGCTCTGCCACAAGTTTGTCAATGGCAGGTCCTTCCACAGGTACAATGATGGAGTCGCAGGAAGTGGTGGCTTCCTGAATTGATCCCGATGGATGTCCCACTGTATAGATGATGGCATCAATCTTATTGTCGCACAGGGCTGCAGACTGCTCGGCAGGTTTAAGCTCGGAAGCCAGCTTGAAATCATCCATGGTCCATCCCATGGCCTTCATGACAACCTCCATGGTTCCCCGCTGTCCTGAGCCTGGGTTACCCACATTGACCCGTTTGCCTTTAAGGTCGGCAAAGGTTTTTATGCCGGAATCGGCCCTGGCAACTACGGTGAAGGGTTCCGGATGGACTGAAAATACAGCCCTCAGATCCTTGTTGGGTCCCTGGTCCGCAAAGGTGCTGGTTCCGTTATAGGCATGGTACTGCCAGTCTGACTGGGCCACGGCCATGTCCAGTTCCCCGGCTGCAATGGTATTCAGGTTGTAAACCGATCCGCCGGTACTTTCCACCGAACATCGTATTCCATGGACTTTTCTGTCCTTGTTCACCAGACGGGCAATGGCACCGCCGGTGGGATAGTACACACCGGTTACACCGCCGGTGCCTATGGTTACAAAGGTCTGATCAGCCTGTACAGGTACCGGGGCTGATCCAAAGTAGAGAGACATTCCAAAAAAAGCGGTCATACCAAGCAGAACTAATTTTTTCATCTAAATCCTCCTTAAAAATGTTTTGGTGTTTTAGCTCAAGAGTTGTAAGTTCTCATTCTTGCCACTATATATTGTGGTATTGGTTTATGAGAAATACCATCTCCGGCATCCATCCTACAAACTCATGACTATAGTTCTTCTCATATGAATTGATACCACATAATAATAAGGTATGAGAGTATCAATTCATCTGCATATATCTATAATGAGGTTTTGGTCTGGTTTTTCTAATATGTGTTTAACCATTTGCTTTAATGATCAATTTTCATTGTCGGCAAGAAAATCATCATACATTGTCTCAAGGGCAAGTTTATGTTTAGCCTCTTCCTGGCTCAATATGTTGAGTACCTTTACAACTTCACTGTTATCGGTTTTGCCTGCAAGATCCTTATAGAGTTTTACAGCCATCTCTTCCCGCTTCATGGCAAGTCTGAGGATGTCCTGCATGAACATACCCTCCTTGTACTCGGTCTCAACAAGGTAGTCGCTGATCTTAAGGTCGGGAATGGACTTGAGATCATAATCTTCCACTTTTGTTTTATCTGTTTTCAGGCCATTGAGAAGATCTGCGTGTTTCTGCTCTTCTCCTGCAAAGTTCTCAAAGGTCTCCTTGACGGATTTGAATTTCTCTTTGCCGGCAAGGTCCATGTAGAACTGAACAGCTTCATTCTCCTTTTCAATGGCATAGACCAGAATATCGTCAACAGACTCAAAATTCATGGTAAGCTCCTTAAATGATTTACTGATTTTAATAAAAAATACGGCATGAAGGCAGATAGCCCAAAGGTGCCATGGGAATTGCCCCTCCGCTGTTAAAGGATAAACTCACGGTAAAGGAGGGATGCCGAAAACCCGGAATAAAACTCCAGGCGGCAATAACTATAGTATTTACCGTGGAAATGGATACATTATTTCCATGATCCGGGATGGCTGACCTCCAACCATGAAGGTTTACCGTGGAAATAGATACAAATTTTCATATTCAAGGGGTGGCAGAACGTCCGCCATGTTGGTGAACATCAGCCATGTTGGTTTAATATAGTATGTAATTGATGGTGTTGCAAGCAGCAATGCTCTTTTTGGACAAATTTTTGCCAGAAAAGAGATGCTAGTGTTCTTTCAAGGTTTGATTGTCGGGTAGAAAACGCCTCGAATCTTTGAAATCTCTGAAAAATCACCCGACAGTTTAAACTTGAAGAAGCACTAGGGCAATGCAACTGTTTTGGATACCATATCAATGACAGGTATAAGGGGTATCTCTTTTATTCCATATATCTTTTCCAAGTCCATATCTTCAGGAACCATTGAGAGAAGTTTTTGGGCAACTTTCTGGTCCGCCTGGCGGTAGCGAAGGGTTGCTGTTATTGTAAGGGGCTTCCCTTTTGGGTATGAAAGGCCGTAATGAACATCTTTAAATCCCTTTGGAGGTATGGTGTCGTTTTTGGAAAAAGTTTCAGCTTCCCATGGGTGGATGGTGAAATTTAAATCCCTGTCCTGGGTATGGGAGTTGAATATCCGAACATCCTGGGGAAGGGTGCCTTTTTCATCCAGAGTTCCGGTGGTCATGATAATCTTTCCATCTCCATCCATTGCAGTGACTTCCAGCCACATCTGCCTGATATTGGTCAAGGATGTTGTCAGGTTGTGGCCTGCCCTTATATTTTTTACCCTCACACGTATCTCGCTGAGTATCCCGCCACGATAAACAGGTTTTATTTCAATATCTGCGGCTGCCTTCAGGCGATCCACCGCCATCCGGTACTTCTCCTTCACATTGGCGGCAAGCTCTTCATCCCCGGCTTTCAGGGCAGCCTTTTCAGTCAGATAATATACAAGAAAATTGGCTCCGTTAAAATAGTGATGATAGGCATCCCTGTCCGGC
>JADGBO010000084.1:0-6096 GCA_015231465.1 Desulfamplus sp.
ATCCATTCTTGTACTTGGGCCCCTTGTGGCAAGATTGGGCCATGCAAGGGTCTCCCTGCCCGGGGGATGTGCCATTGGTGCAAGACCCGTTGATCTTCATCTTAAGGGTCTCGAGGCCCTTGGTGCCGAAATTGCCATAACACATGGATACATCGAAGCAAGAGCATCCAGACTCAAGGGAAACGATATATATTTTGACATCCCCACTGTCACGGGAACTGAAAATTTAATGATGGCAGCCTCCCTTGCCCGGGGTACGACCACCTTGAGAAACTGTGCCCGGGAGCCTGAAATCGTGGCCCTGGCCTCGGCCCTTAATGCCATGGGGGGAGATGTTAAAGGTGCTGGTACAGCGGTGATACGCATCAACGGAGTTGAATCCCTGCACAGGGCTGTCATAGAAGTGATACCGGATCGCATAGAGGCCGGAACCTTTATGGTGGCGGCTGCTGCCACCGGCGGAGATGTGCTTGTGGATGGATGCGAACCGGAACATATGGGGGGGATAATAAGCAAACTCCGTCAGAGCGGGGCATCTGTGGAGATATTTCCCCGGGCAGTCAGGGTCCGGGGAGGGGGCAAAATCAGACCTGCAGACATCAAAACTCTTCCATACCCGGGTTTTCCAACGGACATGCAGGCCCAGTTCATGGTTCTCATGGCCATTGCAGACGGCAACAGCGTTATACACGAGACCATATTTGAAAACAGGTTCATGCATGTGAATGAACTCCAGCGCATGGGGGCAGACATAACTCTTTCAGGGGGAAACTACGCCATGGTTCGGGGGGGGAAAAAACTGTCAGGTGCCCAGGTAATGGCATCGGATCTCCGTGCCAGTGCCTCCCTTGTGATTGCAGGACTTGTGGCCGAAGGAACTACCACAATAAATCGTGTCTATCACATTGACAGGGGGTACGAGAGCATAGAAAAAAAATTTTCGGGTATAGGTGCAATAATTCATCGGCACAATGCTTGAACAGGTATAAAATGGTTACACCTGGAAGGGGTATGGTCAATATGCATTTGACATTATTAAATCAAAGAACTTCTATTGGGTAATGACTACTCAATTTTGAATAGCCTAACCATTTTGTCCAGTCCTTCCGCCAGTTTGGACAGATCCCGGGCACTCTCATTGAGCTGTTTGCTTTTTTGTGCCATTTTTGAAGAGGATTGATTGACATCGCTGATATCTTTGGATATCTCATCTGCCACTATTGAACTCTGGGTCACATTACCATTGACATCTTCAACTCCGCTGGATGCCTGGGCGATATTGTGTGCAATTTCATTGGTGGCGGTTGACTGCTCTTCAACAGCCGTGGCAATGTTTGAAACAATATCATTTACATGGTTAATCACCTGGGAAATCTCTTCAATGTGTTTCTTGGAATCATGTGAACTCCTTTGAATGTTTTCAATTTTCTCCTTGATGTCCATGGAAGCACTGGAGGTCTGTCTGGCCAGTTCCTTTATCTCATTGGCCACAACGGCAAATCCCCTTCCGGCCTCTCCAGCCCTTGCCGCCTCAATGGTGGCGTTCAGAGACAGCAGATTCACCTGTTCGGAAATTTCAGTGATGCTCTCGACCACCTTGCCAATGGTGTCGGCTGCCACGCTAAGGGAATTCATTGTCCGGGTAGATTCATCCACTTTGAAAACGGCACTTTGGGTAATATCCCTTGCGTTCTCAGTATTTCGGGCAATTTCGCTGATGGTGGCGTTCATCTCTTCGGCACCGCTGGCCACCGTACGGATATTGGTGCTGGATTGCTCCATGGCGGCGGCCACTGAAATCATGCTGGCTCTCATCTCCTCGGCGGCGGCCGAGACTGAACCTGCTTTTTGGGATGTATAAGTTGAACTGCTTGACATCTCTTCCGCAATGTTACCCATCTCCGAAGATGATCCGGAAAGGCTGCTGACAACATCGGTGATGTGGCGTATCATCTTTTGGAGATTATCAATGAAATCGTTGAAACGACCTGCAAGCTCTCCAATTTCATCCGTGGTTTGCACCGGCAGTCGGGTGGTCAGATTCCCCTCTCCCTGGGAGAGTTCCGTAAGCACATCCACAATTTGCTTTACGGGGTTTACAATGGAACGGATGAACATAAGGGAAAACAATACGATTATAGTGATAGAGATCACCGCCACAACCGTTGCTACGATCTTCAGATTTCTGATGGCGGCAAACGCTTCAGAGACATCAATCTCGGCGATAAGTGCCCAGTTCAGGGATTCAAAGTTCAGGGGGGTGTAGGCGGAAAGGGCGGGTTTATCTCTGTAATTGACAATGATTCCTTCACTTGTTTCCCCTTGAAGGGCCCTTCTTGCCGATTCCGTATCCACTTTTCCTCTATCCTGGTTCTTGAACGATTCAGATACCGAGTGATGGAGTGGATCGATGAATGAATCCGATCGCATTAACCTGTCATTTCCGATCAGATAGGTTTCACCGGATTCTCCCATTCCGGAACGGGAATTCATGATTTTGTTAACATTGTCAATGGGAAATTGAAAAATGAGAATACCGATTTTGGTGTTGCCCTGAAAAATTGGAGAGGCCACAAAACCGGCAGGTGCTTCATAGGAAGGAAAATAGCGTTTAAAATCCGTAAAGATAACGCTATCCGGAGTGGCAGCCGCGTTGGCCTCTCTGAATGCGTCGGCAAAGTTGGTGTTTGAGTATGGGCCTGTTTTAAGGGATGTGGCAAAATCAAGCTCCTTAAAAACAGAATAGACAATGGTTCCGGTGTCTGGATGGACAAGAAAGATATCATAGTATCCAAATTTTTTCAGGTAGTTGCGAATGACAGGATGGTAACTTTTATGGGATTGACTATAAGCGGATTTATCTTTACCGCTATCCAGGGCATCTTTGGAGCCCAGTGGATGGGGATTGTCTTTTATGTATACGTATTGCAGTGCGATGGTTGTATCATCCATGTTTTCGATCATGGAGTTAACTTCAGGAAATTTGCCGTCATTTTGATCTTTATAAGCTTCAGTAAAATCATTCTTATAATATTCAGCCAGCCGGCGTCGGTAACTTGTAATATCTTCTTTACTTAAACTGTTTTCCTTTAAAAATGCATCGTAATGGGTTGAGAAGTGGGACATGGCGCTGACAATCATATGATCTTCGGAAAATGTTACCACCTGATCCTTTATTGTTTCAAAATAGTTGATGATTTCCGTTTTTTTTATATCTCTTACGCTTTTCATCTGAGCGAAGGCCTGTGCCTCCAAAGCGTTTTCCGCTTTAATTAAAGATACAGCAGTCATGAAACTGAGTGGGAGAATGCCCACAATAAAAAAGGCGAGCAGCAGCTTGTTTCGAAGAGTTGATTTGATCATTGAAGCTCCTTCTGACTGCAGGGACAACCCCGGGTGGCTGCCCTTCAAAATTAAGGAATGAACACAAAATAACTTAGTCAATGGTTCGGACAGTTTTTAAATATCAGGATATCTGAAAATATAATCTATTGAATTTATTGAACCCAACCCCGTTGTAATCAAAATATCGGATTCAATAAAAACAGGCACTTACAAAAACTGTCCGAAGTATTGTTAGTAATAGGGTTTAATTAACTTACCCAAACTCCCCCTCTCCAGTCATGGAGAGAGGGTTGGGGGGGTGAGGTGAATGGGCAAGTTATTAAAAATCAATTCCTTATCCATTATTCCCCTCTCCATTCATGGAGAGGGGGTTGGGGGTGAGGTAATGGGCAAGTTATTTAAGAACCATTCCTAATATGCAAAAATTATTTTCTGTAAATTTAGAGATAGAATATGGGACTCTTACAAAAGAGTCAAGGAGCGATCCACCTCCCACTTGGTGACATGGCGCATGAAATCCCCCCACTCTGCCTTTTTCAGTTTTATGAACTCCCCGGCAATGGGACCAAGCCCAGCCTTGACAACCCCGTCAGCTTCAAGGGCCTCCACCGCCTCCATGAGATTCTGGGGAAGGAGTATCATTCCCAGCTCTTTTCTCTCTTCAATGCTGAGATTCCAGATGTTTTTGCCCATGATTGCATCCCCTGGATCAATCTCGTTCCTGATACCGTCAAGACCTGCTGCAATGTTCACCGCAAGCAGGAGATAGGGGTTTACCATGGCCGAGGGAGAGCGATCCTCCATGCGGTTGGGTGATGGGCAGCGGAAGAGCTGGGTTCTGTTGTTATCTCCATAGGATGCAAATGAGGGTGTCCATGTGTAACCCGACGCAGATGAATAGACAAACTCTCCGCTCTGGATGCGGCGATAGCAGTTTATGTGGGGGGATGCAACCGCAGTTATGGCCCGAATGTGTTTGAGCAGTCCTCCAATGTAGTAGATAGCTGTTCTGGAGAGCCCAAGACCCTTCCAGTCCACCTCTTCTGATCCCAGGGGAAAGAGGTTCTCTCCTGTGGCCGCATCTGCAATGTGAAAATGCAGGTGTGCCCCGGATCCGGTCATCTTCTCAAAGGGTTTGGCCATGAAAGTTGCAATGGCGCCATATTTTCTGGCCACCTGGCCGCTCATCATGCGGAAATGCACCAGGCGATCCGATGCATGTACCGCACCTGTCCAGTCAAAATTTATCTCATACTGTCCGTTGGCATCTTCATGGTCGCTCTGATATATGCCAAAGCCCATCTCATTGCCGTACCGCATGATGTCCTGGAGATAATCCATGCTCTGGCACATCCCTTTGAAGTCGTAACAGGGTTTGGCCTGGGTGTCGATGGAGAGTGGATCCCATGGCCTCACCTTTCCCTCTTCATCACGGCTGACAAGAAAATGTTCCGGCTCAAAACCGCCGTTGAGGGTGTATCCCTCCTGGGCCATGATACCAAGCATCCGTTTCAGGTTATTGCGGGGACAAAAGGGCCACGGCTCTCCATCCACGTAAAGGTCACTGCTTGCCATGGCAACATTGGGCTGCCAGGGAAGGCGGCAAAATGTGTCAACATCGGCCCTGGCCATGAGATCGTGGCTCTCGGGTCCCATTCCCATGCCCCACACAGCCCCCCCTGCAAATCCGGCCCCGCCCTCCACAATGTCATGGTAACTATCCAGGGGAACCTGTTTCACCCTGGGAGCTCCGTGGATATCAACAAACTGGGCCAGTATGAACTCTATATTCTGCTCCTTCAAATTTTCAAAAACCTTCTCTTTTTTATCCCTGTTATCGGTGGCAACAGGTTTCATGATAGCTATGTTTGTCATGGTCGTATCCTGATTTTAAGTAGTGTTTGAACGAAAACCCCTGTTTGAATGACAACATGTCAATACCCCAAGAGTTGTAAGTTCTCATATGCCACACTATATATTGTGGTCTTAAGTTACGTAATAATACTATCAGTGGTGGCCAGTTAGAGAACTTATGACTGACGAGTCAATACCCAAGGTGCTAAACATTTCGGTATTTTCCATTATCAACAATTTCAGAACCGCTCCCGGCGGACAGCACCGGATGTCAGGGGCAGACCCAGGGCCTCGGATGTGGCAATGGATATGGAGCGCATATCTTCGGGTTCCAGGTTGTGTATGTCTGTTTTACCGGCACACCGTGCAATGATGGCGGCCTCCTGGGAGCTGGCCCTTATCCAGTTGACAGCGGCATCAAAAAGAGACGGCCCGTTTGACCCTGGGTTTTCCACGGTTGATCCCACGGGTGCCAGACCATTGAAATCCATGCCCCTGGTATCCATCCTGCCTCCCATGGCAAGGGCCATGGCAACACTTGGGATGGATGCCCTGCAATTCATGGCAAGGGATTTGGCCACATCGGTTCCGGAACGGACTCCCCCGAAATTGATAAGTGATATCTCCTCTTCCATATTCATGGATCTGAGCCTCAAAATGGCATCCCTGATAACTGTGAGATCAAAGTCTCCTCCCAGCTCAACCCACGGAGCGGAGATATCCCGGGTGGTATCCAGAAGCAGTATGTCAAACCCCTTCTCCAGTGCGTGGGGAACAACTTCGGGAAGATTTTTCCGGTCTGCACAGATACCCACAAGCTGATCCGGAGTACACCTTTGGGGCTCCATGGAGGAGATGGGCACTTTTCCGGGCAGATAAATCAGTGCCGAAGCATCT
>JADGBO010000084.1:6193-13293 GCA_015231465.1 Desulfamplus sp.
GTGGGGAACAACTTCGGGAAGATTTTTCCGGTCTGCACAGATACCCACAAGCTGATCCGGAGTACACCTTTGGGGCTCCATGGAGGAGATGGGCACTTTTCCGGGCAGATAAATCAGTGCCGAAGCATCTCTGGACGGAGTATCCCCTGCAAGAATCAGTTGAAACCATATGGGCCCCCCTTTTGCTTCACCCCGGGTACCTCTTCCACCATCTGCTTCACCCCGGGTACCTCCTCCAACATCTGCTTCACCCCGGGTACCTCCTCCACAATCTCCACTCTCCCTGGTCCATGAATTTTCAATAAGCGGGCCACGTCCCATGTAGGCACAACCGCACATTTTAATGGCAGCACCAAGGGAAGCCCTGACATGTTGGGGTGCCCCGTCAAATCCTGTGAAGATAAACGGATGCTTCAAGGTGACCCTGGGAAGAATCCCCTTTTTCAGCCCCTTACTCCCAACATAATCTCCGGATTGTCCAGCACCATCCAATCCAGCATCATCCAATCCAGCATCATCCAATCCAGCATCATCCAGGCTGCTTCCATGGCATGCACCTCCTATCTCCATGGTTCGGGTTATGGTTGTGCGGGTGCTGCACTCCTCCCTGTAGGGATCAATGACAAGGCGGGTAAGGGCTGCCGACAGAAACACCACATCATCGAAATGGGCACCCCTGGATTTGGGAAAGGGATTGGGCCTTCCCTGGAGTGCCATATCCAGTATCCGGGACTGGGACTGGATATCCTCTCCATCTGTCCGGCTCATCTGCCTTACAATCCTTCGTGAACTTCTGGAGAATGTTGCACTTCCTGTCTCCGACTTCTCCCTGCCCCTCTCCCTGGGAAAGGATTGGGATATTCCATATTCAGGAGCAAAGGGAAGACGTGTCAGCTCTGCGGCCTCGGGTGTGAGGGCCACAAGATCATCACGTTTCAACCCTTGTATAGAGCTGTAACCAAGTCCGGCTGTGATGGTTGAAAGCTGCCATCGGAAGGACTCTAAATAGCTGTGCATGGCAAGGGCACGTTTTTCAACATCAAAGCGGGCCCCAAGTTCCGGGTTCTGGGTGGCGATTCCCACGGGACACTCTCCGGAACTGCACTCCATGCAGCCGGTGCAGCCCGCGGCCACAAGCAGGGGGGTGCCCACAGCCACAGCAGTGGCCCCCAGGGCAATGGCCTTGGCCCCATCAACGCCGTTTCTGATTCCGCCCATGATAACCATGGGAAGCTTGTCCCGGGCATCAATCTCATCCAGGCCGTCCATGGCCTCCATAAGGGCAGAGATGGTGGGTATGCCAACGTATTCAATAACCTCTCCGCTTCCGGCTCCGGTTCCTCCCTGGAGTCCGTCCAGCTCGACAAAATCGATGCCGTCCTTATATGCGATCTTCACATCGTCCCGGGTACGCCCGCCTCCCAGTTTAAGGCTCACCGGTATTCGCCATCCCACAGCCTCCCGCAGCTCCATCACCTTCATTATGAGATCATCCCCGCCCAGTACATCCGGATGCCGGGAAGGGGAGCGCAGATCCATGCCCTGGGGTATGCCCCGAAGCTCGGCTATCTCCCTTGTGAGTTTGGCTGCCATGAGCTGGCCGCCCAGGCCTGGCTTTGCCCCCTGGGATATGTAGAGTTCCAGAGCGTCGGATCGCCTCATGTCGTGGATATTCCACCCCAGGCGGCCGGAGAGGCACTGGGCTATGAGCTGATGTGCCTGGGCCCGCTCAAGGGAGTACATCCCACCCTCTCCTGTGTTTTCGCAGATACCTGACAGTCTGGATGCAATGCCCAGTGCAACTTTCACCTTGGGTCCAAGGGCACCGAGACTCATGGGTGCAATGAGTACGGGCATGGAGAGATCAAGGGGCCTTGCACCGTTCCTCCCGCCAATGAATGTCCTCAGATCAGGATATCGGGCAGTGTTACCACCATGGCCAACTCCCTGGGGCCTGGGGCATGGCCCTCCTTCACCCCAGGGAGTTTCCATCAAAGGTTTCCTGAATCCAATGTCATCAAAGTGGGGAACCGGCCTGGATGTTCCGTAACCCCTGACCCTGCTGCGGCCCATGCGGCTCTTCAACTGAATATCCTGCTGAACCTTCACATTCCACCAGGGAGAGTCCTGGGATGAGAAACTGGTAAAGGGGATGGGTTTCATCGACGGCTGGGGAGAACCACAGCTCAGATCCTTTCCGGCAGAGATAACCTTCTGGAATGTACCGGAAAAAGATATGCCGTGGGTACTGAGAAAACTCAATACAGAGTCACTCTCTTCCGCAGATGGGGTTGTCACCATGGCATCGCTGCCCAGGGATGTAATGGTGCCGCCCACGTAGATCTCCCCCCCTGCCATGTTCTCGCCAACCCTCTGGCCGGAATTGCCAAGGATTATAATGGTACCTCCGTACATCATATATCCTGCCATGAAACTTGCATTTCCAAGGCAGCACAGGGTTCCTTTTTTCATCACCTGGCCGGATCTGGAACCCATATTCCCCTTAATTATGATTGTACCGCCCCGAAGGGCTTCGCCGGCAATGGCCCCGGCGTTACCCCCCACAACGATGGTGCCGGAGAGCATGTTATCCCCAACACCCCAGCTCACGTTTTTGCTCACCTCGATGCGGGGGCCATCACAGAGCCCTCCGCAGAAGTATCCTGCCGACCCCTTTATGGAGACCTTTACAGGGTTTGTAAGTCCCACTGCAATGTAGTGCCTGGCATCCGGGTTTATTATCTCAATATCCTGGTGGGCAGCACCATAACCGCGGATGACTTCATTGGCGGATCGGATGGGAAGCGTTGACAGATCTATGGTTGCCATACTGTTTTTCCTTTGTTCATCTATCCCATTCCTGGGAATTTCCTGGGAGTCAATCCCTTCTCCATATTCCATAACTGAAGGGTGCGGGCTCACTGGTCTCTAAGGCCTGACCGGGAAATAGTCGGTTGAGCCCCACCTCTTCCGAGGAGATGGCTATCATTTCGTCATTTTCAAATTTCACCATGGGCTTGGCTGCAAGCTTATCCTTGGCATAGCCAATGGCATCACGCGTGGCCACAAGGTATGAAAATGTGCCGTCCAGGTCGCTCAAAGATGACTTCAGGGCATCCTCCAGACTTATGTTACGGCTCATCTGGTAGGCAAGATATACAGCAATGAGCTCGGTGTCGTTATGGGTCTGGAAGGTCATCCCCTTTCGTTCCAGACGACGGCGCATGATCCAGTAGTTGGTTATCTGGCCGTTGTGAACCGTTGCAATGTCCGCAAAGCCGCATGCCCAGAACGGATGGGCAGTGTCGGGTCGAACACCGGATTCTGTGGCCAGGCGTATATGGGCAATTCCGTGGGTGCCGTTAAATTCGTCAATGGAGTATCTGGCAGCCAGCTCCCTTGGATGTCCCACATCCTTGAAGATATCAAGGCTGTAACCCATGGATATGGGCATCACATCCCTCTCAAGGGAGCGGGCCAGGGGAAGAATCTCCCCATCAAAGGAGGCAAGGATACCCAGGGTGCAACCCATAATCTCCTCATCCACAATGGTCACACCGGCTCTTTTTAAATGCTCCCTGATTCCAATTACATGGGAGGATGAGCCTGCATCATCCAAAAGAAAACGCATCCTTAAAAGATCATCCACACCCTCTTTATATATGGCCCATCCGGCTGAATCGGGCCCCCGATGCAGTGTGGCATCCAGTATCTCTGTAAGGGCGGTGCCGGTGCCCATGGTAAAATTACGTTTTTTGCTGTTTTTAAAAAGAAGACCTGCAATGGCGCACATGTTTTTTACCTGTATTTTTAAATTTAGCCCTGATCATCGTAGTTTTCCAGATAATGAAATTGGCAATCGTACTGTAGGGGCACTCCCTTGTGGCTGCCCTTAGGAATGGATTTGCTGAATTATTTTTCTGGAAGGCTATTTTTGGCACAATAATCAGGAGATTGGATCTCCCCCCTCTCCATGAATCGAGAGGGGGAAAATGGGTAAATCGTTTCCGGTTGATTCCCTAAGGGCTATGCATGACTGTCAATGGGGAAACCGTTATAGGCTTCGTTTCCATGTTCACTGATATCAAGTCCTGCCATCTCCTCTTCTTTGCTGACCCTGAGACCAATGCTCTTTTTGATAACAAAAAAGAGGATAAGACCAGTGCCAAATGCCCACACAAATCCTGCCCCTATACCGATGAGCTGGGCCATGAGTACCGTGGTACTGAAGGAATCGACACCGAAAAAGGCATAGGCAAGGGTACCCCAGGCACCGCAGACACCATGGACGCTGATGCATCCAACAGGGTCGTCAACCTTCAGGAAACGCTCTATGAATATGACGCTGTAAACAACCAGTATCCCTGCCACGAGCCCAATGATAAGAGAGCCCCACACATCAACAACATCAACCGCAGTACAGATTGCTACCATGCCGGCCAGAAAACCGTTCACCGTCATACCCACGTCGGGTTTCTTGAATGTGAACCACACCGCTGCCATGGCACCTATTCCACCGGCAGCCCCTGCTATGTTTGTCATGACGGCGATTCGAGCAAGGTTTCCGTCAAAGGTGGTTGTACTTCCCGGGTTGAATCCAAACCAACCCAGCCATAAAAGAAAACCGCCGATGACAGCAAAGGGAAGATTGTGGCCGGGAATTGCCCTTGGATTTCCCTTGGAGTCAAATTTTCCGATCCTGGGTCCGATCACAATGGCACCGGCCAGTGCCAGCCAGCCACCTATGGAGTGTACAACTGTGGAGCCTGCAAAATCGTAGAAACCCACCCCTAGAACCCCTTCCAGCCAACCCTCTCCATCAAGAAGACTTCCCCAGGCCCAGCTTCCGAATGTTGGGTATATGAAGGCACAGATGACAATACTGTAGGCTATATAACCGGTAAATTTGGTACGTTCAGCCACACCACCGGATACAATGGTGGCGGTGGTGGCTGCAAAGACACACTGGAAGAGCCAGAAAGCAAATCCCCACTGGGTGGCACCGGTGCTGCCGAGGAAAAAGAGGGACTCGTCCGGGCCCGCAAACATTATGTGGAATCCCACTGCAAGAAAGGCAATGGTACCCATGCAGAAGTCCATGATATTTTTCATCATAATGTTTACGGCATTTTTGGCACGGGTGAAACCGGACTCCAGCATGGCAAATCCAGCCTGCATCAAAAAGACCAGAAAGGCTGCAATGCATGTCCAGAGAACATCCCCTCGGTACTGGAATATCTCCATATCCGTGAGATAACGTACAATGGATGCTGTCCCGGGCTTTCCATCAATCATAACCTCAACCTCCTCTTCAATGGGAGTGGTCTCATCCCTGTATGCCCCGGATATGGGCAGCTCCCTTCTTATCTCATCCTGGCTTTTACCCTGGAAAAGGGATTGGGGGTAGGAGGAGAGGGCTTTTTCAATGGCAGAACCATCGGCAGCATGGGCAGCGGCGGTAAAGTGTGATGTTCCCATGAAGAGCAAAGAAAAGATGAACATCAAAATAAAAATAAACTTACAAGAGAGGAGTCGGGTTGTATCCTGGCCATGATAAGAAGAAGCCATTGCCACGGTAAAACCGCCTGCTCCGGATTCCAAGGGTGTCATGGAAAACAAAAGGATGCTTGAAAATTTGTTAAAACGGGAAACCGTGTTCATTTTTTATCTCCTTTAAAAAATCAGTGTAGAAAATAACTCAAGAGTTGTAATATTTAATATCTAAACTATATATTGTGGTATTATTTTCACAAACAATACTATTAATAATGGTCAATTGGAGAGGAATTGATTTTTAATAACTTGCCCATTCACCTCACCCCCCAAATCCCTCTCACAGACTTGCGAGGTGGAGTTTGGGTAAGTTAATTAAACCCTATGACAGAACTCATGGCTGACGAAAAATAATAAGTTATAATTTATGAGTTGATTCTGCTACAGGGCATCTTTACCCCTCTCTCCGGTTCGGATTCTTACGGCATCATCCACCGGCATTATAAACACCTTTCCATCACCTATTTTACCACTGTTGGCCTTTTCCACTATGGTCAATACGATGGTCTCCACCATCTCGGGTTCGGCCACAACCGTCAGTTTGATTTTCGGGATAAAATCAACTTTGTACTCGGCTCCCCTGTAAACTTCGGTATGCCCCTTCTGACGTCCAAAACCTTTAACTTCAGAAATGGTCATACCTTTTATGCCCAGTTCATTAAGAGCTGATTTCACATCATCAAGTTTGAATGGTTTTATAATTGCTTCAATTTTCTTCATAAGAATACAATCCTTTCTTATTCCTGATTTGAATTATTAATACTACTTATTACAATAAAAATGCATCTTGTTTTTTTTCGGACCATAAATTTCCAGATCACTAATTCGTCAAATTCCTTTATCAACCCCATAAATCGAGGGATTTTGTCACCAATTTCGTTTTCTGGAGTACTATAATTTATGCCCAATCCTCTCTGTTAAGCTTATCCACGGTAAAGCATAAATGACTTTTAAATGTCCATTGGCATATGGAGTTTGCATATGGAGTGCCATACCGTCCAAATAGATGTTAAAATATGGATATTGATATTATAACCATTTGATATTAATTAATTTTATTCTATCAAACCCTTTGCATAATTATAGCCTTGATCCAGGCTTAATAGTTAAGGTATATACACTATAAATACAAAAATGTATTTACAATGGCTTGTAATTACTTTTTTGTTAGATGGGGGGATGGGGAGTCCCTTGCGGCTACCCTTAAGAATTGATTTGCTGAAATATTATTCTGGAAGTCTATATGAGGAGGGATAAATGGATGGATTTGGAAGGAACGGAAGGATGCATTAAGGCATCGGAGTGCCGCAATGCTATAGATTTCCAGATAATGAAATTGGCAGCCCTACTGTAGGGGCAGTCCCTTGCGGCTGCACTTAAGAATGGATTTGCTGAAATATTATTCTGGAAGTCTATAATGGTGTACTGAAGGTGATGACATAAACACAAAGATCAAGGGGTAAACTAATTATGTTACCTGCTGATGCTGTGACCACGCTCAAGTACCCAACACCTTTGATTGTTTGTAAACCCAATGTATTCATAAT
>JADGBO010000085.1:0-1677 GCA_015231465.1 Desulfamplus sp.
TGCACGGTTCATGGTGATCCGCCATGCGGGCCATGAGCTTCAAGAGCTGCACGAACCTTTGATAAAGTGCCTTGATGCCCATGATGTAAAAGGTTGTGCCAGGGAGATAGTAAGGGAACTCACAGAGACCCGTCACTCCATCATGGAGAGGGTTATGGATGAGGAGGCGGCCTTCTGGCACCTTGGTGCCTCCGGTGAATGAGAATCCTTCGGACAAATGTTAAAAAAACAAGAATAATAAAGCGAAAGGAAGCGAGATATTAACCTGCGATGGCTGCATTGATCTGCTGATTGAATTCAGATAAGTCTAAAAGTGTTGACCGTAAATATTCGGACCCTGCTTCTGAGTAGCAGATATAAGGTCTCCAAACAACCACTATCTGACAATTAAGGAATGAGTACGAAATAACTTACCCATTCTCCCCCTCTCCATCCATGGAGATGGGGTTAGGGGTGAGGTAAATGGGCAAGTTATTTAAGGTCGATTCCTAAACTGATCTCAAAACTATAGAAGTTGCAGAATAAATTCAAGAAACTCCTCTGTTCCGGCATGGCCATTAATTGTAGAGACAAATCCCCCCCTCTCCATGACACTATTTTTGACCTCCCAGGAAGCTCCGGCAAGGGTCAGGGGATAAAGGGCCTGCCGGAGAAGGGGAATATCCGGGGCACTGTCTCCTGCTGCAAAGGAGATCGCATATTCATCTCCGAAATTGCTTTGAAAGGCCGACAATTTATCGGCCTTCCCAGGTATTATGGAAACCTTTCTCTCCCCGGATATCACCCTGAAAGCACCACCCAATATGGGTTCAACAGCCGAGACAAAGCGTTCCGGCCCAAGGCTTCCAGGGCAGGAGTAGAGTAAAAATCCCCTGTGTGAATTACGATAGCAGTCAGTATCCACAGGCAGGGATTTTTGATGCACCACTGCACAAATCCTTTCATGAACTTTTTTAAGATCAATGCCCTCAAGAACCCGGCGTGTCCACTCGGGCTTGCCTGATACTACGGCTCCATGTTCCAGAATCCAGCCTGTCACGGGGATTTCATGGGCCTTAAAATGACGTTGGAAATCCCGTATATGGAGTTGTGAGCGTGCGGTGTTCACAAAAAGCTTCAACTTTGCTGAAATCTTCAAAAGCAGATCCATGGTACGCCGGGCAATGAAGGATGAACCCACTGTTCCGAAAATTTCAAGGGAACCAGGAATTCTCTCCCCATGGTTGATGGTGCCGTCAAGATCAAAGACAAAGGCCGCCCGGGGATTCATAAAATTTAGTGCAGGAAACCGCTATCCATCTAAGATTAGCGGAGGAATGCACTCCTCCTTTTTAGCTTATTGTTAAAAGATAGTCTTGCATGAACAATCTCCATGCAAAACTGTTTTGCTCAAATTGTGGTTCCAGAACCTGTCGAAGAAAATGAGAATCGGAATTGCTTCCCTTGGTGCCGGGACAACCCCTTCTACATCACCGCCGTTGTACAGCACTCCGTTGAACTTGACAAGCCCCTGGTCAAGTGGTCCTACAGCCCAAATTTGGACAGACTCATTGCCCCTGGGGGTTGAGACAGGTGTCAATGGGTTAGGTGAAGCCAGATTAAAAAGGTGAGAGCGGACAGGAGGGTGCTGGAGGATATTGCTGCCACTGCAAAATCAGTATCTCCATTCATCTCCTT
>JADGBO010000085.1:1696-2480 GCA_015231465.1 Desulfamplus sp.
GTGTGGCCAGCAGGATCAATCCGTGAGCGTAGAGTTCAGTGGGAATTTGCCACACAAAATAGAGGAGCAACCCTATTCCAGGCATGAGAATAAGTTTGATGAAGTTCGAAATTACAAGATGGCTCAGTTGGGATGTTAAGGAACTCATGCGGATGGAGCCACCGATTAAAAGGAGTGCAAGGGGAAGTGACATGCCGCTGATAATGCCCAGGGTGCGATCCACAATAGTGGGTAGTACAGCACCGGACAGGGAAAAAAGAATCCCTGCCACAGCAGATATTATAACCGGATTTCCCATTATTTTGGAAATAATTTTTCCAGGGCTGGAAAAAGGCCTTTGGACATCAGCGTAAACTTGGAGTACTGTTACTGATAAAAAATTTTGCAGGATCATTATGAAGCCGGTAAGGATACTTGCACTGGCAAAGCCCTCGGAACCGAGAAAGTAATAGGTCACGGCCAGACCGATGTAGCCGAGATTGCCGTGAAAAGAGCTTTGGACAAAGGTTCCCATATGTCTCGCAGAGATGTGGAGAATCTTTCCTGTTATCCAGGAAATTCCAAAGGAGCAAAAAACAGCGAGCATTGTGACTGCCAGGATAAGGGCATTGAAGTCTGTCTTGATGGAACCTTTGGCAATGGCCCCGAAAACCATGGCAGGAATGGCCAGATAATAAACCAGCCTGTTGGCCGGGGTGAGAAACTCCTGGGGAAGGAACCCTTGTTTTCTGGCTGTCCATCCCAGTATGATCACGCAAAATATTGGAGTTATGGTGTTTAATAT
>JADGBO010000085.1:2518-13175 GCA_015231465.1 Desulfamplus sp.
GAACTTTGATACGAAACGGGGTATAATGTCGAAGAGTTCCGGAACACCTTCATTCCCAGTACAACTTTGACATAGTGGGAATGATGCAGGAGGCCGTGGCCCCCCACCTGCCCCCACTTTGTTGCAAACCCAAAACATCCTCCAATGGGTAAACTCCAGCCAATCAGGAAAGATATGTTAATAACGCAAAGATAAAAGCTGTTAAAACCAGAGATTGACAATAATAGGAGATTATAGTTATAAAGGATTTGGGGATTGGAATTTTTAAGTCTCTTTTCTGATAGGCATCTGAAGTGGTTTGGAAAAGCAATATCTTGATGATAAGCCAAATTCCCAGGAAATCGAAAAAGGGGAATTTCACACCCCACATTTAATTTCTCGATATTGTTCCCAAACAGAATCAAAAGGATATTTTTGTATTGTTTGACATGAGTACCACCCAGAAATTTTATCAGGTTGATAAAACCAGAATAGGATTTATGAAATTCATCTTTGAAGCCCATGACGGCATTGCGGTTATAACAACCATTAACGCCGGAGACGGTATGGTGCGTATTGCAGTCGCTCCTGGATGTATGGAAGATGTGGATTCAGTGATTGGGGATTTAAAAAATCATTTTTTTATCCGTGAACTTGAGCCGGCATCAACTACTCCCGGGCTACGAGACTCCGGGGCTTTTAAAACACCGTGTTGACCAGGGAGCGTAAGAGATTATGCAGAAGTTATTGGAGAAAAATCACATACACACCAGGGGATATTACCCGCGTCCCTTGCTCTGTGAGCCATTATTAATCCAATATTGAAAAGCCACAAAATGAAAACAGTTCCTGATGCAAAAAATCCAATATTAAAAAGCCACAAAATGAAAACAGTTCCTGATACAAAAAAAGGATTCGCATATATATATACCATAGGGTGCCAGATGAACAGCTATGATTCCGAGAAACTTGCTGCCATAACCGGTTCCATGGGTTACGAAAGAACAGATGACCTTGACAGGGCTGATATTGTCATATGCAATACCTGCTCCATCAGGGAGAAGGCCCAGGAGAAGGCCTACAGTTTCCTTGGCACCCTTGCTTCGAGAAAGAGAAAAAAACCGGGACTTATCGCCATAATGGCGGGATGCGTGGCCCAGCAGGAGGGAGAGAGAGTCTTCCGGAGGCTCCCTCATCTTGATATTGTCATGGGAACCCAGGCCTTTGAAAGGTTGCCCACTCTCATCTCCCGTGTACTCTCATCTAAAGGTGCCGGGATCACCGACATAGACCCAAGCCCTGCCATTTTTGAATCCAGGCCCGATCTTTCCACCATGGCAAGGGACAAAATATCAAGATTTGTCACTATAATGCAGGGATGTGATAATTTTTGCACCTACTGTGTGGTCCCCCATGTGCGGGGCAGGGAGCGCAGCAGAACCCCGGAAAGCATTGTGGAGGAGATTTCCACACTTGCCGGTTCCGGCGTGAAGGAAGTTACACTTCTCGGGCAGAACGTCAACTCCTATGGACAGAAGGAAGGTATCTGCTCCTTTCCCGAGCTTCTTAAAAGGATAGACTCCATCCAGGGGATCGAACGCATCAGATTTGCAACTTCCCACCCCAAGGATCTCTCGGATGAACTCATATCCGCGGTCCTGAATCTGAAAAAGGTTTGCAACCAGCTTCATCTGCCGGTGCAATCCGGCTCCAATGCCATTTTAAAAAAAATGAACCGCGGCTATACCCGGGAGCAGTACCTTGGAAGAATAAGTATGCTGAGGCATCACTGTCCCGGCATTGGTCTCTCTTCGGACATGATAGTTGGATTCCCTTCGGAAACCCGTGAAGATTTTGAACAGACCCTGGATCTTATCAGAACTGTCAGGTTTGACGGCATTTTTGCATTTGCCTACTCAAGTCGTCCCAATGCTCCTGCCCGGGGATTTAAAGGGGCCCTGGATGAATCCGAGAAGATGGCCAGGCTCAATGAACTTCTTGACCTCCAGGAGAGCATCACCCGGGAGCTTAATGAAGGGAGAGTGGGAGAGGTTGAAACGATTCTTGTGGAGGGAAAAAGTCTTAGAAAAAGGGACGGCTCAAAAGATGAAGAGAAACTGCCCCAGATGACCGGCCGTACCGAAACCGGAAAAATCGTCCATTTCCACGGGGAAAACATAAAGCCCGGGAACATGGTCAAAATAAAAATCACCAACGCCTATCCCCACTCCCTGTGGGGAAATCTTTTCGATGACCCTCTGGAGTGAAAATACAATGAGAAACACAATGGGAAACAAACAGGCAAGCTCAAAAATCGGCAGGAACAGCCCATGTCCCTGCGGAAGCGGCAAAAAATACAAAACCTGCTGCATGAATGCCAAATCATCATCATCGCCTGTCATCTCTTCTTCATCAAATCTTATCACCCTTAAACATGAATACCGGCGAAAATATGACATCATTATCAAGGCTCCCCATGAAATCCAGGGCATCAGAAAGGCCGGTGTGCTTCTGCTGGATATAATGGCCAAGGTGGAAGAGATGATCAGACCCGGAATCAGAACAGATGAAATCAACAGGCTGGTCCATGAGGAGACCATCAGGGCAGGTGCCGTGCCTGCACCCCTTAACTACCGGGGATTTCCCAAAAGTGTCTGCGTATCCGTCAACGAGGTGATCTGTCACGGCATCCCGGGGGATCGTATTCTCATGGACGGAGATATTGTCAATGTGGACATAACCCCCATACTCAACGGCTACTATGCCGATGCCAGCAAAACATTTTTTGTGGGCTCCCCCACAAGTGACGGAGAAAAGATCGTCTCCATTGCCCGGGAGTCCCTGAAAAGGGGCATTGAAGTGGTGGGACCCGGTGTCCGCCTCGGGGAGATCGGCTGGACAATACAAAAATTTGCCGAAGGTCAGGGCTGTTCCGTGGTAAGGGAGTTTGTGGGTCATGGAGTGGGGCTGGGTTTCCACGAACAGCCCCAGGTACTCCACTTCGGCAAACGGGGCAGGGGTGTGCCCCTGGTGCCTGGAATGGTCTTTACCATTGAGCCCATGATCAATCTCGGTTCCCGAAAACTTCATATACTGGATGACAAATGGACAGCAGTGACCAATGACGGGTCACTCTCTGCCCAGTTCGAACAGACCATTCTCGTGACCGAGGATGGATGGGAGAGCCTCACCCCCTACGATCTTTAGGATATGCCGGCAAAACTTCATCCCGGGTTACCAAAAAATTAAGGATTAACCCATGGAGAGTACAATGGCCCTACATGCCGTTGAAGTCCGTGATAAATTTACCTATGCCGATTATCTTCAATTTCCCGGAGATCAGAGGTGGGAGTTGATAGAAGGACAGCCCTATGACATGTCCCCTGCTCCTGGTACGGAACATCAGAGAATATCAGGAAATATTTTTGGAATCCTCTGGGTGTGGTCAAAACATATGGATAACGGAAGAGAACCCGCCCTCAAAAAAGAGAAATGCATGGTTTTTGCAGCTCCTTTTGACGTAAGGCTCCCCCATACCATGGCCATAAATGGAAAGGATGATATTTCAGACAGTGATGTTGACACTGTGGTTCAACCCGACATTGTGGTAATATGCGACAAAAACCGCATTGACAACAAAGGGTGCATTGGCCCCCCGGATGTTGTTGTAGAGATTCTTTCACCTTCAACAGCCTATAAGGATACTACAGAGAAACTATCCATTTACGAAAAACATGGTGTTCGTGAATACTGGATAGTTAATCCCCAGGCCAGGTACATCATGCTTTACTCCCTGGACAGGGGTGCTTATGGAACCCCCGCTTACCTTAAAGAAGGTGATCTGCTTGTCAGCACTGCCCTGTCCGGTCTGAAACTGGATGTTGCATCCCTTTGGCAAGAGTAGAAGTCAACGACCCCGCCCACAAGGGGAATGGGTTTCCGTCCGTGCCTATGCCGCCACCCTGGAGCGTATTACCCCGCCCACAAGGGGACTGGGTTTCATGGACCTGAGTTCTATGAAATCCATTCATTGCCAACTGCTTTTGTCTGATATATATACTATAATGCCCATGGCGGCCCACCGCCACAATCGAAGCATGAAAGTAGGGGAGTATTGCATACGCCCCTTAAAATATGGGGACTTTCATATAAACGGCCATGCCCTGACGGGCACAACGAACAATGAAAGTAGGGGCGATTCTTTCATATAAAAAAATATTTCAGCATCCATTCTTAAGGACAGCCACAGGGGGCTGTCCTTACAGTACGGTTGCTAATGTGGCAAGTTATTTAAGACCCATTCCTTAAAGCTTTGGAATAAGGTTGGTTTTGTAAAACTTTTCAGAAAGGGCGACAAGGGTGCCGTCACGGTTCATGGAGAGAATGATTTCATTAAGCTTATCAACAAGGCTTTCGCTGTTGGCACGGCTTTTGTCAAGGGCAAAGCTCAACGGTTCGTAATAGGGAGGCTCTCCGAGCATTTTAATGGGACATCCATTTTTACATCCCGAAGCTATGGCTTCTGCCAGGGTCTGCCTTGATGTAAAGACAGCATCCAGCCGAACCCCGTCACCCAGGGAGATATCTTCTATGTGATTGGCATCCGTGGGATAGGTGACAAGTCTGCCAGGCTCCCAGGTCTGAAAAACGACCTCAACATCTTCAATGGAGAGATCCCTTTGCAGGTATCTCTCATTGGTGGTCTCGCCGGCAACACCTATTTTTTTGCCGGCAAGATCCGCCAGGGTCTTAATGGTTGTGTTGTCTGCATGGACCGCAAACTGGGCAGGGGAGCTGTAATATGGAATGGTGAAGAGCAGGGCATTTTTCCTCTCTGCAGTGGGTGTCATGGAACCTATGGATACATCCCATCTCTTTCCCCATTTGCCGGCAGTGATCAGATCCCAATCCGGTGTCACAAATTTAACCTTGACCCCAAGCCTCTTTCCCATCTCCTTTGCAACGCTGATGTCAAATCCCTCCAGCTCACCCTTTTCGTTGAGATAACTTTGTGGTGCGTAGTTGGCATCGGTTGAGACCACAATGGTTCCTGCTTTCATGATATCATCAAGAACCGATTCCTGGGCCGAAGCCATTGATGCAATAGAGATACAGATGGACAGTATCAAGGTAAAAACACAAAACATTTTTTTCATGGTACAATCTCCTGTTGATTTTGGTTATTGTTGTGATCAGCGAAATGCCGCAATTATGCAAACAATAAGGCATGATAAAAATAAAGGGGGCTGTTTGTTTAAAACCGAATTTTTTAAGGCTATGGATGGATGGCTGAGGTTCTCGAAGCCGATTGTTGAACAGTTTTTAATTGACAAATTTATAAAAATTTTATAGGGCTGTCAAGCATAAATATGAACCGTAAAATATGATTTGGTGTTTTTTATGCAAAAAATATAGAATCAAGGTTGCGAGGTAAAAAACCTTATGAAACGAAATTTTCAGCCAGGATTGAAGCTAAGTTCCGGATTGAGCCTCAACATCCTGACAGATGACGAGCTCAATGAAATTCACTGTGCCACCCTGGAAGTACTCAATGATACCGGGGTATTTGTGGAGGACAGGGCCGCCCTTGACTGCTTTGAAGGGGCAGGAGCCCTGGTGGAGAGGGAATCAAGCATTGTAAGGATCCCCCCCCATGTGGTGGAGGATGCCATCGGGTCGGCACCCTCCAAGGTAATTCTTTACGGCAGAAATCCAAAACATGACATTGTGCTTGAGGGTACCCGGGTCCACTTTACCAATTTCAGCGAAGGGGTTATGGTAAACGATCCATATACCAATGAGAGCCGTCCCCCGAAGAAACAGGATCTAATCGACTCTGCCAGGGTTATAGATTATCTGGATGAGATTGATTTTTGTGAAAAGGCCCTGGGAGCCCATGATGTGGACCAGCGGACAGCACCTCTGCACAACGCCGAGGCATATCTGACCAACACATCCAAGCACTGTGCCTTTGGGCCCGGCAACGGCATTTTTCTAAAAAAGATCATCGAAATGGCCCAGGCCATTGCAGGGGGAGTAAAAGCTTTTCAAAGGAGACCCATTGTATCCTTCACAACATGCCCTGTGAGCCCTTTAAAACTGATCAGTGACTGCTGTGACATCATCATGAGTGCCGCAAAGAACAATGTGGTGTGCAACATACTCTCCATGGCCATGGCCGGCGGTACTGCCCCGGTAACCCTTGCCGGCACCCTGGTGAACCACAATGCCGAGGTGCTGTCGGGAATCACCCTGGCCCAGCTCACCCGCCGGGGTGCTCCTGTGATCTACGGAAGCTCCACCACGGCCATGGATCTGAAGCTTGCATCGGCCAGTGTGGGCACGCCCGAGTGTGCAATAATAAGCGGAGCCGTGGCCCGCCTTGCCAGGTACTATTCCCTGCCGAGCTATGTTGCCGGTGGTTAGGGCGACAGCAAAATATCAGATACCCAGACAGGCCATGAAAAGACACTTACCGGACTGATACCCGCATTGGCAGGTGCCAATATGATCTACGGTCCCGGGATGCTGGAGAGCGGCATCACCTTTGACTACGGCCAACTGGTATTGGATTGTGAGTTTGTGCGTATGATCAAGCATACCATCCAGGGAATACCCGTGAATGATGAAACACTTGCAGTGGATCCCATCAAGGAGGTGGGTTCGGGCGGTGATTTTCTCATGCACAAACACACATTCAAACATATGCGCGGTCAGTCCCGTCCGGAAATCATTGACCGTAAAATAAGGGGCTCCTGGGAGAAGGCAGGCTCGACCACAGCCTATGAAAGGGCCATCAAAAAGGTTCACCACATACTTGAAAACCATGTGCCGGAACCACTGCCCAAAGATGTGCTTGCAAAGATCCGTTCCATTGTTATCGAGACGGAAGCAGAGATTGACGATCTGGAAAACGATACATTGAAGGGGAAAATTTAAGGGGAGAATGGATGTGAATAACAAAAACAGTGAGCTGCCAAGCCATGCCCGGGTGGTCATCATCGGCGGGGGCATCATCGGCTGCTCCATCGCCTATCACCTCGGTAAAATGGGGTGCAGTGACGTGGTTCTCCTTGAACGGGATGAACTCACAAGCGGTACCACCTGGCATGCAGCCGGACTCATGGTGACCTTCGGTTCCCTGTCCGAAACCGCCACAGAAATGCGTATTTACGGCCGAAATCTCTATAACTGCCTGGAGGCCGAGACCGGAGTTGCCACAGGATTCACACCTGTGGGCTTCATTGAGGCCGCGGCCAACAAGGATCGTCTGGAGGAGTACAGACGGGTTGCGGCCTTTAACAGATACTGTGGAGTGGATGTCCATGAGATATCCCCCGGGGAGATAAAGGCTCTCTTCCCCCTGGCAGAGGTTGACGATCTCGTGGCCGGTTTTTATGTAAAGGAGGATGGACGGGTCAATCCTGTGGATGCCACCATGTCCCTGGCCAGGGGTGCTGCAAACAACGGGGTGCGGATCATTGAAAAGCTTCCGGTCACCGGTATCATCAAGAAACACAACGCAGTGGCCGGTGTAACCACCCCAAGGGGCAATATCCAGGCCGATGTGGTTGTAAACTGTGCGGGCATGTGGGCAAGGCAGCTTGGTGCCATCGACGGAATCAACATCCCCAACCAGGCAGCCGAGCATTACTATCTGATCACCGAAGAGCTTGACAACATGCCCAAAAACATGCCGGTTCTTGAAGACCCTTCCCACTACGGCTATTACAGGGAAGAGGTGGGAAGTTTGATGATCGGCCTCTTCGAGCCTGTTTGTGCCCCCTGGAAGATCAGGGAGGTGCCCGGGAACTTCTCCTTTGGAGAGATTGAGCCGGACTGGGACCGCATGGCTCCCTTTCTGGAGAAGGCCATGTCCCGGGTGCCTGTAACAAAGGAGCTGGGTATAAAGAAGTTCTTCTGCGGCCCCGAGAGCTTCACACCGGATCTCCAGGCCATCATCGGGGAGGCACCGGAGCTTAAAAACTACTTTGTGACCGCGGGTCTCAACTCGGTGGGCATCATCATGGGGCCGGGGCTGGGCAGGATGATGGCCCACTGGATAATAAACGGCAGCCCCGATGTTGACATCACAGGATTCAACATTGCAAGACTCCACACATTCCAAAACAACCCCGAATACAGACGACACCGTACCGTGGAATCCCTGGGCATGGTTTACCAGTGCCACTATCCCTATAACTCCGTGAAGACCGCCAGGGGAGCTAAAAAGAGCCCTGTCCATCACCGACTGAAGGATCAGGGTGCATACTTTAAAGATGTAAGCGGATGGGAAGGGGCGGACTGGTTCGCCCCAAAGGGTGGAAAACCGGTCATTGAAAAGCACTCCTGGGACAGGGCACCCTGGTTTGACAACTGGGAGGCCGAACACAGGGCAGCCAGGGAGGGTGTGGTCCTGATGGATATGTCCTTCATGTCAAAGTTCATGGTCCAGGGAAGGGATAGCGGCAGGGTTCTAAATTACATCTCGGCCAATGATGTTGACGGCCCTGTCAACCGCATCACCTACACCCCGTGGCTCAACCACAACGGAAGACTTGAGGCCGATCTCACCGTTACAAAGCTTTTGCCGGACAGATTCCTTGTGGTTGTCACCGACACCATGCACCGCCATGCCTTCTCATGGCTGCAAAAAAACATCCCGGAAGATGCCCACGCCTTTGTCACGGACATGACCTCGGCCTATGCCCAGATCAATATCCAGGGTCCCCTCTCCAGGGACCTGCTCCAGTCCGTGACAGATGCGGATCTCTCCCATGGAGCCTTTCCATACCGCCACGCCCGGGAGCTGGCCATTGGTTACGCCCGGGCAATCTGCGTGAGGATCACCTATGTGGGCGAGCTTGGGTATGAGCTGTATATACCGGCGGAGCAGGCGGTTCATGTCTATGATACCATAGTTGGGGCAGGTGAGAGATTCGGTCTTTGCCATGCAGGTTTAAAGGCCCTGGGAAGCCTTAGGTTGGAAAAGGGATACCGGGATTACGGCCATGACATGGACAACACCGATGATCCCTATGCAGCAGGGCTTGGTTTTACCGTAAAACTTGACAAGCCAGAGGGATTCATCGGCAAAGATGCATGTGCGGCTATAAAGAACGGCCTCCCCCTTCAAAGACGCCTTGCCCAGGTGTTGGTAAATGACCCCGTCCCCCTGCTTTTCCATGCAGAGGTGGTCACCCGCAACGGAAAAGATGCCGGCTATGTCCGGTCAGGCTCCTATGGCTACACCCTTGGAGGGGCGGTGGGCCTCTTCATGATAGAGGCGGATGAGCCTGTGGATGAAAATTATGTAAAGAACGGCACTTGGGAGATTAACATTGCCGGAAAGAGATATCCGGCATCGGTCTCTTTAAAGCCCATGTATGATCCTGGGATGAAGAGGATAAAGGGATAGCCCGAGCCAGGAGGGTGGATCGGACGTGATCACATGGACTCTAAATCCATGCAGCCGGGTGCGACTCCCGGACTCTCCGCCATAATAAAATCAATGGGTTGCCGCTAATCTCCTTGTCAATGCCGATCCACCCCATAGCCTCCCTTGGCTGAATACCACGGTACCTTCACTGCCCACGACATTCATCTCTGTTCGTTGCGGATATCCACCACGGGTCAATACTCTCATCAAAGGGAAGAGTCATTCAGTAGGCTGTTGGGGATACATGTATAATTTGACTTGATCTCTGATCTGATAATCATATGCCTTCCCTCCTGGTCTCTTTCCGATCTCGATTAACTGCAATGTGTAACCTCTTTCTGAGTAATTGCCTTTTGAGTTCGATCATCTTTTTTTTACTCATGGCTGCACCTCCCAATCGGAAAGGCCTTCCGGCCTGCGGCTTGTAGAAGCACATTGACAAATTGAGTGATATTCTTGACATCATTGATGCAGCGGCAACGCTCAATGTATCTCGTAAAGCTATTTCAGCCATTGTGAACGAACGGAAGGCAGTCACACCGGAAATGGCGTTAAGGCTCTCAAGGGCATTTGATACCACTCCTGACCTGTGGTTAAACCTCCAGAAAAACACGAATTATGGTGCGCTGAGAATCAGTCCGAAGGATGGAAGGATGTTCAACAACTGTACAGAGCTCCTTCTTTTGCTTGAGTCAGATATAATGGATTCACCAGATACAACCGGCCAAAGGATAAAAACAGGTAAGGAGGATGATAAATTTAATTATGCACGGAGACAATAAAAAAACCGTAATTGTGGCAATGGACATTGATGATTTCCTGACAACAATGGAGGTCAGGGATTTACTGAAGTCAGGCTGCCTTGATCCGGTGCATCATACGGAGAAACACTTTCTAAAAGCTGAGTTTAAACATAACGACCACGATTACAGCGTAGATAATCTTATGACACCCGGAACCATTGAGTTCTTGCGGTTTCTCTTTGACCATGATTTTATCCGTCCTGCATTTTTCAGTGCCGGCATACGCTCCCGGAATCTGGATCTTGGGAAAAAGATGGTTCAGACCGCCATTGATGCCGGTGGTGATGACTCATGGATGGATCGATATGATGTCTATTCCAGGGAGGACTGTTTTGACACGGATAGACTTGAACACATGACCGCAGACAGGGAGATCACCGAAAAATACCAGCCCCCACATTTTTTTGGAAACTATAAAAAAGATCTTCGTGTAATT
>JADGBO010000086.1:0-7667 GCA_015231465.1 Desulfamplus sp.
CGGGGACTTTCATATAAAAAAAACAGAAGAGATGAGGAGCTTTGAAGATGAAGCAGATTATTCCTGGTCAAAGAATTAAACTCAATGATATTACCCCTGACCGAACCTTTGAAGTCGGGATAAAATTATCTTTCAACAAATCAATTATTGTGGATATAACCTGCTTCGGGCTTGATGCCGGGAGTAAGCTTTCAGATGATCGTTATATGATATTTTACAACCAGAAAGCTTCTCCATGCGGCTCTCTTGCTATAATTGATGATACAGCATCAAACAGCCAGCATCTGAAGATCAACCTTGACACCCTTCCCCGGACAATAGAGAAACTGGTATTTACCGCAACCATTGACGGATCCGGGATCATGAATTCCCTTGGCTCCGGGGAGTTCAATATTATTGACAAAAAAGGTGTCTGTGCATCCCTGGAATTCAACGGTACAAACCTGCACCAGGAGAAGGCATTGATAATTGCGGAACTCTATATGAAAGGTGAATGGCGTCTTGGAGCCGTTGTCCAGGGGTTTAACGAGGGATTGGGAGCGCTTTTGAAACATTTTGGGGGCGAGGAAGCCCAGGATGGCCAGTCAAGGCAGCCGTCATTCCCCCCTCCCTCCTCCGGAGCATCACCCGCGCCTGCTCCATCAGGGGGGGCACCGCTGCCCCCTCCGGCCTCATCCGGAAAACCGTCCCGGCCTGCTCCTTCATCCCCCCCTCCGGGCCCAAGCCCCGCACCCAAAGCTACTCCCGCACCCGGGGCTACTCCCGCACCCGGGGCTACTCCTGCACCCAAAGCTACTTCTGCACCCGGGCCATCTCCCAAGGTGAAACTTTCCAAAATAACACTTGAGAAAAAAGGAGATAAAAAATCAATCTCCCTTGAAAAAGGCCAGAACAGGATTATACATATCAATTTGAACTGGAATGCGCCCCAGACAAAGAAGTTTTCATTTTTTGGTTCCAGTTCCTCGCCGGATCTGGATCTTGGATGCATGTTCCGTCTCAAAGATGGAATCAAGGGTGTCATTCAGCCCCTGGGGAACTATTTCGGCAGCAAGGAGAGTTCACCCTATATTCTTCTTGACCAGGATGACCGTACAGGAGAGAGTGACTCCGGTGAAAATTTATTTATTTATAAACCTGAACTTCTTGATTTTATAATGATCTTTGCCATGATATACCAGGGGGCAAAGAATTTCACCGAAGTCAATGGACGGGTAACTGTAAAGGATCATATGGGAAATGAGATATATATCAAATTGGATGCACCAGATCCCAGGTATGCCTTCTGTGCAGTATGCACATTTAAAAATACAGGTAAAAACCTTGATCTTACCAAAGAAGAGCTGTATTTCTCTTCCCATAGAGAGGCCGACAGGCATTTTGGATTCGGTTTTGACTGGGTCAGAGGAACTAAGTAGAAGCATGAAAGTCCGGGTAAGCTTTAAATATGGGGACTTTCATATAAAAAAAATTAAAACATTAAAGGAGATTGCAATGGGATTTCTGAACAAATTGAAAGAGGGTGCCCGTGAGTTGCAGAATCAGCTCAGCTCCCAGGTAAAACAGTTCAAAAACAAGAATTTTGCTGACGGTACAATGGCTGTATGTGCATTGGTTGCCGCCGCAGATGGTAACATTGACTCGGATGAAAGGAGAAAGACCGCGGCTTTCATAAGCACCAATGACAGTCTTTCTGTGTTTGATGTAAGTCAGTTGCAGAAAACCTTCAATGACTTCTGTGACAAGATAACCAAGGATTTTGATTTTGGTAAAATTGATCTTCTTCAGGTTATCTCCAAGCTTAAAAAGACCCCGGATCAGGCCCGGGCAGCGGTACAGGTGGGTATTATAATAGGCAAAGCCGACGGCTCCTTTGATGATGACGAGAAAAAGGTGGTTCGGGAAATATGCCATGCAGTGGGCATTGATCCAAAGGAATTTGATCTTTAGGATTGAGTGGGAAGGTTAGTTGGACACGCTCTTGATATGGGCGTCAACTACCCCTACGGCACTTCGTGACCGTAGGGGCTTCCTTGAGGAGGTATTTATGAATGAATGGTATGTGGCGGTTGATGATAATATAAAGGGCCCCCTTACCCTGGAAGATGCAAAGCTTTTTGTACGTGAAAATCATGGTTCCCATTGCTGGAAGCCGGGTTTAAGGGACTGGATCCCCGCCCACACGGTGACCGAGCTGTGGCCGGTGAAAAAAAGTGGTGCATCCTTTCCTGCTCCCCCGGATAATATGATGTCAGAAAAACCTTCAACTATTCCTTCTGTCGGCGGAAACCCTCGGGAGAGTGAGACTCCGCCGGCAAGTAATCTGGGAAAGACCAGTGCCACCGGGCTGCCATCCCTGGGGGGAAGTGCCGGTACCGGCGGGGGTGTTGTTCCGGCCCCCGGCAATACTTCCTTGGGTAGTTCTCTTCCCGGCAATACTCCCTCCGGCAATCGTTCCCATGGATTCGGCAGTGATGAGTACACCGAGGGAATTGATTTTCATATTTACGGACAGGAGATGCAGTATGTGGAGGTGGAACTTGATCCCGGAGAGAGTGCTGTGGCCGAGGCCGGAGCATTGATGTATAAAATGGAATCCATTGAGATGGAGACGGTTTTCGGTGATGGTACAGCCAAGCAGCAGGGTTTCATGAGCCGTCTTCTCGGGGCCGGCCAGAGACTTCTCACCGGTGAAAGCCTTTTTATTACAGTTTTCACCCAGAACGGCCAGGGCAAGGGCAGGGTTGCCTTTGGAGCCCCTTTTCCCGGCACAATAATTCCCGTAAACCTCACCGATCATCAGAATCGAATAATCTGCCAGAAAGACAGCTTCCTTGCAGGTACAAAAGGTGTTCAGATCGGTATCTTTTTCCAGAGAAGAATCCTCACCGGACTTTTTGGCGGTGAAGGTTTTATCATGCAGAAACTCGAGGGTGACGGTTGGGTATTCATGCATGTGGGGGGTGCTGTAAAAGAGATTGATCTTGCCCCTGGTGAGGTTTTGCATGTTGATACCGGATGCCTTGCGGCAATGACATCATCGGTGGATTTCGACATCATGCAGGCCGGCGGAATAAAGACCATGCTTTTCGGAGGTGAGGGACTCTTTTTTGCCAAGCTCACCGGACCAGGTAAGGTGTGGCTCCAGAGCCTTCCTTTTTCCAGGCTGGCCGGAAGAATGCTTGCCTGTGCCCCTTCATCCGGTTCCAGAAGACAGGGAGAAGGTTCTGTTCTCGGCGGTTTTGGAGACTTGATCGGAGGTCGGTAGGATCAGGTTAAGGATTCCTGGACCGAACAAAAGATACCATAATTGAACAAAAGATACCATAATTGAACAAAAGATGCCGGAGTCGAACAAAAGATGCTGGAACCGGCCAGGAGATGCAGGAACCAATCCGAAACAAAAATTGTAACAGTGATTATTTTTAAGGGAAAACAGTAATGAAGAGAGCTGTAATCAGGGGAACCGGAAGGGCCGTACCGTCCCGGCTTGTAACCAATGCGGATCTTTCGGAAATGATGGATACCACCGATGGATGGATTCAAGAGAGAACCGGTATAAAACAGAGGTACTGGGTACAGGAGGGCGAAATTCTGGGGGCATCGGATCTTGGCCTTGAGGCATCGCATAAAGCCCTGGAGAAGGCTGGATGGAAACCCGAAGATATTGATCTGATAATCTTTGCAACTTTGAGTCCGGATATATTTTTTCCAGGTTCGGGGTGCCTTCTCCAGACCAAACTGGGGCTGAGTTCCATTCCGGCCCTTGACATCCGGCAGCAGTGTACCGGATTTTTATACAGCCTTGTCACGGCAGATGCTTATATCCGAAGCGGACTTGCCGGCAAAATTCTTGTTGTGGGGGCAGAAATTCACAGCACCGGCCTTGATAAAACCACCCGGGGCAGGGATGTGGCTGTTCTTTTCGGGGACGGAGCCGGTGCTGTCTGTGTGGAGGGGGTTGAGACTGGGACCGATATGGGGGTTCTTGCATCCGTACTCCATGCCGACGGCAGCGGTGCCGGAGCTTTGATGACCGAGCTGCCCGCATCCCGTCTCCCCAACAGGATACCCCTGGACCTCAAGGGTGAAGAGGTGGCCCGTTACTACCCTGTGATGAATGGAAAATCGGTTTTCAAGACTGCTGTACGAAAACTTCCCCAGGTAACCAGGGAGGTTCTCGAAAAGGCGGCACTGGATATTCAGGATGTGGACATGATCTTCCCCCACCAGGCCAACTTGAGGATCAACCAGGCATACCAGCAGTACATGAAGATTGATGAGGGCCGTATATTCAACAATATTGACAGATACGGCAATACCACCGCCGCCAGTATCCCCATTGCCCTGGATGAGGCCCTGGAGCAGAATATTGTGGGTAGAAATGGAGAGACTATTCTTTTTGTGGCCTTTGGGGCCGGCTATACCTGGGGTGCCGTATTGTACCGTTTTTAGATCAAAAGATTGAGGAACTTGCGGTAAAGATATTTGAGACAGATTCCTTTGATGAGATGAAACAGTGGATAAGCCAGATGAAATAAATGGAACAGACCTTCATGGCCCGGGTCCGGCTCCCCCTACCATGGAAATAATGTAACCATCTCCACGCTAAGTAATAGGGTTTAATTAACTTACCCAAACTCCACCTCTCCAGTCATGGAGATGGGTTTGGGGGGTGAGGTGAATGGGCAAGTTATTAAAAATCAATTCCTAAAGAGATATATCAATAATGTGATCCAACTCCTTATTATGCAGACCACCGAGGTAATGGATTTGAAAACAAGATAACTGGAAAAAAAAATGGATTTGAAAACACGATTGAATCACTTAATGGAAAAGGGCGTTGAGATGCCTCTTCCTGAATCTGTATTCATTGATGAAAATGTAGATATGGAGAGAATTTCCGGGGATAATGTAACCTTTTATCCGGGAACCAGACTTTCAGGGTCATATACCCTTATCATGAATGGTGTTAAACTGGGTTTTGAAGCCCCTGTTACCCTGGACAATGTTCATGTGGGACCGGATACGGAGCTGAAAGGGGGATTTTTCCAACAGTGTGCCTTTGCAGGCAGGAATATCTTTGGTTCCGGTGCCCATGTACGGGCAGGTACTATTCTGGAGGAGGAGGCATCCGCCGGGCACACAGTGGGGTTGAAGCAGACAATTTTATTTCCTTTTGTCACCCTGGGAAGCCTTGTAAATTTCTGCGACTGCCTGATGGCCGGTGGAACCAGCCGCAAGGATCACAGTGAGGTGGGCAGCTCCTATATCCATTTCAACTACACACCCAACCAGGACAAGGCCACACCTTCGATGCTGGGCAATGTCCATGGGGGGATCATGCTTAATCAGAGGCCTGTTTTCCTCGGGGGACAGGGCGGGCTTGTGGGGCCCTGCCGACTTCCCTTTGGCACGGTGACGGCAGCCGGAACCATATGGAGAAAAGATGTCGAGGAAGAGAATCGCCTTCTTTGCGGGGGCTCCATGAAGGAGATATCCATTTCCTGGACAGATGGGATATATACATCTCCCCAAAGAATATTCAGGAATAACTGCCGGTATATTGCATCCCTGACAGCCCTCATGCAGTGGTACCGTCACATAAGGCCCATGTTTGCAGTAACACTTTTTGAGCAACAGATGCTCCAGGGCATGACGGCGGTACTTGCCATGGCCGTTGACGAGAGGATAGTCCGCCTTGGGGAGTTTGTCAGCAGACTTGAAGCTTCAAGGGAAAAGCTTGTGACGGAAGGCCGGGGCCAGGAAGACTCCCGGTCCAATGCACTGCAGGTACATGATCATATAATTGAGCATTGGCCCTATGTGGAGGACATAATGAGGACCGGCTATCCCGCGGATACGGCTTTCCATGAAGATTCTCTTCTGGATTTTTGCGGGGCCCTGGAGCAGGGCATTAAGGAACATGGAAATGACTATATCAGCGTAATTAAGGGTCTGGAGCCCACCATGGCCCTTGCCGGAAGCAGATGGCTCGAATCCATTGAAGAGGAGATGTACAGCGAGATGTTCAGCGAGATGTTGAATAATTTAGATTGACACCTATCCTTCCATAGACTTCCAGAAAAATATTTTGCAAATTCATTTTTGAGGGCAGCCACAAGGGCCTGCCCTTGGGAATAGACCTGCTGAAAATCTTTTCTGGAAGTCTATAACATTGCAAGAGACAGGATCGAGGAAAGTGAAAGTGATTGAGAGGGCAAAATTGTTTGCTGGAAATCCTTCAGTGATAATAATGATTGAATAAATGGATGTAATTTGATAAAGAAACTTAAATTTTCCGCCTGAATTACAGGCACTACTCACATTTCCTGATTCGGTACGGGGTGCTGTGCATGGAAGGGATGTCCCGGAAAGGACAGCCGCTGTTTCATGTGTGGTAAGTGCCGGAGATGATGGAAATGGTGGACAAACCTTAAATAAATGAAACGGAGAAGAAAATGGCTTACGTAACAATGAGGCAGCTCCTGGAGGCAGGAGTACATTTTGGTCATCAGACAAGACGCTGGAATCCGAAAATGAAACGATATATTTTCGGTGCCAGAAACGGTATCTACATTGTGGATCTGCAGCAAACAGTGACGCTTTTCAAAGATGCCTACGATTTTATCTTGGATGTCACCTCCCGGGGCAAAAACGTTCTTTTTGTGGGTACCAAAAAACAGGCCAGAGATGCAATCTATGAGGAGGCCAACAGGGCAGAGACCTTTTATGTTCAAAACCGCTGGCTGGGAGGCATGCTCACCAATTTTCAGACAATAAAGAAGAATATCGGCAGATATGAGTACCTCAATACCATTGAGAATGACGGCACCATTGAGGACTACCCCAAGAAAGAGCGGGTGCAGATGGCCAAGGAGAAGATGAAGTTAGAGTCGGACATTGGCGGGATCAGCAGGATGAAATCCCTTCCCGGAGCACTCTTCATAATTGACCCCAAGAACGAGGCCATTGCCGTGCGTGAGGCCAACAGACTCGGGATTCCCATTGTGGCTGTGGTGGATACCAACTGCGATCCCGATGATATTGATTATGTCATTCCAGGCAACGATGATGCCATCCGTTCGATTCGACTTTTTGCATCCAAGATTGCAGATGCCTGTATTGAGGGTAGAGAGCGTTATGAGGAGAAGAAACAGGCCGATTCCGATAAGTCCCACGGCAATGATGATTACGATTCCGACAAACCTTCCTATGAAGAAGATAATTATGAGAGAACCGTTCTTTCCGATGGAACGGATGGGCCTGTGGTTGAGAAGATAAGACGCAAAACAGTGCCTGTGGAGTGATTATCTGATTTTTACAGCATTCCGGATTAGTCTGCCCATGGCCGTTATCTGGAAAGCTGTATATTTTTTGGTAAATCGGGCCTGCCCGTTGAAACATATATGAATTATAGAATTAAGGAGTGATGGATAATGGCTGAGATTACAGCAGCAATGGTAAAGGAGCTTCGTGACCAGACAGGTTCAGGCATGATGGACTGCAAAAAGGCACTTTCCGAGACAGGGGGAGACCTGGAGAAGGCCCTGGATTTTCTCAGGAAGAAAGGACTTGCCAAGGCCCAGAAAAGAGCGGGAAGAGCAACTTCCGAAGGTATAATATATTCATACATCCATGCCGGTTCAAAAATCGGGGTGATGGTT
>JADGBO010000086.1:7766-12968 GCA_015231465.1 Desulfamplus sp.
TGGAGAAGGCCCTGGATTTTCTCAGGAAGAAAGGACTTGCCAAGGCCCAGAAAAGAGCGGGAAGAGCAACTTCCGAAGGTATAATATATTCATACATCCATGCCGGTTCAAAAATCGGGGTGATGGTTGAAGTGAACTGCGAGTCTGATTTTGTTGCCAAGACCGAAGATTTTCAGGAGTTTGCAAAAAATGTGGCCATGCACATAGCCGCCACCAATCCGGCGGGACTCAACCCCGAGGATATTCCCGCCGAGGTTGTGGAAAGGGAGAGGGAGATATACCGGGCCCAGGCCCTTGAACAGGGTAAGCCTGAAAATATCCTGGATAAGATTGTGGAAGGACAGGTGCAGAGATTCTATAAAGATTCATGCCTTTTGAGCCAGTCCTACATAAAGGATCCTAAAATAAGCATTGCCGATATGATAACGGAAACCATCGGTAAAATTGGTGAAAATATCCAGGTCAAACGCTTTGTCCGTTTTCAGTTGGGAGAGTAAATGTTGAACAGGAGACCTGAATTCGAAAGAGTCCTTGTAAAGCTCAGCGGTGAAGCCCTCATGGGAGATCAGGGATTTGGCATAGAGCCTGCAATGATAAATTATGTCGCCCAGGAGATTGCCCAGGTTCATGCCCTTGGCGTTCAGGTCTCCATTGTAGTGGGCGGAGGCAATATTTTCCGGGGAGTGGCAGGCAGTTCAGCCGGAATGGATCGGGCTTCGGCAGACAACATGGGTATGCTGGCCACGGTGATAAACAGCCTGGCTCTGTGCGATGCCCTTGAAAAACAGGGAGTGCCCACAAGGGTTCAGTCTGCCATTGTGATGAATCAGGTGGCCGAGCCTTTTATCCGCAGAAGAGCCATTCGTCACCTTGAAAAGGCCAGGGCAGTAATTTTTGCGGCCGGTACTGGAAATCCCTATTTTACAACCGACACAGCGGCAGTGTTGAGGGCCCGGGAGGTCAACGCCCAGATTCTCTTCAAGGCCACCAAGGTCAACGGTGTCTATGACAAAGATCCCGCGGTTTACGGAGATGCTGTTTTTATTGAGGATATCTCATATATGGAGGTTCTTGAAAGGCAGCTCCATGTTATGGATATGACAGCCATCTCCCTGGCCATGGATGATAATCTTCCCCTGCAGGTTTTTGAACTGAATCAGAAGGGCAACATCATTGGAGCTGTGTGCGGAAACGGGGTGGGAACCCGCATCCACTCGTAGTTATAGACTTCCAGAAAAATATTTTATCAAATCCATTTTTTGTACCTGTTTTTTGTACTCATTTCCTGGGGTACAGAAGACATTTTAATTGGGAGATGATTGTATGATTGATGATATTCTTGAAGAGACGGAAGATAGGATGAAGAAATCCTTGAAAGCCCTTGAAAAGGAGATGACCAGGGTCCGCACCGGAAGGGCATCCCAGTCCATGCTTGATGGAGTAAAGGTTGACTATTACGGTACTTTGACCCCGCTCAATCAGATGGCTTCCATCTCGGTACCCGAGAGCAGACTTATAACCGTCCAGCCCTGGGATGTGAGTGCCGTTAAGGAGGTTGAAAAGGGAATACTCAAGGCAAATCTCGGCCTTACCCCCTCCAGTGACGGTAAAATTGTAAGGATTTCCATCCCCCCCCTCACCGAAGAGCGAAGAAAGGAGATCGCAAAGAGTGCCCATCAGACCTGTGAAGAGTACAAGGTGGCTGTCAGGAATATTCGCCGGGATTCCAACGAGAATGTGAAATCCCTCCAGAAGGATGGAGAGATTTCAGAGGATGACGGTTTTAAGGGCCAGAAGCAGGTACAGGATATTACTGACAGGTATATATCAAAAATAGATGACATCTTTTCAGCCAAAGAGAAAGAGATTCTTGAAGTCTGACAAAAAAAATACCCTGTCTAAAAGTACCTCATCCAATATGTTGTCCGGGGTTTTCTCAGGTGGACATTTAAAGGATGAGGCACAAAAGGATGATTCAAAGGCCATTCCGGACATCCGTTTGTCGGACCCGGGGTTTAACTTCAAGGAGTATGGGATTGATCCTGCAAGATTGCCCAGGCATGTTGCCGTCATTATGGACGGCAACGGCAGATGGGCCCAAAAAAGGCTGAAAAATAGGGTACTTGGTCACGAAAGGGGTTCTGAAACGGTCAGAACCATTGTCACAGTGTGTCGAACCATGGGCATAGAGGTTCTGACCCTCTATGCCTTCTCCACCGAGAACTGGCAGCGGCCGCCGTCCGAGGTGGCGGCTCTCATGAAACTGCTGAAAAAATTTATCTCCTCGGAACGGGAACTGCTCCAGGAAAAAGGCATACGCCTTGGAGTGATAGGCCAGAAGGAGAGGCTGCCCGACGATGTTCTTCACGAACTTGAGAGTACCATGGAGCATACCGCAAAAAACCGGGGTATGCTTCTCAATCTTGCATTGAGTTACGGCGGCAGGGAGGAGATTGTCCAGGCTGTGAGAAAGATTGCCAAAAAAGTGACAAGCGGCAGGATTGCCTGGGAAAAAATCTCTGAAAATATGGTCTCCGCCCATCTCTATACGGCAAAGCAGCCTGATCCTGATATGATAATCCGCACCGGCGGAGATATGAGGCTTAGTAATTTCCTTTTATGGCAGTCAGGATACGCTGAATTTTTTTTTACAAAAACATTGTGGCCCGACTTTACTCAACAGGAGTTCATAACCATGGTAAATGAGTATCAGAATCGGGACCGCAGATTTGGAAAGGTCCTATGCTCCTTAAACGATGGCTCACAGCGATAGTTCTCATACCCGTACTCCTTCTGATTCTTCTTAAGGGGTCCCCCCTTGTTTTTGCCCTTCTAATCGTACTTGTATCCATTATCGGCATGTCCGAGTACCTCTCTATCCTCTCATCCCAGTTGAATATTTTGACCGGGTACCCCACCGCATCTGCCCGGCCCATACCCCTTAAGGTGAAAGCTGTTGCATATACGGCATCTATTCTTATTATTTTTGCCGCATATCTTGACTCCCCGGCCATGATGCTCTCCCTCACGGCACTCAATGTAATTGCCATGGCCCTGGTAGTTTTCATGGAATTCGGCAGGGAGAGGCCCGGAGGTATTCCGAATAAAAGCGGGTCTGTTCCGAATAGAGGCGGGTCTGTTCTCGGGGCTGTGTCCGCCGAAATCCAGGGTATTCTCTATATACCCCTTTTCCTCTCCTTTCTCGTTATGATACGGAACATGGAAAATGGTGCCCACTGGATCATATGGTTATGGCTTATCATAGGGTTGAGTGATACAGGGGCATATTATGTGGGGACATATTTTGGTAAAACCCGCCTCTCTCCCCATATAAGCCCCAATAAAAGTCTCGAGGGTGCCATGGGAGGCCTTGGGGCATCTGCCCTGGTCGGGGGAGTTTACTCCATTGTATTTATTGATGAGGCATCCTTCATACTATCAATTCTTTTCTCGGTTACGGCGGCGGCGGCGGGTCAGCTTGGGGATCTTTTTGAGTCTGCATTGAAGAGGGCAGGGGGCATCAAGGATTCCGGAACCATCCTTCCCGGACACGGCGGTATTCTGGATCGTTTTGACGGTCTCATGTTTGCCGCTCCGGTGGCTTATATTTTCAAGGTTTTTCTTTTATGAAAACTCTCTCCATACTCGGTTCCACAGGCTCCATAGGGAGAAGCACCCTTGACATTGTCTCCATGCATCCGGGTCGATTTCGTGTTGCTGTACTTGCCGGAGGCACCAATGTGGAGCTTCTGGCATCCCAAATCATGCGGTTCAGGCCTGAAATGGCGGTGGTATTGGACGAAAAAAGAGCAGAGCAGCTCCGGGGCATTATTTCCGGACATTACCTTCACAGTCCTGGATCACCTCACAGCCTGGGATCACCTCACGGCCCGGGATCACCTCACAGCCCTGGATCACCTCACAGCCCGGGATCACCTCACAGCCTGGGATCACCTCACAGTTCCGCATCACCTCACAGCCCCGCATCACCTCACAGCCCGGGGAGAGATGATAAAAATTACTCCCCGGAGAATGGGATGCCGGAAGACAGGGTTTCATTCCATCCTGAAATACCTTGCCAAATACTCTGGGGGGATGAGGGCTACAGGATGGCCGCCTCCCATGACCGGGCAGATGTGGTGGTTCTTGCCATGGTGGGGGCTGCCGGGTTGATGCCCGCCCTTGCAGCGGTGGATGCCGGAAAGCACATAGCCCTTGCAAACAAGGAGACCCTGGTGATGGCCGGGGAGCTTGTAATGGCAAGGGCTGCTGGAACAGGAGCCTCCATCTATCCTGTGGACAGCGAACACAGTGCCGTTTTCCAGTGTCTCCAGGGCAGCCGCAGGGAGGATCTGAAAAAGATATTTCTCACGGCATCAGGGGGGCCCTTCAGGGAGACCCCCATGGATAAATTTGATGATATAACACCCGGAGATGCCCTGAACCATCCCACATGGAACATGGGGAGTAAAATAACCATAGATTCTGCCACAATGATGAACAAGGCCCTTGAGGTCATTGAGGCTGTCCGTCTTTTTGATATATCGCCGGACTCCATTGAGGTTCTGGTACATCCCCAGAGCATTGTCCACTCCATGGTGGGGTTTAAAGACGGCTCCATCATTGCCCAGATGGGGATGCCCGACATGAAGGCCGCCATATCCTATGCCCTGGCCTGGCCGGAAAGGCTTGATTTGAATATTGATTTTCCTGATTTTGCCATGCTTGCCCATCTCTTGTTTGAAGCTCCGGACCCTGGCCGTTTTCCCTCCCTGGAGTTTGCCTTTGAAGCGTGCCGACAGGGGGGGACCATGCCCGCCGTGATGAATGCCGCCAACGAGATATCTGTCCAGGCCTTTTTGGACGGCTCCATTGGATTCAGGGAGATATTTAACATAATCGGAAAAACCATGGGAAGCCATGCAACACTCTCCCTGCCGGACATTGATGCAATTATCAATGCAGACCAGTGGGCAAGGGAGAAGGCTCTGGCATTGATATAGGGGCCATGATCATCATTTATCAAGGTACTTATTCTTAACTCGTTATTCTTAACTCGTGAGTGATAAGTTCTCCCACTGACCACTGCTGATAGTACTGTAATGCAATATATAACCACAATATAGGGTGTGGGATATGAGAACTTACAACTCTTGAGTTCTTAACGTGTCCATTAAATTCGGGAGTGTGGGCATCCCCCCC
>JADGBO010000087.1 GCA_015231465.1 Desulfamplus sp.
AGCCACACTGCAAAAAGGATGGTGCCAGGGGTTGTAAATATCCTTTTGCCCCTGAGAGTCCTTACACCTGCATGGACGAAAAAGATAAAGGAGAAGAGAACCGCACAATATTTTATTGCCTCGGAGGGCAGATAACCCTGCAAGAAAAAAAAAGCAGCCGAAAGATCAAATCCCGATGCTTCAGGCTTGTCCTTTACAAAACCCCTGGCATACTCAAGGTTGAATCTCAAATCAGGGTCAAAGGGTATCTCCTTTTTTGCCCGTTCATACCATAAAATTGCATCTCCTGTTCTGCCTGCCTTGAGGAAGGCATTGCCGATGTTGTAGTAAAGGTACGGGTTATGGATGCCTTTGGCCGCAATGGATGTGAATATTTCAGCAGAGGCCTTGTACTCTCCGTTGTTGTAGGCATCCACCCCCCGGACAAACTCCATGGATGGATCATACCGGGCACTGGAATCATGGGGAGAGACCTGGGCAGTACCGGCACCATGGGGAGAGACCTGGGCGGCACCGGAATCATGGGGAGAGACCTGGGCAGCACCGGAATCATGGGGAGAGACCTGCGCGGCACCGGCACCATGGGGAGGGATCAGTGCGGCTGCGGTGCAAAAAATTACCGCCATACCGAGCATTTTAATAATTTTTCTGGTTTTATCAAAAAGAAGTCTGTATCTGCCGTTATCCTTCCGGAGATTATCCTGGAAATCCCCATGATTGCCGGCACTGCCGTACCTGGCGGATTCAATGTCGGTTAAAAGGGCATTAACTTTCATGACAACCTCTCCTTCACACCCCGAAGAGGTAAGTATATCGGCCACCTCCCCGGACGTGAGGGACTCTCCCTTCATGCCTCCCCTGGCAAGAACCCTGGCAGTCAGGGCAGTGTGGAGGAATCTGAAAAACTCTTCAGGCTCGAACTTTGAAGATTTCAATGCATTTTCCGCCCTTTTCAAAGACTCCCCTGCTTTTTTCATCATCACATCTCCATGGGAGAGTTCCCTTCTGCCCAAAAGCAAAAAAAGTTTGAAAATAGCAAAAATCAATCCAGGAAGGATAAAAAGGGAGAGAAACAGGGGCAGGGGCCATCGCTTTTTATGGGCAAATACAGTGCTGCCCTCCTTTAATGCAAGAATATCCTTTCCTGTAAACTCCACGCTCCTCTTCCGGCTGAAAATGCCTTCCTGCCCCGATTCCAGATCCAGAACAGAAGTCCCTCCTTGACCGGGGAGACCAGTGAAACTGTTTAAGCCTGGGTACTCCCCTGAACCCGATGCATCGGTCCCGCCGGCCTGGAAACCGGCCTGGGGGAGGACATCCATGACCATGGGGGATGTGGAAAGTAGCCGATATTCACCGGATTCGACATCAAAAAAGGTCAATGAGATAGGAGGTATCTCATATCTGCCCTCTCTCACCGGCACAACCGCCCTCCTGTAAATCTTTTTTCCGGCATACCCTTCCCGGGTCAACCCTATCTCTTCCACCGGGGTATCCTCATATACCTTCAGATCAGGGGGAAGCAAGAGCTCTGGAAGAGATGCATCCATGATATTGCCCTCTCCGGACAGTGTCACCGTCAATGTCACGGACTCCCCTGCCGTCAGTTGGTTTCTGTCCAGTCGGGCCTCCATGTCAAGCCTGCCCACCACCCCTGAAAAGGGAGCGGAATAACCGGCATAGGGCGGCAGGGGCTTCACCGTTACAGAGACAGGAGTTGTTGAGAAACGGCGTGTTTCACTCCTTCCAAAGGAGAATATATTGTTTGAAAAAAAAGGATCGGCAAAAGGGTCGCCGCTTCTGCCCTTTACCGGCACATCACATGTGATGACCGCGGGATCGATCTCCAGGTCTCCGGTCACTTCAGGAATTAAAACGTAATTTATGGCGATAACATTATAAAGCCTGCTGTTGAGCCTCTCCTGGTAGTTTTCTCTCTCCCCGGCCTCCTTTGCCGTAAAGCCCTTAAAAGAGGGCCTTTGGAGGGAGGCATTGGAGTAGCGTACCGCACTGTAAAGGCGTAACTGATAAACAGCCTGCTGCCCGTGATAAAGGTCAGTGGATGAGATACCGGCCTGAAGGAATATATCCCGGGTTCCATCCCGGGGCACATGGGCCCCGGTAACCTCAATGGATATGGGATTTGTTTTATATATCTTTTTTCCATGGGTCACATTCAAAGGCGGGATTTCAAGGATACCCTCTTTTCGGGGCACAAGATGGAATATGGAGGTGACGGTTTTGGAATAGGTGCCGTTGACAATGGAAATACTGCTGCTGGTACTTTTCGATATGATATTGAAATCTTTTATCTTGGATGTATCCACATCACCTTCTCCATCTTCACACACAACCCCCAGGGTAATGGATTCGTTGAGGGATATCTTGTTTCTGTCCACCTGGGCAGAGACAGCAAAAGGAGATGCCTCTACAGGGATAAGCATAAGCATTGCCGCGATATAAACGGACATGGCGAAGGCTCCGCCACCCCGAATCATGGAAATAATGTATCTATTTCCACGGTAAAGAATAAAAGCAAATAATTTATTATGTAATGGCGATTTATGGTCTTTCATAATTACCAGTCTTTTCCCACAGGTTGATCCGAATAGGCCGGTATCATGGCCCCTCCGGGTTTATCTTCAAGTCTGTTGAGCAGCCTTTGATAATCCTGGTGTGCAGGTTCACTGCCCTGGGGAGGTTCATTGTCCCGGGGAGGTTCCCCAACAGCCTGGCCGGTATCCTCACCATCTTCCGGGGCCTTGCCGGAATCCTGGGGATTATCTTCCTGATTCAGGCCACTATGTTCCTGATCATGGGGTGTATTCTCGCCATCCTCATTATTCAGGTCATTGCGTTCCTGATCAGGCCGGGGGGTCTTCTCCCCATCTTCCTTATCCCCATTCCTGTTCCGCTCATTCTCTCCTCTTTCTTTATTCTGCCCCTCCTGCTTATCCTGTTCATCCTGCCTATCCTGTTCATCCTGCCTATTCTGTTTATCCTGTTCCTCCTGCTTATCCTGTTCCTCCCGCTTATCCTGTTCCTCCTGCTTATCCTGCTCTTCTCCCTCCTGTTTATCCTGCTCCTCTCCCTCCTGCTTATCTTCTCCCTCTTTATCCTGTTCATTTTTCTGCTGTTCCTGCTCTTCCATCCTCTTTTTTACAAAGGCCATGTTCTCCACGGCCCTTTGATAAACGGGAGATGCCTCATCAATTCCGGCAAAGGCATCAATGGCCCCCTCATAATCACCCAGGCGATACTTTGTATTGCCAAGGTTGTAACGGCTTTTATCTCTAAGAAGAGGATCCTCAGCATCCATGGCCCGGAGAAAATTACCAAGGGCACCTTCATAATCGCCGGCTTTGTAGGCGGCACTGCCTATATTGTAATAAAGTTCGGGCATATCCGGACTCTCAAGCTGGGCATCTATGAAATTTTTCCTTGCATCTTCGTATCGGCCCCCGTCAAAGGCTTCAATGCCCTTTTTCACACTGGAGTAGGTTCCGGCCAGGGCATATTCCCCCCAAAGGGCAAATTGCAGAAATGTGATGGATGGAATAAATATCACCCAGAAAATCATTTTGTGGAAATTGCCCTTTTTACCAAAGTAAGGCATTGATGCTGCCCGTTGAGCAATCCCTGCTTCATTCTGTTTTGTACCCGTTTTACCAGGATTAGACCTTGATGGTGCCCGTTGAGCAATCCATACTTCATTCTGTTTTGTGCCCGTTTTACCAAGATTGGGCCTTGATCCTGCAAAGGATTTTTTTTGGATTTTGACCACTTTGTTTTCAGATATCAAAAGTTCCAGGATCAAAAGGAGAACCGCCGGTAAAAGAAGCCATTGAAATCTGTCCTCCCACACCTTTTTACGGGAACTCTCAATGGTTGTCCTCTCCATGTTCTTTAAAATATCCCTGGTATATATCAAATCGAGATCCATGTCCCCGGTCACGGCCCTTACATAACGGCCCATGCCCATGGATGCAATTTTTGCCAATGTGTCATCATCAACCTTTGACATGACGATCCTTCCCAGGTTGTCCTTTACAAATCCGCCGGCACCGTCGGGAACAGGGGTGCCCTCTTCACTTCCCACACCTATGCAGAATATCTTCACGCCCTTTTCCACAGCAGCCTTTACAGCTTCAAAGGGTTCCCCTGACGTATTCTCTCCGTCTGTTATTATAATGATGGCCTTTTCCGAATCAGCATCGGTCTCAAAACCCTTGAGGGCGGTCTCAATGGCACCCTTTATGTCGGTACCCCCCCTGGGTAGGTAGTCCGGCGAAAGGACGTTCAGGAACATGTGAAATGATGAGTAATCCAGGGTCAGGGGACACTGGAGAACCGCACTTCCCGCAAAGGCCACAAGTCCTGCCCTGTCAGAATGCATCATCCTCAAAAGGTCTATTATCTTCCTTTTGGCCTGCTCCAGCCTGGAAGGTTTTATGTCGGTTGCCAGCATGCTTCTCGAGCAGTCCAGGGCTATCATGATATCCACCCCTTTTTGCTCAATCTTCTCCCAGCGGAATCCTGCCTGGGGGCCGGTGAGGGCAGCCACCGTCAAAAATAGGCAAGCCATGAGAAGGGAGGACTTTAAAACCCTTCTTTTAATACTGTAGCCGGGCACCATCACAGGTATCAAAGAAGTATCCACAAATTGCCTCAATACCCGGATACGTCTTCTCGTCCCGTAGATCATAACCGCCATGAGCAGAAATACAATCCATATCAGGTGAAACATGTGAGGGTTTGAAAAAGTCATTCCTCTCTCCAGAAAAAAATAATTGGCATCCTTAAGGGGCACCCTTCAGGGAACTCTCATGAACCTTGTGCTGGAAAACAGGATATAGAGTCCGACAAGCACTGCGGCAGGCAGCAGGAGCCAGGGGTAGAGTTCCCTGTACCGGGCCCAGGACTGTACCTCAACCTCGGTTTTCTCAAGGGCATCGATCATCTCATAAATTTTGCCAAGGGCTGTGATATCCTGGGCGGCAAAAAAGGTTCCTCCGGTCATATCGGAAATTTTCTCAAGGGTTTTATAATCAATGTCAACCCTTTGATGTATGTAGCGTTCTCCAAGAAGGGGATCCTTTACAAGGAAAGGAACCCTGCCCTCGGTTCCCACGCCGATGGTGTGGATTTTAACACCCTTTTGGGCCGCAATTTCCGCGGCGGTTTCAGGGGAGAGCTGTCCGCTGTTGCTGCGGCCGTCGGTGAGCAGAATTATTATGTTGGATTTACTCTCTATATCTTCTAAACGCTTCAGGGAGATGCCTATGGCATCACCTATGGCGGTGCTGGGGCCGGCAGATCCTATTCGGAGTCTCTCCAGCATAAAGGAGATGGCATTGTAATCCCGGGTAAGGGGAATCTGGGTAAATGCCTGGGACCCGAAGACCACCATGGCTATGCGATCCCCGTCCCTTTTCATTATAAAGTCATTGACCACACCCTTTACCGCATCAAGTCGGGTGACAATATTGTTACCCTCGGTGAAATCCAGGGCTGCCATGGATTCTGAAAGATCCAGGGCAAGGATGATATTGACCCCCTCGGTGGTAATGTTGATTTTTTCAATTCCCCACTGGGGACGGGCAAGGGCTGCAATCATCAGGGCCAGGGCAGCGTATTTGAGAAAGGGCAACGCCCTGGCAGTCAAGGTCACCAGAGTGGCCCCACCAGGGGAGGGATTTATTTTTCCGCCTACGGGGGCTTTTACCTCTGGATTGCCATCTTTTAACCTGATGCCGGGGCCTTTTCCCCAGGTATTGTCATTCTTTACCCCGGTGCCGGAGGCTTTTCCCCAGGTATTGCCCTCCTTTACCCCGATTATGGGAGCCTTTTTACCGGTTCCAGTGCCCCAGGGTTCCATGGAGAAGATCGAGAGGAAAGAGACTTTGAGTTTTGTAATCCTCTCCTTTTTCACATGGAGATAGAGCATGGGAGGAATAAGGATAAGAAGAGAGAGAAAATATGGCGATGCAAAGCGAAACATGGGCTACTTATCCTCCCCCTGCATGGAGGCGGCCAGGGCCTCGATGAAATTTTTTGCAAAAACAGTATCCCTTTCCATCTGATCCCTGTCCGGAAACAAAGCTGCGTATTTGACCATGGACGCACCCTCAAAGAGAGACTTCAGGGAAGCTATAAGTTTTACGTCCACCACATCTCCATACATGGAAGAGATTAGGTTCAACCCGGAGACAAACTCCTGGGTGGTCATTTCCGGTGCATTGATATTAAAAAGAGACCCCACAAAGGTTTTAAGAAGAGCTGTCAATCGAAAGTAGTAAAGCCTTGGATTCTCTTCCATCAAAGAAGCTATGGCCCCAAGCTCTTCAAGGGCGGCCTGGTCAGGAGGCACAGGCGGCAGGGTCCATTCATTCCGGCCGGAACCCTTTTTTCGTTTCATATATCTGTGGATCAAGAGAAAAAGCCCAAGGGCAGCCATCAGAATAAGCACCCCCACAACAAGCTGGGTAATGAAATGGTCCCAGCCCACCTGCACCGGCAGTTCAATGTCGTGTATATCCTGCATTGCCTGGGGCAGATTTATATGAAAATCCTTATCGTTCAATGTCATGTATATCCTGCATTCTCTGGAACAGATTTGATATGAAAGTCCCCGTCGTTCAAGGACTTTCATCATTTCGATTGTGGCGGTAATGCCGCCATGGTGGTTTATATGAAACACATTGACAGCAAAACCATATAGTAATCCATTAACTTTTGAGCTAACAAAAGCTTAAAATTTGGAATAGCCGTATAATTTTTAGAATATATTTGCCGCCCGTATTTATTGTATGTTAATAATACGTTCTAATGTCCTGTATTTTCAAGAATCAGTAAGTCAGCCTTAATTTTACATAGTTTTATATGCGTAGTTCCCTCAATGAGGGACTGACAGTTTGTTGTGCTATAAAGGCCGACCAGTCATGTTATATTCGCGCTCAATGGCTTCAGTTCTTATCCCGACTTGTTTTTACTGATGCAAGAATGTCCAGTGCAATAAAACACTTTGAACAAATTGGTATATTTTACTGTAATAATCAGGCAGTACAAGGAACTACATTATAACCCAGGGCATCAGCTTTTTTCTTGAGATTATAAATAGCTCGTTCCCTCTCTGAGCCGGTAAGAAAATCTTCTCCGATATCCCGATAGGTATCACCATTCTTGACAATATTGTAAATAGCTTTCGCTATTCTGTGAGCGATTGCTACTATAGCCTTTTTGGCCCCTCGTTTCACTTTCAATTTGTAGTACTTGGCTTTATAGTATGAACCTTTAGTTTTAATCGCGGCCCATGCCACCTGAATTAAAAGGGTTTTCAAGGGATGGCTTCTAACCGGGCTTCTGCCACTTTTACGTTTACCGGCACTTTCATTATTGCCAGGGCATAAGCCAGCCCAACTCACAAATGCAGCAACACATGCGAACTCTTCCAATGTAATGCCAATTTCACCGATAATGGCTTGAGCTGATTTTTTATCAATTCCAGGGATTGCATCCAGGCGATCCAACAGATCCTCTTGTTCCTGTGTAAGCTTGTCCACCCTTTGATTTATTGCTTTGATCTGTGCTTCAAGAGTTGATATTGTCTCCATAAAGCTGCCTTTCAACAATCCATGACGAAGAAGTCCCGCAAGCCATTTACTGTCACTTAAATCTGTTTTACGTCCTGGAACATTTTTAATATGTCGGGCATTAACAAGAATAACCTTCATTGAATCCTCAAGAACATTATGAATTGGACGCCAGTAAACCCCCGTGCTTTCCATGGCTACAACAGGGCAGTTATTTGCTATCAGCCATTTTTTCATCTCGTACAACGATTCAGTGAATGTATTAAATTCTCTCAGTTCATGTATCTCTTCACCATTTTTACCTACTGTCAGCAGGCAAGCTGAAATTTTATCTTTATGTACATCCAGTCCACAACAAACAGGGTGAATTATTTGAATAAAAGTGGTATCTTGTTCTTTGGTCATTATTATCCTCATTATTTTATAGTTTTGGGGTAAAAAAATTAAGATAACTCAAGAGTTGTAAGTTCTCATATCCCACACCATATATTGTGGTTATATATTGCATTACAGTACTATCAGCAGTGGTCAGTGGGAGAACTTATCACTCACGAGTTAAGATAACTATGATCTTTTCAGCTTAAAATCAAGTGTTTCATTTTTCGTTGTGCCCGCCAGGGCATGGGGGTTATATGAAAGTCGCCCGTAGGGGCGATTCATGAATCGCCCCTACGGGACTTTCATTGTTCGTTGTGCCCGTCAGGGCATGGCCGTTATCTGGAAAACTATATTATATGACGGAAAGCATGTGGATATTTGAGAAAGAGGCATTACTTAATGGTTTTACTGCCGTTGCAGGTGTTGATGAAGCCGGCAGGGGGCCCCTTGCCGGTCCTGTTGTTTCCGCGGCCGTAATTCTTCCCCCGGACTTCACATGCCCTGGTATTACGGATTCAAAAAAACTTTCCCCCCGGGCCCGGGAGTTCTTTTACCAGGTTATCCTGGACGGGGCTGCCGGAGCTGCCACAGCCATTGCCACGGTGGAAGAGATAGACTCCCTGAACATACTCCAGGCATCCCTTCTCTCCATGAAACGGGCAGTGGAAACTCTCACTGTTCAGCCCGATCACCTTCTCATTGACGGAAAGTTCACCATTGATGCTTCCATCCCCCAGCAGGCCGTGGTAAAGGGCGATTCAAAGAGCATATCCATAGCTGCGGCCTCTATCCTTGCCAAGGTAACAAGGGACAGACTCATGGCCGGATTCCATGAACACTTTCCTGAATATGAATTCCACCGCCATAAGGGCTACCCCACAAAGGCCCACAGGCTTGCCATTGCCAAATGGGGCCCGTGCCCCATACATAGACAATCATTTAAAGGTGTAAAAGAGTTTTGTCCTCAGAGAAACAAATAGCAGCGTTGACCCTTGGTGCCCAGTCAGAAGATGAGGTCTGCCGATTCATTGAGGCCCGGGGATATTTGGTACTGGAGAGGAATTACAGAACCAGGTTTGCAGAGATTGATATCATTGCACATCATGGGGATACACTGGTTTTTATTGAGGTGAAATCCCGATCTTCCATGCACCGGGGTTCTCCTGCCGAGGCCGTGGGCATTGCCAAGCAGAAGAAGATCACTGCCGGCGCCATGCAGTATATCAGGGAGAGGAGCATGGGAGATATTCGCATGCGTTTTGATGTGGCAACCCTGATATGGATGGGAGGTAAGTGTCATGTGGAGCTTTACCCCCATGCATTCAGAGCCTGGGAGTATAAAAATTAATCCGTAATCCCAGGATTTATCTTTCTCCACCTATGCAGAGAACCCGGGAGATATTGCATGATAAAATGTGAACCAGAAACAGGTGTATCCCCAAAAGTAAGCGGAGTACTTTACATAGTTGCCACTCCCCTGGGCAACCTTGAAGATATAACCATCAGGGCCCTACGCATTTTAAGGGAGGTTGATCTCATCGCAGCCGAAGATACCCGCCATACAGGAAAACTCCTCTCCCATTACAATATCAGGAACAATCTCATATCCTGCCATGAACACAATGAGTCCCTTCGCATTGGAGTAATAATGGAAAAATTGGCAACCGGAGGTAGTGTGGCCCTTGTCTCCGATGCCGGGACCCCGACTGTGTCCGATCCTGGCTACAGGCTTGTGGCGGCAGCCATGGCCGCAGACATCATGGTTACCGCCATCCCTGGACCCTGTGCCGCGGTGGCTGCCCTGAGCGGATCGGGTCTCTCCACCGATGCTTTCCATTTTGCAGGCTTTCTCCCCAGGAAGCCGGGACCCCGTAGATCAAAGATAGATGATTTAAAAAACATAAGGGCCACCCTGATATTTTATGAATCCCCCCATCGCCTTGCATCCCTGATCCAGGATTTGGCCCATATTCTTGGAAATGAGAGGCCCGCTGTGGTGGCCAGGGAGATCACCAAACTCCATGAGGAGTATATAAGGGGCTCCCTTGGCTCTGTTTTGGATCGCCTCATGGAGCGGGGCAGGGTAAAGGGAGAGTGTGTTGTTATGGTCGGGGGGTATGGTGATGACCATGGAAAACGACATGGAGATAGACATGGAGATAGACATGAAGATGGAAGAGAACCCTCCTGGGACAGGATTGATGAGTGCATTCTGGAAGCCCTTGCATCATCATCCCTTGCTCCTTCAAAGCTTGCCAAAAAAATCTCCCTGGATTTGTCTCTTTCGAGGAAAATGATTTATGAGAGGATGGTGACCCTCCAAAAAGATTGATGCAAAAAATGTTGAGATTTAAATAAATATTTTATATCAGATGATTGGCATCCTTCATATGCATCCGAAACTACTTTGCACTTTTTGGAGCATACATCCCGGAAAATAAGCATACCCTCTTGAAAAGTGTAATTTTGTCCAGAACGCCCATGCCCAGCAATACCCTCTCCGATTCCGCCACATCCCTGGGCAATGGTGAAAGATAAGCACCTTAAAAAGGCGGTATAAAATTTTGTGGGATGGATCATCCTTTCGCCCACTATTTCCCGAATCTTAAAATCGGCAGATACACCTTTATCGACAAGGAGTTCATCAGCAAATATGAAGCCCTGAAGGAGAGCATAAAAGATGATCTCTTTATCGTGATGGAGGTGGAGATAGAGGGCAGTGTATGCGAAGTGTTCATTCAGATAGAGCATAAGAGCGAAAGGGAAGATGTTTCCATGCGTCTCTTTGAATATTTTTGTTACGCCTGGCTTCTAAAAAAGAGACCGGTATGGAGCATTGCCTTCTACACGGATGATGCCGTATGGAGAAAGAAGGTTCCCGACAGTTTCTGGTATGCTTTCAGTGAAGAAAAAGGAAAGCAGCATTGCCATTTTGACGTGATCAAGGTGAAAAAAGAGAAGAGTTCCGATTTGATGAAAAAGCACTCATTGCTTTGTAAACTTCTCGCTTTGAAAGCCGATGACAGGGGACTGGACAGGGAGGAGATTATTAAGGCAATATACAGAGATGCCGCCAATATGAAAGAAGAACTGGATAACGACAGGAAACTTTTGGTTGCCCAGTGGATCGATGCCTACAGCGGTATTTCCCAGGAGAGACTGGAACAGATAAAAAAGGAGGAAAATATGAGTTATGTCGCAACAACCATATCCGAGTACTATATTAATGAAGGCAAGCTGGAAGGCAAGTTGGAAGGCAAGTTGGAAGGCAAGTTGGAAGGCAGTTTGAAAACCCTCCAGATGCTCGACTCCCTTTATGCTTCAGGCACTATAGACAGGGCAAAGTACAAGGAGATGTCAGCACCCGTCCAAAAAGAGATCCGGGAGCTGGAAGATGCCCTGAAGCATCGTGAGGCCGTCTGAGGGTTTTTAGACTCGCCATTGTCTGAAACCTGATTGGATGGATTGAGGGATGACCCTGATTTTTACCCCGCAGGACTCTTTTGTGTACCCATCCTGTAAATCCCTGAATCATGCAAATCAAGGTTCGGACAATGACAAAACCATTCAAAAGGAGAGACATGGCAAACCCCAAAACCCACGATGCTCTGGCCAATATACCGTTTTGCATCCCAGCATTTCAGTGCTGCATCACAGTGGGGCAGTAAGGTTACAGATATAATTCTTGTCTCCGGCAGGGTTACTGAAAGTGCCAAAACCATAATCACTTCCAGCGGGAGTTATAAACCAATAATAATAGACTTTACCCTGCGTGTATGAAAGTCCCGGGAACTTTAAAATATGGGGACTTTCATATAAAAATGAAATTAGCAACCATACTTTAGGGGCACTCCCTTGGGGCTGCCTTTAAGAATTGATTTGCTGAAATAGTATTCTGGAAGTCTATAGAACCCAACCATGAAAGGGGGAAGGATATGAAATTTGATAAATTGACCGTAAAATCCCAGCAGATGATCCAGTCTGCCCAGTCCATTGCCCTTGGAAAGAACAATCAGGCCATTGAGCCTGTCCATCTTCTTAGGGCCATGCTGGAAGGCGATGGTGTGGCTGTTGCCGTCATGAAGAAGATCGGCGTATCCGTAGATGGGATTATCCAGGCCCTGGACCGGGAGATTGACAGGCTTGTCAAGGTGACCGGTGCCGGGGAGGTATATCTCTCCACATCATCCAAACGGGTAATAGACCGGGCCTTTGCCGAAGCCGACAAGATGAAGGATCAGTATGTTAGCCTTGAGCATATGTTAATTTCCATGCTCAATGTTTCCGGCGTTCATAAGGATATTTTGGAAAAGGCCGGGGTCTCGGTGGACGGGATACTGGCGGTTCTCAAGGATATTCGGGGCAATCAGACCATCACTGCCCAGAATCCCGAAGAGACCTACCAGGCCCTGGAGAAGTTCGGACGCAATCTTACGGATCTTGCCCGTACAGGTAAGCTTGATCCTGTCATCGGAAGGGATGAGGAGATAAGACGCATTGTCCAGGTACTCTCCAGGCGGCGTAAAAACAATCCGGTGCTTATAGGGGAGCCAGGCGTGGGAAAGACCGCCATTGTGGAGGGTCTGGCCCAGCGCATTGTGGCCGGCGACGTGTCCGAAAGTCTCAAAAACAGATCGGTTATAGCCCTTGATATGGGTGCCCTTGTGGCCGGTGCGAAATACAGGGGAGAGTTCGAGGAGCGTCTCAAAGCCGTCCTCAAGGAGGTGGAAGCCTCGGAAGGAGAAGTGGTTCTCTTCATAGACGAACTCCATACCGTTGTGGGGGCAGGTGCCGCCGAAGGCTCCATGGATGCCTCCAATATGCTAAAACCTGCCCTTGCCAGGGGTACGCTCCGCTGTGTGGGGGCCACCACCCTGGATGAGTACAGAAAGTACATTGAAAAGGATGCTGCCCTTGAGAGGCGTTTTCAGCCGGTTTTTG
>JADGBO010000088.1 GCA_015231465.1 Desulfamplus sp.
CCCTTTCTGAAAAGTTTTACAAAACCAACCTTATTCCAAAGCTTTAAGGAATGGGTCTTAAATAACTTGCCACATTAGCAACCGTACTGTAAGGACAGCCCCCTGTGGCTGTCCTTAAATATTATTCTGTAGACTTCCAGAAAAATCTTTGAGGATATCCATTCCCAAGGGCAGCCACAGGGGGCTGCCCCTACAGTATGACTAACAATTTCATTATCTGGAAAACTATGGAAATCTATACTTAAGGAAACCGGAATGAAGGATGAAACAAGTTTATCAGGCAAAAGTGGTATTCCTGAAGAGGCCCTGACCACCCTTGACAGGATTGACAGGGACAGGGCAAGGTACAGAAGGAACCTTACCATCTCCTTTGTCGTACTTGCTCTTATCATGATTGCGGTACTCATTATCCTGAAGCTTGATTTCAGATTCATGAAGGATCAGCTTCCATTCATATTTGCCGGCATGGGATACACACTTTTTGTATCTTTCATGGCAATCTCCCTGGCCTGCTTTCTCGCAATCATAGGAGCCCTGGGCAGGCTCTCACGCAATCCAGTACTCAACAGCATCTCATCCACCTATGTATCCCTTATCCGGGGGACACCACTGCTGGTGCAGGTTTACATGTGGTACCTGGCCCTTCCCCAGATTGGAAAGGCCCTGGAGGGGTATGGCTTAACAGGTATCCAGGCCCTTTTTACCATGCCGGCACTGGCAGCGGGTATCCTTGCCCTCGGGGTCTGTTATGGAGCATATATGACGGAGACCGTACGGGCAGGAATCCAGTCCATTGACCGAGGTCAGACCGAAGCCGCAGAGGCCCTTGGCATGACAAGGGTCCAAACCATGAAAAGAGTTATATTTCCCCAGGCATTGAGGGTAATCATCCCGCCGGTTTCCAATGAGTTCATTGCCATGGTTAAGGACTCCTCCCTAGTGTCTCTAATGGGTGTGTGGGAGCTGAGCTACCGGGCCATAAAAATGGGCAGGCGGCACTTCCAGTCCTTAGAGATGCTTATCACTGTAGCACTGATTTACTGGATGATGTGTATTATGCTCCAGTATTTCCAGGAGAAACTTGAAGCACACATGGCCCGTGGGGACAGGAGCAGGATATGATGGACAGTGCCCACAAGAGCAGAATATAATGGACAATGGAATGACGGCCCGTGGCTACAGGAGCGGAAGATTATGGACAATGGAATGATGGCCCGTGGTCACAGGAGCGGAAGATTATGGACAATGATATGATGGACAATGACTCTCCCATGGTTAAAATCACCAATATCCACAAGGTTTTTCCGCCAGACATGCATGTCTTGAAAGGCATTGATCTGGAGGTGTACAAGAGGGAAACGGTTGCCATATTGGGGCCTTCCGGTTCAGGCAAGAGTACCCTTTTGCGCTGCATCAATTTTCTGGAAGAGCCCACCGCAGGCAGAGTTGAAGTTGACGGTATCGTCATTGAGGCCGGGGAGAAGGACAAAACAAGGGCAAACCAGATAAGGGATATCCGAAAACGCACCGGCATGTGCTTTCAATCTTTTAATCTCTTTCCCCACATGACGGTGCTTGAGAACATAATAGAGGGGCCGGTAACGGTTCTGGGTCAGAAGAGGGATGAAGCTGCTTCCTATGCAGGCCAGCTCCTTGAGTGGATCGGACTTGTGGAGAAACGCGATGAACACCCTTCGCGTCTATCAGGAGGTCAGCAACAGCGGGTTGCCATAGCAAGAAGTCTTGCCATGAAACCCAAGGTCATGCTATTTGACGAGCCCACTTCCGCACTGGACCCGGAACTTGTGGGGGAGGTGGTGGAGGTGATGGAACGCCTGGCAAAGGAGGGGATGACAATTATCGCAGTTACCCATGAACTCCATTTTGCAAGGGATGTGGCGGACAGGATACTGATCATGGATAAGGGCAACTGGGTGGAGCAGGGGCCCCCCGATAAAATTTTCAATAACCCTGACCACGAGAGAACCAGACAGTTCCTTGCCCACATCCTGTAAACAAAAAAATGAAAAGGGAATTCAATGTTTGACTTGAAGCCTAAGATAGAGGTGATGTCCCGGGGCCAGGTTGAAAAGATCCACCACGATGCCCTTATGATTCTAAGTGACACCGGGGTCAAAGTGGATGATCCCGGGGCCGTCAGGGTATTTGAAAGGGCCCTGGGCAGACCGGCCCGGGACAATATTTTCAGCATACCGGGCGATGTGGTTCAGTGGGCCATTGATGCGGCACCCTCCAGCATTGACATATATGATCGTAAAGGTTCTCCATCCTTTTCCCTCGGAGGGGGCAGGGAGCGGGATGCGGTGTTTGGAATAGGAGTCACCAACCTCTATTACCAGGATCCCTTTGATGATGCAATAAAGCCCTTTTCACGCAGCCACATGGCCACAGCTTCGGCAATGGGCAACACCCTGAACAATTTTCACTTTATATCCACCCCGGGTGTCATACAGGATATGCCCCCGGAAACCGCCGACACCGTGGGTTTGATCGAGATGCTTGCCAATACCACAAAACCCGTTGTGATGCTAATATCCAATCCTGAATGCTTTGGGACAGCCCTGGATCTCTGCGAACATATCACAGGCGATATCTCCCTTCGCCCCCATGTCATCCCCTACCTTAATCCCATTACACCGCTTGTACTCAATGCCGACACAACCATAAAAATGGATATCTCCATTTCTAAGGGAGTGCCTTTTATCTTCTCCAACTACGGCATGTCCGGTGCCACATCCCCTGTGACACCCGGGGGAACCCTGGCCCTGCTCACCGCCGAACTCCTTGCGGGACTTGTTTACAGCCAGCTTGGGAAGGAGGGTGCCCCCATTATACTTGGCAGCCTTCCCTCGGCATTTGAGATGCAGTATGCCGGAAGTTTCTACTCGCCCCAAAGCCTGCTTTTAAACCTTGCCTCTGCCGAGATGATGGCATTTTATAACATTCCCCACTGCGGCACATCGGGCTGCGGCAATGGATGGGGGGCAGATATGCTTGCGGCCTCAACCCTGTGCATCAACCACCTTACAAGCTGCTCCGGGGCAGTGGGGATGGTTCCCTTTGTGGGGGGAAGCTTTGACTCCCTGGTCTTCTCTCCGGAGCTGGTTCTTTTTTCAGATGATCTCATCCACCAGTCAAGGGAGTTTGCCCGGGGGTTTTCCATTGACGATGACCACATCGGCTTCTCCGACATATCAAAGCTTGGGCCCGGTGGAAATTTTCTGTTGTCATCCCTCACCGGCCGTCACTTTAGAAAGTCACGTTTCCCGAGTACAATCTGGCCATTTCTCTCCCTTGAGAAGTGGCGGGCCAAGGGTCAGCCACGGGCTGGTGATCTGCTTAAAACGAAAACACGTGAACTCCTCGGTAATCTCTCCATTCCAGAGGATCATGACCATATCATTGGAACAGGAGAGTCTTTTTTGGCTAAGGAATAGGTTTTTATTAACGGAATGTCCGCTCGCTTCCCTTTCGGTCGCTCACGGATGTTTCAATTCCTCCCCTACGGCACTTCGTGACTTAGGGGTTTCCTTGAAACGGTTTTATGAAAAAGGGGCAAGAGCTTGAGGTTTTAATGAAAAAGGGGCAAGAGGTTCAGGTTTTAATGAAAAAGGGGCAAGAGCTTGAGGTTTTAATGAAGAAGGGGCCGGGGAGTGAGGTAATATGGAAAAAGTTCTGATTGTGGATGACACACCTTCAAATCTGACTCTACTCGGCAGCACACTGGAACACCTTTATGACGTGCGTGTGGCCATAGGCGGCAGGGAGGCCCTTGAACTGATTGAAAAAGATCGGCCGGACATCATTCTTCTCGATATCATGATGCCGGAAATGGATGGTTACGAGCTTATCACAAGGATAAAGGCTGACAGTGATATGGCTGAAATTCCGGTTATATTTCTCACCGCATTGACGGAAAACGAAGATGAAAGGCGGGGACTCGAACTGGGGGCTGTGGATTTCATCAGAAAACCCATTCTTCCCGATCTTGTTGCCGCACGGGTGGGAGTTCATCTGAATCTTATAAGACAGAAAAGGATTCTATCATCACAGGCTGAAGAGTTGAAACGTAAAAACAGCGAGCTGGAGATGGCATTGAAGGAGGTTAAAACCCTCCGGGGCATTCTTCCTATGTGTTCATTCTGTAAAAAAATAAGAAACGACAAAGAGGAGTGGATACTGCTGGAGTCCTATATTGACCAAAATAGTGATGCCAATATCAGTCATGGACTATGTCCCGAGTGCGTCAAGATACACTACCCGGAGTTCTGATGCTTATAATAAGGGACTCGTGAGTGATAAGTTCTCCCACTGACCACTGCTGATAGTACTGCAATGCAATATATCACTACAATATATGGATGTGGAGTATGAGAACTTACAACTCTTCATTGAAAGTGCCAATGAAGTATTTGAAGTAAAAATCCCAAAAAAAGCAGATATTGTGGTGTCTTAATTATCTGGAAAGTTATATTGAAAAAATATAAATTAGTATCGGATGCATATAAAGAATGACGGAATTAATATTAAATTATTCTTCATAAAGCAAACATTTACTCATGACAAGCCAAATTTAGAATTGCTCCATTTTCAATGCATATCTTGACTTTTTACTGCCCAGGTGTTTTTATGTCAACTACCCCTACGGCACTTCGTGACCGTAGGGGCTTGAAATCGCAAGATAACAAGCCCTATGTTGACCAGCCTAAGTTCTTTGAGAACTACGTTTCTCAGGTCATCACACCGGAGGATGCGTGCCAGTCTTCCGCTCTGTGGTTGTGCGTTAAACAGGTCTAAGGGGTTAAGCCAGTGCGTACAATGTCAAAAGCCTTTGAAACTTTGGCGAGGCAAACTTTACGATAGAAATATCAGCTCTCTTAAAGGAGAATAATGCAGAAAGTTTTTGTTTTAGATTCAAATAAGCATCCACTTACACCTTGTAAACCAGCAAGAGCAAGAATTTTGCTATCTCAAGGGAAAGCAGCGGTTTATCGCAATTATCTTGACAAGGCTTACGGCATTATAGGTAGCGACTTTGAGTATTAATGGCTTTTCCAGAAGCTTTTAGGATAGAAAACAATTTGGAGATGGAGAGAGGGGAAAATGATACAATCTGTTATTATGATGGGTGGTTTGGGTTTGATTATCGGTGGAGCATTGGCGTTTGCATCCAAAATTTTTTATGTCTATGTTGATCCCCTGGTTTTGGCCATTGATGATGCCCTGCCAGGAGCCAACTGCGGCGGCTGCGGATTTCCGGGTTGCACCCCCAATGCCGAAGCCATTGCCAAGGGAAAATCCTCACCGGACTCATGTGTGGCGGCAGGCCCTGACGTGGCCGAAGCCATTGCAGCAATTATGGGTGTTTCCATTGGAGCCAAGGAGCCGGAAATTGCACGTTCAGGATGTTTCTACGGCACCAGGGATGCCGATATAAAGTATCTATATGACGGCATTGATGACTGCCGGGCAGCCGCCATGGTATTTGGAGGAATGAAGGAGTGCAATATTGGCTGTCTTGGAATGGCCACCTGTGTCAAAGCATGTCCCTTTGATGCCCTGGAGATGGGGGAGTATGGTCTTCCTGTGGTGGATGTGGAGAGATGCACCGGCTGCGGTACCTGTGAGAATATCTGCCCCAAGAACATAATTCGTCTGACCTCTGTATCCATGCGTATTATGAAGGAGTACACCGAAGACAAATGTATCACTCCCTGTCAAAGGGCATGTCCCACCGGCATTGACATCAGGGAGTATGTGGCCAGGACGGCAAGAGGGGATTATGCCGGAGCCGTGCAGGTGATAAAGGAGAGAAATCCTTTTCCCACGGTCATCGGCAGAATTTGTCCGGCACCCTGTGAGAGTGAATGCCGAAGGCAGTTGATTGATGAATCTGTGGGAATAAACAATCTTAAAAGATTTGTCTGTGACATTGAGATGGAGCTTGGAAAACGCATTCAGCCATACAAGGCACCGGAAACCGGAAGAAGGATCGCTGTTGTAGGCGGTGGTGTGGAAGGTCTTTCCGCTGCTTTTTTCACAGCCCGGCTGGGGCATTCACCCACTGTTTTTGAAGCCACCTCAACCCTGGGTGGACTTTTGAGGATTGCCATTGCCGATGAGAGGCTTCCCATGGATGTTCTGGACTGGGATATTGAGGGTATTCTTGGGATGGGAGTCAATGTAAAGACCGGCATGAAACTCGGTGATAACATCTCTGTCCCGGATCTTCTCAAAAAAGGGTATGAAGCTGTCTTCACAGCCACCGGAGGATGGGACAGCAGGCTCTCCAGGGGTGAGCTGTCAACGGCGGCAACTGTTTTTCCAGGTGGTTATCTCATGATTGATCTTTTGAGGGAGGATGTCCAGGGTACCCAAAGAATTCCCTGTCACGGCAATGTGGTAATTGCCGGAGGGGGACAGGTGGTTGCCGAGGCGGTAAATGTTTGCAGGGAGCAGGGTGCCCGTTCAATTACCATTGTATCCAGGAAATCCAGTGAAGCAGTGCCCTTTGACGATAAAACCATGGAGATCATAAACTCCCATGGTGCAACAATCATATATGGCGGTGCAGTTACCAGGGTTATTGGTGAGGAAGATTCCCTTTGCCAGGTGGAGTGTACATACATGGCGAGCGGCGAAAAGGTGTTCATGGATGCCGATACCTTGATTCTGGCATCGGGCAGGTTTCCCGAGCTGGTTTTCATGGAGATAAAGGCAGAAGAGATGGAGGTTGATGCTGCTGACGATACCGACTCTACAGCAAGTGTGTTTGCCGATGGAAAACCTTTAAAGCCGTTACGCTGGGAGGGCAGGGAGATATATAAGGTTCCGTCCGGTAACCTGGAGCTGGGATTGTTGTCGCCCCAGGATGAACTCAGCGGATACAGTGCCGCTGTTGCTGCCATAAACGGCGGAAGACGGTCAGCAGCCACCATTCATAAAATGCTCCATGGATTGCCGGTGAACGATGTAAAACGTCCTGTAACCCCGAATTCCATTCTCCAGGGTGTGTCATGTCTGGAAAGTGTACAGATCATGCCGAAGAATCCCATGCCATTGAATGACAAAACAGACGGAGAGTATAAAGGAAAGCATAAAGAGCTTTATAAGGGATACACCCCTGAAACGGCAGTTAGTGAAGCTCAAAGGTGCCTTAAATGCGGGCTTCTCTGTTATGAAAGGAGAGTGCAGCAGGAGGAGGAAGCTCAACAACTCCTGAGCTAAAGACTCAAGGGCTTGAGAGGTAACTTTCAAGCCCAGTTGATTAGCCTAAGTCTGGGGTGTCAAAATCTGCCATTTTCGGTTGCTATTTTTTTTGACAATCAATGGTAGAGACGCAATGCATTGCGTCTCTACATCATCAAGATTTTGGCATCAAATTGTTTTTTAGACACCCCAGACTTAAATACTTGTCCATTTACCTCACCCCCCGAACCCCTATCCATGCATTGATCCCCGGAAAGACAGCCATCATCCCCGGAAAGACAGCCATTATCCCCGGAAAGACAGCCATCATCCCCAGAAAGACAGCCATCTTGATTATAGTGCTGCGTTATTGAATCAGCCATTGATAACCCAGGAATATCCCCATGCTTGAGACAATGGTCAGAAGCAGATTTTTCCATTTCCATCCCACAATACATGCCCCAAGGGCACCTGCAATATAGGGGTTTGTCAAGGGATTCAAATCCAGTCCCCCTCCGCCCGGCATAAGTACCGACGGAACAATTATTGCTGCAAGCACTGCCGGAGGAACATACTGTAATGCCCGTTCAAACGGCGTAGGAAACCCTCTGCGGCCGGAGATGGGAAACATGACATACCTTATGGCAAAGGTTACAATTGCCATGCCTGCAATCATATAAATCTCCTGGTGCTGGAGTCCCTGGCATGAAAAATTCACCTTGCCACATCCCCTTTTTCATGAACAGCGGTGCAGATATTTTTGGGCTTAGTGTCAGCTTTGATGCCGTTAACCGCGGTGTCGATGTTTTTCTGCTCCATGTCAGCTTTGATGCCATGAACAGCAGTGCCCATGTTTTTCTGCTCCATGTCAGCTTTGATGCCGTTAACCGCGGTGTCCATCTTTTTGTAATCCATGTTCTCACCTTTAGAGATAATTTCCAATGCCAGTCCCGTTCCAACTCCGGCAATGGCAGCGGCCATCAGGCCAAGTTTATGGGGAAGACCGGCTGCCGCAACCGATATTATCCCGGCAGTTATCACAGAGGCCCACATGGGCCTGGATACAAGATAAGGGATCACCATACCGATAAAGGTTGCGGGCATGGCAAAATCCAGTCCCCATTGGGTTATCTCCGGAAAAGAGCTTCCCGCGGTAAGGCCCACAAAGGTACACAGGTTCCAGTTGGTGTACATGAAAACCATGGAACCGAGATTGTAATAGTGCTTGTTGGGGGCACCGTCCCTCTGCCTGTAGCGGTCAATGGCCACGGCAAAGCTCTCGTCGGTGAGGCCAAAGGCCAGCAGCATCTGCCAGGGACGGCTGAGATTTTTGTAATAGGGCACCATTGTGGCTCCATAGAGCATGTGGCGAAGGTTTACGACAAAAGTGGTCACGACGATCATGGGCCATGCCGTTCCGGCGGCCACGAGACTTATGCTGATGAACTGGGCCGAGCCTGCAAAGACAAACATGGACATTCCCATTGTCCCGGCAAATGACACTCCTGCCGCAGATGCCAGGGTGCCAAATATGATGCCGAAGGGCATGGCCCCGACAATGAGGGGAAAAGTATCCCTTGCCCCGGCAATAAACTGATGCCTGGGGGTGTATTTTTCCGGTTTGCCATCATCAGAGGTTATTATGGTCTTCAAGTCATCTCTCTTCCTGGAAAAAGCCCCATGGTTTTCCACCCCGGATGTAAAAGGAATTCTTCCACAGCGGGTGTAAAAGGAACCCTTCCACAGCGGGTGTAAAAGGAACCCTTCCACAGCGGGTGTAAAAGGAACTCTTCCACAGCGGGTGTAAAAGGAACTCTTCCACAGCGGGTGTAAAAGAAACTCTTCCACAGCGGGTGTAAAAGAAACTCTTCCATGGAGGCTGTGAAAGGCACTTTTTCGGTGCGGCTGTAATTTTAAGGAATCTTTGATATATTCGGTTGTCAGAGACACTCTTCTATCTGGGAAATGAAACGGCTCCTGGCTGCAAACTGCCCCTTGCGGTAGTTTGCATGGGAGAGATAGAGGAAACGCTCGGCCCTGGTCATGGCAACATACATAAGGCGCCGCTCCTCCTGGAGTGCCTTTTCACCTCCGTCAATGGAGCGCCAGTGGGGAAAGAGGTTCTCCTCGCATCCCACCACAAATACAGTGTCAAACTCCAGCCCCTTTGCCGAGTGGATGGTCAGAAGAGCCACCCCCCCTTCCTGGTCGTCTTCGTCCCCGTCTTTATCTTCCCTTATAAGTGCGGCCTCCTCAAGGTATTCAAGGATATCGGCCTTCTCCTTTGCCGTAAAACGAAGCTGCTCTATGTTCTCCTTTTTCGATATGAACTCACCTTCGCTTTTGCAAAGTTTTTTCAGGTGTTCATAGTAATCCACCCTCTCTATAATGGTATCAATGGCCCGGGCAGGCTGCATACCTTCAATGTCGTCCAGGAGATCAAGAAGTTCACACAGATTGTCATGAAGTTTTTTTGCCACAAGCCTGTCCCGGGCCATGATTCTGGCACACTCCTGGAGACCCATACCGGCCTTCCTAAGGGCTCCCATCTTTTTGAGCATGGCGGGTCCCATGCCCCTCCTGGGGGTATTGAGGACCCTTTCAAAGGAGACATCGTCATTGGGAAAAATTGCGGCACATAGATAAGCGTTGATATCGAGTATCTCCATCCGTTCAAAGAAACCCTGGGCCCCCATGAGCCGGTAGGGAATCTGAAAGAGCCGGAAGGTCTTCTCAAAGGCCAGGGAACAGAATTTGGTGCGATAGACCACGGCTACCCTGTCCAGGGGGATGCCGTCTCCATGGGCGTGGAGAGCCTTGATACGGCCTGCAACCCACTGGGCCTCTTCGGCATCGGAAAAGAAATCATGTATCTCCACGGTGCCGCCCCGTTTTCTGGAAAAGCATTTTTTCTCCATCTTGTCGCGGTTGAAGTCTATGAGACTGTTGGCAAGCTGGACAATCTCGTCCGCGGATCGATAGTTCTCTTCAAGACGAAATATCTTTGCCCTTTCATAGCGTCCTGAAAATTTGAGAAAGTGGTTGACATTGCTCCCCCTGAAACCATAAACCGCCTGCCAGTCATCCCCCACACAGAAGAGATTGCCATGGTCTCCGAGAAATAGACGGGTCAGCTCCTCCTGGAGGTTGTTGGTGTCCTGGTATTCATCAACCAGAATGTGGGTGAAATAGTTCCTGTAATAATCCCGTATTTCCTTGTAATTTTTGAGAATATCCCTGGTTTTCAGGAGGATGTTGTCAAAATCCACGCTGTTTGCCTCCATGAGCTTCTCTTCATACTTGACGAAAAGATCATGGAGCTTGAAGGGAATACCGGCCATCCTGGGCCTCATGTCAAAATAGTGGCCGGGATCACCCGAATTTTTTGCCCGGGATATGACAGATACCAGGTTAGCTGCATTTTTTTTGTCCAGGCCGCCGTTGACAAGAACCTCGGTGGCGATCTTCTTCTGATGGTATGAGGTGCATATCTGTATGGGTTTGGCATATCCTGCCTTGTCACAATGGTTTTTTAAAATCATGAGACAGGCAGAGTGGTAGGTCCGTACCCATGGGAATCTTGAGAATCCCATTCCGGTGAGTTTGTACAGGCGGCTTTTCATCTCGTCAGCGGCTTTATTTGTGAAGGTTATGGCAAGTATCCTTTCCGATTCATATCCGGATTGGATCAGATGGAGAATTTTTGCCGTCAGGGTTCTTGTCTTGCCGGATCCTGCACCTGCCACAACAAGTGCCGGGGAGCCGGAATGGTTCACAGCCTGCTGCTGCTGGGGGGATAGTTCCATGGAGTGGATGTCCTTATTTTGGGGCTTGATCCTAATTTTCGGCCATTTTTGCAGGGGCCGACATTGGAATCAAACCCTTATTTTTCCACCAGCTCTCTTATGCCGTAAAGTTTACAGGTGTTATCCCATATTGTATCGGCAAGGGTGCTGGAGTCGATGTTTTTGATTTCAGAAAGTTTCCCAAGAACATGCATGACAAATGCCGGTTCGTTCCGTCTCACCCTGTTTTTCATGGGTGCAGGGGTCAGATAGGGTGCGTCTGTTTCGATGAGTATTCGGTTATCCGGTATATGGGGGACAAGTTCCCTCAAGGGGGCACCCCGTCCCTTAATGGTTAAAATGCCTGTAATGCCAATATGGAAGCCAAGATCAAGGTAGGCAAACATCTCCTTTTTCGAGCCGCTGAAACAGTGGACCACACCCCCTTTTTCCGGAGGCCCCACAGACTGAATCATCTCAAGGAAACGTCCCCGGGAATCCCGCTCGTGGAAAATCACAGGAAGATGCAACTCCCCGGCAGCCTCCATCTGGGCAAGAAACCATCTCTCCTGATCTTTTTGGGGTGAGAGCATTCTATTGAAATCAAGTCCTGTCTCTCCCCAGGCCATTACGCATTGATGGGCGGCAAGCTCCTTTATTTCTTCCATGATTTTATGGGAGCATTTTTGGGCATAATGGGGATGCATTCCCGCAGATACAAAAATATTGCCGGAATAATACTTATCTGTTGTGTCAATCTCTTTGTTTGAATACTTCTCTGCCGTCTCAATCTCTTTTTTTGAATAGTTCTCTACCGTCTCAATGGATTTTTTTGAATATTTCTCTGCCATCTCGATGGATTTTTTTGAATATTTCTTTGCCGTCTCGATGGATTTTTTTGAATATTTCTCTGCCATCTCAATGGCTTTTTTTGTGGTGCCTGGATCAATGCCCACCGCCATGATCCCCTTAACCAGGGCATCTTCCGCTCTCTTGAGCATCTCATCGAAATCATGATCAAAAACATTGTCATCTATATGACAATGGCTGTCAAAAAGCTTCATGGTAAACCTCTAAAATTGTTTTTGGCCATTCCTAAGCCAGAAATCATTGGCCTCGACAGGATCAACATTCAATATCCGCCCTTCTTCCGATCTGACCTTGGGAGATCGGCCGGGTCCTGTCTCATCCCTGCCGCACCTGATAAGGCGGTCGCAGGTCATTATCCATCCCATCAAAGGGCCATGCCTGCGAAACACCTGCTCCGCATAGGATGAACATGAAGGCAGCATACTGCAGCGGCTGCCATCTGCCGGCGATATATATTTTTTATAAAAATAAAATAAAAGAGAGTGATCATGTTCAACCCTTTCTTCGTCCTCTTTAGACCCAGACGAAATATCCTGTACCCTGGGGGCGGTGGAAGGCACGTTATCCACACCATCTGTATAGACAGGCCCCATCTGTACCCTGGGGGCGGTGGAAGGCATCCTGGAGATGGGGGAACATGCCCAGGGAACCGAAGCCACGGTAAAAGCACAAAAGAGTATAAGAAATTTTCTCATCATTATATGTCAAATACCATCACTCCTGGGTAACACGGATAACCTCTTCCACACTGGTAACACCCTGCATCACCTTTGATTTAAAAGAGAATATATCCAAAATTCCGAGACGAAGTTTTTGATTTTGTATTATTTGTTTTTGATATGAAATAGTTATTAGTTTAACAAAATCAGATAGTTAAGCATTGGCATATTAGTTGCTTATCAGCTGATTTTTGGAAAATCTTCATTTTTAATTTTGAGCATTATCAACTTTTAAAAAAAACAACAGGCTAATGGGTTTTCGTTCAGAGATTAAAGGATTAAGGGGGCATGCAACCCCCTTGAAATTAACATCCAAAATCAGGTC
>JADGBO010000089.1 GCA_015231465.1 Desulfamplus sp.
CCACTCATTCCTAAAGCAGAATAAATGTTATGATATAATCAAAAATAAGAATCAGCACACAGGAGTTCACAACCGCCGTGGTGGTGGAAAAACTTACCCCTTTTGCACCAAATCCTCCCCGGGTTTGAAGATGGGTATAAAAACCACGATAACAGCAGATGGTTATCACCACAGCACCGAAAACAAGGGATTTGACAAAACCGCCTGTGACATCGGCCATTACAACGCTGTCACTGACCCTGTAGAAATAGATTCCCGGATTGATACCAAGCATAAGGGAGCCTGTAATATATCCGCCGAATACGCCTATTACGTCAAAAAGGGCTGTCAGCAGGGGAAAACTGATAACGGCGGCAGCCAGCCTGGGGCTGAAAACAAACCGAACCGGGTCTATGTCCATGGTTTCAAGGGCATCAATCTGTTCCGAGATTCTCATCACTCCAATCTCGGCGGCAATGGCGGAACCTGCCCTTGCCGTTACCATGATGGCTGTCAGGACAGGGCCAAGCTCCCGTATCAGGGTAAGGGCCACCGCAGAACCAAGCATACCTTCTGAACCGAATTTAATCAGAGTATAATAGCCTTGAAGTCCCAGAACCATTCCTGTAAAGGCTCCTGTCAGCACAATTACACCCATGGATCTGGCTCCTATGAACCAGATATGTTCAAGAATCTTCCGATATTGAACAGGTATTGTAAAAATAGTTGCGACCCCGGAACAGAAGAAGAGAAACAGCCTTCCGGTTCCTTCAATCCGTTCAATGGTACCGGCACCAATATTTTTAATTAATTCTGCACCCATGATGTTAATTCTCAAGCCTTGTCGGTCTCCTGTTCCATGATGTTAAGGGCCTGCTCTATTTCATGTTTGGCGGTTTCACATATTCGGGCAAGTTCATCGTTTTCAATGCCGAGGAGTGATGCCGAGTGGATAAGTGAGAGATCAGGTGCCTCCCTGTTGTGGAAAGCGTACCCGATGGAGCTGGAGAGCTGATCCGCAAGGTTGACGATCAGGACTTCGCTTGATGTCTCCCCGGGGAACTCCTTCCATTCATGGAGCCTTGCAACATCAACGAAATCGGTTCCAAATTTCCATGTTTTCAGCAATGTGCCCCCAAAACTGGCATGAACTTCCATAACACAGTTGATGACCTCATCAACGCATTTATCATCCCCGCTGTTGAAGGCATGATGAACTTCCGGGGAGCCCTTTGTTTTCTGACCCTTCTGATCCACGTTTTTTCCGCCTGGATTGATCCCTTTAATGTTTTCGGCAATGTTTTTTATCAGAAGAGTCGCTCCAACATCATGGATCAGCCCTTTTACAAAGACCTGCTCGGGTTTTACTGACCACACCTTTCCGGCAATTATCCTGGAAATATGGGCAACGGCATAGGAGTGCCGCCATAGCTGATCCATTGCCTTTTTAAAAACAGGTATATCTATCTGGAAAAGGGATTTGCCGGCAATTTCAGAGACCACTGCTCTGGTTTTATCCAACCCCAGTCTGTTGATGGCCATTTTTACATCCTTGATTTTTTCAACACCTCCGTAATATGGAGAGTTGGCGGCTTTTATAAGTTCAATGGATATGGCTATGTCGGATTTGATGATATTTGCCATTTCAGAAAGGCTGGCATTGGGAGCATTCATGAGGTCCTGGAGATCCTGGACAATAAAAGGAAGGGATGGAAGATCCACCTTGCCATGCTTGAAACCTTCTATGGCATCGGAAACCATCTGTGATATGGTGATTTCATCGCTGGATGAACCTTTGACCTGGGGAGGCTTGAAACCCAGTTTTTCCATTTTCTTGATTATTACATCTTTCTTGAAAGGTTTTACCGCGTAGTCATCACATCCTGCGGCATGGCATGCAATGACGGTTTTTTTGTCTGAATATGAGGTAAGCATCACAATTTTTGAAGCACTCTCCCTTGGCACAAGGCTTTGCTTTTCAAATTTTCGGATTTTTTTCAAAAGCTCAATCCCGTCCATCTCGGGCATGGAAACATCAAGGATGAGAAAATTAAATGGACTCTTTGCCTCAAAAGCCTTGATAAAAGCCTCCAGAGCATCTTTTCCAGCCTCAAAAAGTTCCAGGGTCCCCACATCATCAAGCATTTTGGCTATTTTTGTACGACTGACCGGTTCATCTTCTACAATCAGAATTTTTATTGCCTTTTCCTGTGTCATGATTATTTCAGCCTTTCATTGATTGATATGAAAGCCATGGAATTTTTACATGGAATTTTTGTGCCAGGTCGAATGGTTTCCGCTGCATATCTGGCAATCTATATTATTGACTTGTCCCGGATGCAAGATATTTTTTAAACTCCCGGAACCGTTCCTCAAGTATGGACATGAGTGCCGGAAGTTTTTCAATCTCACCTCCGGCGGCAGCCTTTTCCATTGCAGATGCGGTTTCGTGGATTCGGTCGGCCGCGAGATCTGCTGCGGCACCCTTGATTTTATGTGCCATTTCAGACGATTTTAATGCATCCCCCTGTTGGATCAGCTCAGAAAGGGAAGTCATATATTGGGGAGCAGTGTCAAGGAAAATATTGATTATGGTTTCTGCCAGATCATCATCATTGTTTAAAAGATACATAAGTCTTTGTGGATCAAATACAACTCCGGAAGGTTCCCGGGAGGTTTCGGCTGTGAAAGATTCCATGAAATCAAACTCCTAATATTGAAAGAGTGCAGTGATAAATCAAACTCCTAATATTTAAAGAATGCAGTGATGCAGGGCATCAGGCGGACAACAAAGAGTTATCATCCGGCTCAAGGTGTACCATAACATCTACAATCCAGGGATTTTTACCGAGAAGCTCCTCTTTCACCGTTTCTGAAATGGCGTGGCCATGCCTTATGCTGAGGGAGCCGTCAACCTCCAGGTGGAGGTCAATATAAACCGAACCTGCAAGTTTTCTGGATCTGATGTCGTGAACACCTTTGACATTGGGGATATTTTCAATCATTGTTCTGAGCCTTGACACTTCCTGGCGGGAGATTCCCCTGTCCATGAGTTCACCCACACTCTCCCAAACTATTTTAAAACCCACATTTATAATAAAAATAGATACAATAACAGCACCAACAGAATCGAGAAAGGCAAAGGAGGGATTGATAACGGATGCTCCCACAGCAACAAGAACAGGAATCGAGGAGAGTGCATCGCTTCGATGATGCCAGGCATTGGCTTTCAGGGAAGAGGATCGTATCTCCCTTCCTGCCCTGAAGGTAATATGAAAAAGGGTCTCCTTGACAATAATGGACAGGACAGGTGCCAGGAGTGCCGCCCTTCCAAGCTGGGTCTCCGTAAGGGGCAGGGATAGCGAGACAATGGCATTGTAAGCTATGCCCCCGGCCACGGTGAGGAGGGATAGTCCGATGATAATAGTGACAAAGGATTCCATCTTCTGGTGGCCGTAGGGATGGCAGTGATCCGGCGGAGCGGTCCAGTAACGGACACCGAGCAGGATGACGATATCTGATGCAGTGTCGGAAAAGCTGTGCATGGCATCTGCCACAACGGCCTGGCTGCCGCTCTTCAAGCCTATAACGAGCTTGAACAGGGCAAGTAAGACATTGGCCAGCAGACCTGCCCAGGTCAGTTTTTCAATCTTTTTCTTTGTTTCATCAACTTCCATATAACCACCATGGCGGTATTATCGCTAATCAGATTATACCCTGTTCAACACAGTCTCAAAATCGTTGATATCTTCACACTTCATAATGGCATGAATCAGAGACTGCAACACGTCTGCTTCTTGAATTTTCCTAATCTGAACAGCAATATCTCTGGGAATCGGGCTGAACTTTGCCATTAGCAATCCCATTAGCAGCTCTTGAAAACCTGTGAGTTTGCCATCTTTACTGCCTTTTTTATATCCTGTTTCCTCGCCATTTTTGTATCCTGTTTCCTCTCCTTCATTCCTGCCTTTTTCCATTGCAACTTCAATAATATCCAGCATTTTTATCTCCTCCCATATTTCGTTTATAAATTGCTTAGGAATTGATTTTTAATAACTTGCCCATTCACCTCACCCCCCAAACCCCTCTCCATGACTGGATAGGTGGAGTTTGGGTAAGTTAATTAAACCCTATTACATGTTTCTTAAAAAACCTTAATCCGACATTCAACATATTGGCAAAACTGAAAATAAACAGACAACATGCTGAAATCTATGCGATATTGAAAATATGATTCCCATTCTCCGCCGCCATATCCCCTACATCCGCATCAAGGCCCATATCCACAAGCTTCAAAGTCAGGTACCTGTTATAATATGGATCCCTTAGAGAGAGGAGAGAATCCCACCTTCCCTTAAAAAACGGGATATCCGATTTTCTCCAGATATCCTCAAGGATTTCCGGAGAGCTTATCTCAAATCGTGCAAAGGGAGTATAAACAGTCCTGAACCCGTTCTTTAAAGCCCTCAATGCCAGATCCGTCACCCCGTGCCCGCCCTTATAGCGGGAATCAATCCCCCTCAAAAGGAGCCACAGGGATTTGCGAACGGCAAAACAGCATGGGTGGGGTGCAATGACATTTCTGACGACAAATGTTGCAGCCATATAACCAGGAAGGGATTCCGGCTTCCCGTCAAAGATAAAGAGGGGCATTCCATCGGGTTTTTGCACCATGCCAGCGTGTACTGTGAGGGGCTTCTCTCCGGCGGTCACGATCTTGCCGGTGACAATGCCCACTTCGGGAATCTGAAACCATGAGATCATCTCCAGAAGGGCGGCCCTTTTATCCCCACAGGAGAGAAGGGGGGAGAGTACGACAATGAACTCCTCCAAAGCAGCGGTGCCATGGGAACTGGTGCCGGTGCCATGGGTGCCTTCACCATGGGAGGCGGTGCCATGGTTGCCGATACCATGGGAGCCTTCACCATGGACAATGGCCGGTTCCCCTCTTAAAGCAGCAGTGACGGCATCCTCCAGGGCCGGGGCAAAGGCATCCCCCGGAATATCTCCGGGCAAAGCAGGCATAAAGAACGCACTTCCACCGGGGGGAGTCAGCTCAACCCTGTAGTGACCCCTCCAGAGGTGGGAGAGTTCCGAGACCCTTCCCTTCAGGCCCCTTCTTTCAAGGGCATGGGTAAGGGCAAGTACTCCGGCTCTGTAGGCATAGGTCTTTGCATCGTGGTTGAGGGCCACCGAGTTCTCGTTCTGGCGCCAGTGGTAGAGAACCCTTGATATATGATGAACCCTGGGATTCCACTCCATAACCCTCAGTATAAGATCATAATCCTGGGAACCCTCGTACTTTGAACGCAGCCCCCCGACCTTCCATATCAGCGATGCCCTATAGACCATGAGATGACATATATAGTTCATGGAGAAGAGAAGTTCCGGCGACCAATCAGGCTTGAAAAGGTGCATGAACCTCAGTCCCCTGGGGGAGAGCATGTCACGGTCCGAGTAAACCACGTCAATTCCGGGATCCGAGACAAGGACCCGGGCCACATGGAAGAGGGCATCAAGGGCCAGGCGGTCATCGTGGTCAAGGAAGGCTATGTAGGAGCCTGCAGCAGCGGCCATGGCACGATTGGTGGCACCGCATATGCCCTGGTTCTTCCGGGAGAATATAACCCTGATCCTGGAATCATCCCGGGCAAAGCTCCTTAAAACAGCGAGGGTGGATTCATTGGTACTTCCGTCATCCACAATGCACATCTCCCAGTTGTGATAGGCCTGGAGCCGGACCGATGCCAGGCACTCCTTCAAATCTGCAGGGTCAGTGTTATATACAGGGGTCACAACGGTTATGAGGGGCGCCTCCTCCATTGCAAGGGATATTTCCCTCATCTCCATCCAACGATGGAGGGTCATGAACTCTTTCTGGAATATCCAGGCCTGGTACTCAATCCACTCACTGGAGGCCCACTGCTTAATGAGCTGCTCCCGGGGAGTATCATGGAGGGTTCCATGGGGAGAATTCATATCACCCTGGGATGGTTGTACCCCGGAAAAGCTTCCCTTGGAAAAAAAACCTTTGCCCCCCCCCCTGGGAAAGAGTTTCCCGAAAAGGCCGCCCTCGAAGGAGAATGCCTTCAAAAGAATACCCCTGGAATTCATGAAAAAATTTTTCAATTCAAATTTTCCTCAATTTGCCGGCATCCTTCATATCATCCCCAGGATGCCGATTTACCGGCATGTTTCACTGATATCCCGGGCAAACTACCAAAATATCCATTTTGAGTAAGATGCCGATTTATCGGCATGTTTCACTGATAACCTGGAAAAACTACCAAAATATCCATTTTGAGTAAAGTACTTTTTCATCCAGTATGATTGTGAATCAGGAGGTTGTCATCCTCCAAAGTATGGTTTTCAATGGCCATATGTTGATGGCCGGAAATAGTATTTCCTTCAATGACATTACCCACGGTGCCCGGCAGGAGATGGATACCTGCAAAATGGCTCCCCAGAATATCGTTTTTCATAATATTGTTGTAGCAGCTTGGAAAATCAGCCTGATCTTTATGCTGGCGGGGAGCTACTGCTATCAATACCCCGAAAAAATGGAAACGGCTGTTCCGGCCAAGATTGTTGTCAATGATAAGGTTGGATGAGACGGTGCAGCCGTAAACGGCACGGACAAATTTAACGCCATCACCCCAGTTACCCTCTATGAGACAATTTTCCACCCGGCAGTTGGCAGCATTGTCAAAACTTATCCCCGGCAGTTTGGCCATGGAGCTTTTATCGGGCATCAACCCCATCTGATTTACAAAATCCACGGTGAGTTCTTCGCTGTGCTGCCTCCCCCGCCAGCCATTGCCGGTTATGGTGGAGTTCTGTACAATACATGCCCAGGAGCCGTTGTCAATGGTTATTCCCTCACAGTCGTTATGGGAAATGGTGCATCCGTCAATCTTCAAAAGCCCTGTGCCGTCGGTGGTGACACCCATTTTTCTGTTTCCGGAAAATATGCAGTTGTTCATTGTGGTGCGGCAGGGGGATGGATCCCATGGATCAAAGGGGCCAAAGTTTCCGATCACGGAAGTGGTGTGGTGTATCTGGTGATCGAAATCCAGGGGGTCACAGTCCCGGGGAAGTTTCAAGTCCGTCAGGAAGACTCCGCTCTGCCCACAGCCGTATGCCCGGCATGAATCAAATACTGTACCATGCACATCCCGGACAAGCATGTATCCCCCAAGACCCGCCCCGGCCACGGAACATGAGCTTAAAAGGGTGCCTGAGACATTATCGGCAAGAAGAAACCCCACTCCAACGGGCTGGATTATCTCCACATCATAAAAACCCAGATTCCGGCAGTTGGAGATGAAAACCGCGGCACAGAATTTATGAACACCTTTGTGGGAGAGTGTAATATCATGTATGGATATATCAAAAAGGGGGTTACCGGAACTCCCCCGGAGGCAGATGCCGTGGTCAACATCCTGGAAGACAAGCAGGGTACTTCCCCGGCCCGAACCTATAAGGCGGCTGTTGGAAGGAAGCTTGAGCATCCGGTGAAGCTCCACACGTCCCGGGGGCAGATGAATATCTCCCCCCTCCCCGGGAAGCGAGGCTGCCTCGTGGTAAAGACGCTCCCCGGTAAAGTCATGGGCCGGAATATGGCACCGGTAGCGGTCAAGATCATACAGGGGAAGGATGTTGCGGGGCCGGAGCCGATCTCCTTTGGGGGATGGGGCTTCCAGGGAGTTGTTTTCGATTCTCCGAAAGAGATGCCAGCTTTCATCATCCGGATGCCACAGGGAGGGCCGGATGGTCCCATGCCATAGATCTGCACGGGATTCCATGATCTTTGGAGGGGGCAAAGATTCGGCCGGGGCCATCTCCGGAGCATCCTGGGAAAAGATTCTCCGGCAAACTTTTTTATAAAATACCATGGGGAGTTAATTCCCTCCGTACAGAAATCCCTTGATTCTGCCCATTAATCCCTTGAATCTCCACCGTTTTCCAATCTCCTTCACAAAAAAGATAAAAAGTGCCCGGAAACCGGGCCCGGAAGATAGAAAATAGGTGGTATTACTTACAAACATAATCTTCCCCCCCAGCCAGGAGAGGCCCGGCACCCTTTCATACTCCGACTGGAGTACCAGATCATACCTGTTCCTGAGGGACCAGTATGTAATATAACGCCGAAACCTGCTTCGATGGAAATCGACAAAATTTATCCGGGGGAACTGAAATATCTCAACGCCGTCGGGATGGGTGAGAAAATCAACGGAAACATCGGGCCGCTGCATCATGACTTTCACCAGAATCTCCTGAAGTCCTGTAGCATACATATTAACCGTCCAGGGAACAAGGATTTTTTTAACGTCGGAAGCCATGAAAGGGAGGCTGGCAAGGGGCTCTTCAATGTGACTGGAGAGGGACGGAAGGTCGATCTTTTTTTTACCCATGAAACCGGTGTGGAAATCATCAACAGCCTCAATGAAAAGACGGGCCAGCTCCATGCGTCCGATGAGGGCATAATAGAATGAACGTTTCAGTTCATGATTCACGGCCCTGGCAAGGACCTTTCTTCCCCTTCCATGTCTTTTAACAACATCCAGGGCATTTCTGCTGTCATAGTAGAGTACCCAGGTGGGAACCTTGGCGGCAGCGGAAACATGCCATATGACCGAGCGACAGGATGCCAGGACCCGGTACCCCATGCCGGCAATACGCAGGCACCACTCCACATCATCAAAGTGGATAAAGAAATCCCGCCATAGTCCTGCTTTTTCGGCGACATCGGCCCTGACCAGAAGGGAGGCCGCGGCCACATAGTCAACATCAATATAGTCTTTGAAATCTGTTATGAAATCAGCCATGTTAAGTTCCAGGGAACAGAGATCATCCATGGAACGTCCCCGGAAAATATCCACCGGCACTCCATGGAAATTGAAAACCAGGGAGCCCTTGTCTCTGCTGTAATAGGCACCAATCTCGTTGATCCGCCAGGGATAATCAAGCTGCATCATTGTGGAACCTGCAATGGCCGCATCCCTGTTCTTCCCAAGGAGATTCACCAGTTCAGCCAGGGCGTGGCGATTTACCACCACGTCATTATCCAGGAGCCAAAGATAGTCATAACTGCCCCCGGGCTTAGAGAATGCCCAGTCAAGACCTGTGTTGAATCCGCCGGTACCTCCGAGGTTCTCTTCATTGCACAATATTTTCACCCATGGATAAAGCCTTGAAACACTCTCCACCGTGGAGTCGCTGCTGGCGTTGTCCACAAGGAGGATATCCATGCAATCCCTGTCATAATCAATATCTTTTAAAGAGTCCAGAAGCTTGAGTATATACTTCTCCTTGTTCCATGTGACAATAATAACTAAAATTTTGGGTAATTTCATATATAGACTTCCAGAAAAATATTTGAACAAATTCATTCCCAGGGGGCAGCCGCAAGGGACTGCCCCTACAGTATTTCCGCCAATTTCATTATCTGGAAAACTATAGATTCCTTAAGGAGCAATCCCTGGGGGTTATCAATGGGGGTTATCAACATACCTATTCACAGGTCAGGCAGCAGTCAACTGCAGGGTGACCTGGGCAAAATCACCCTGGGTTCCCCTGGCCAGCACACCTTGAAAGGGGAGATAATCCGGGTGGCTAATTGTCACCCCGGAGCCTTCTGAAATTTCCGACAGGAGATAAACGATCCCGTCTTTATCACTGACGGCGGTGAAATCAGCACAGGGTAATACAACCCTGGCATCAGCAACGGGCTCTCCCTGGGAATTTTCTATTTTCAAACATAAAGTAGGGAAATTCTCATCATTAATACGCTCCAGTGCCGCAAGGCCATCCTGGCCACTCCTTACATCCAAAGCGAAATAGGCTGGTGTACCACGCACAAAATAGTGGATATCATGCCAGATAAGTAAAATTGCCTGGGCCACCGTGGGCCAGGTCAGTACATCATGGAACAGAACAACACCGTTCAAATTAAGGTAATCTTTCATCAGTAGAAAGTCCGTCAATGTGCAGGCACTTGAATGATCGCCGTCTATGAAGGCAAGATCAATCCCCTGGTCACGGATAGTATCCATGACTTCGCGTCCGATGACAGGGATACTCCGCTTTAAGCCACGGCCTATATAATCACCCAGGGGCCCGGAATGCCAACCCCGCTCAAAACGGATATATCTGTCCAACCCCTGGAGCTTTGCCGCTTCCCTGGCTACATTGACGGGATTAATAAAGGTGCGATGGGGAATTTCCGGATCAACGGCAATCAACACGCCACTTCCATTGGCACGTAAAGCATGGGCAATGACAAGTGCCGAGTATCCCACAAAAGTACCCACCTGGTAGGTTATGCCGGGTTTACGGTCCAATACTGACTGATATAAGGCTTCGGCCTCTTCATTTTTGATACTGCCCCAAAAAAAATCATCTGCACTTACATCATAGCGTTCCAATACAGGACGATAAGCCTCCCTGATCCCGGCACAGGCCTGCCTGGCCGTGGGTGTCAATTCGGGAAAAATCCTCTTGTTCGCAACTTTTTCCAGCTCCTTCCACCACAAATTATCCGTGCCAGGCTTACCCGCCATTATAACCGATGGGACAGAAGGGGGTGGCACCGGGGGAGACAATATCCGTCTTAAGGGTTCCCCGACGGCACGCTTAACCGGCATGGGAATATTTTTAATAAGATTATCGAGCATCATTGGGGAAATCCTTTACGGCACACTTAACGGGCATGGGAATATTCTTGATAAGATTATGGAGCATCATTGGGGAAGTCCTTTACGGCACGCTTAACCGGCATGGGAATATTCTTGATAAGATTATCAAGCATCATTGGGGAAATCCTTTATTGACGGTAATCTCCCGGGCAAATAATGGGGTAACCCATTGTCCGGCATTGATATCACTGCCAGGCTCTGTGACCAGGGAAAAAATAGTATAGTCAGTATCTGGTTTGTCAAAGGGAGATTGAAGTGGACCTACAGTCCCTATGGCATTGTGAAAATTGAACCCTTCAGGCACCGTCAATAGTGGAAGCAACTGTTCAAGTCCTGTAATCTTTTGCCACTCCCCACGGTCCGTCAGTTGCCAGATTTCCATATTCTGATGAATTTCCGGACGGGGGGTACTGACGGCGGCAACATAATAATCCCCCACGGCACCGGGCTCAATGCGTGCGTGTAAAGTCACGCTTTCGCCTTTATAATAATAACGCCTGTCCGTATAGACCTCCATTAGATTATCCCCGGGCAACTGGTACCGGAGGAGATACAACTGTGTATCGGTATGATCGCCAAGAACCAATACATTCAAACGATTTTTTGCATCAATTTTGGTGATACAGTGACCTTCCGCGGAAAATGGAGCCAGGGGCTGATAATAATTCCAGTTATCACCATCAGGGCTGAAGCGATACATAATACCACCTCGCTGGAACTCATGTTCAAAAGGGCGGGGATGGGAACTGTCCCAGACACCGTGCCAGCCACTTGCATCTTTAACCAATCCCGGCCCCATACCCGCAAGCGGGCCTTGGGGTTCATAGGTAAGGTTTTCAAAGGTGCGTGTAGTACGGCTTGTGTGCCATTGCCCTGTGCTGTCACGTCTAAAGAAAACCGCTGAAGTGTTGTAACCGGGAAACAGTGTTCCCACTCTCCATAACCATGTGGCAACGGCGGGATTATTATCTTCATCCAGGGCTAAATCAACCCAGAATTGGAATTGATATAAAGAAGGTACCGAACTGCCTGGATCCTCATCAAGGTGAATAGCGGTCCAGCCCTGACCATCAAGGGTATCAGAACCTGCATACCAGAGATTATGGTAAGGTGAATCCTCCAGGCCGGAAAAACCATCAGCAATGTATGGTTGGCCGGCATTGTCATAGGCATAATCGGCAAAAATGATATGTGGATGCCCTGCTTTATCAATGAGGAACCCACCGAGGCGATACCAGTTAGCTGCCGGCAAACCAGACAACTCCCGGGCATCCCAGTTACCGGAACCGTCAGGCACCAGCAGGTTAAATACCGGCCGGGTCAAATCCATGGACCCACCCTCACGCAGCATATAGACACGATCATCCGGGGTGAGTGCCATGCGGGTACGCCATCCGCCCAATCCTGCCAGGTTAGGAGGGTGAAGAGACAGGTCTCCCACTTCAATTTCTTCGGAAAGAACATCATTTTCAAGTTTACGATACACAAGGTAATCCACAACTTGTGCTTCACCTGCCATCTCCTTGGTCAACTTACGAATATAAATCAAGTGGAAGACTCCCTGGCCATCGATTTCAATTTGTAGAGCTGCGGGTTGAAAAACGCCTTCCGTACATAACACCTGCTTATCCCAGCCTGTTGCCGTTTCAATGGCTAAAACAATGTCGGTTTTTTCCCGGTTTAAATCAACGGGCAGATCCGAGTCCGGAATTAAAGGCTTGGGGTCTGCATAGAGCACATAGGCCTTTCCTGTCCCATTCAAAGCAAGGTCATAATAGTAAATACGATCTCTGAATTGTTGATTGGGAATGGAAGAGCTGTTGTCCATGGAATCTGCAATCACGCTTTTACCGGTAAATTTATTTGTATTGCCATCCAATGCCGGAACCAGTAATGGTATCAATTCAGCATGTGTAATCCCAGGTAAAAACAACAAATGAATAAAGATAGAGATTTTAATGAGATAAATTTTACATTTCATAAATATCCGCCCTATGGGTAATCCAATTAACTTTTCCCGACAGCACTGCAATCAACTGAAAAAAGATAAGCTGCACAAGTGTAAACTGCACAAGGGTGTTGAGTAGAGATGATTTTTATGGCATCCTTTACCGTGGAAATGGATACGTTATTTCCATGATCTGGGGTGGCCGGACTCCCAAC
>JADGBO010000008.1:0-13368 GCA_015231465.1 Desulfamplus sp.
TCCTTTATCATCTTAAGATCAATGCTATCGTCCGTAACCGGCATGGGTTTAAAAAGATTTCTCACAAGGCCGCACAGCTCTTCGTCAATTATGAACTTCTCATAGCTCATTCCGATATATGAACCGAGAATTCCACAGGAGTGGAGAATAAAATTAACACCGTTCCTTGCAGCGGTGAAAAGGGCCAGGGCAGACTCTATTCCTGCTTGGGCATCGGGAACCAGAGCATCGGTCAAGGCTCCTCCGGAGCGGCAGGGAACATTGTAATACCTTGCCATCTGGGTCACATAGGCAATGTTTTTGGAAAGCTCCGGGGCTCCTATGGTAAGCCCTCCGGATTTCATGTCCATGGCCGAGGATGTTGAACCATAGACCACCGGGGCCCCTGGTCTCACAAGCTGGGACAGGGTTATGCCCGCAAGTATCTCGGCATTCTGGAGTACCTGGACACCGTCCATGGTCACAGGCCCCGAGGCCCCTGCCATTATCAATGAGGCAATGACACATGCCTGGCCGTGCCTGGCAAGCTCTATCAGGGATGCGGCCATCTCATCGGAAAACTGCAATGGCGAGAGGGAGTTGATCAGGGAGACACTCACCACTTTGTCCATGATGTTCTCCTTTCCGCCCCAGGCAATGGCTGCCATCTCAATGCCGTCCAGGGCTCCCTGCCTTGAAACGGGACTTCCCATGAAGGGCTTGTCGCAAAGCAGGATATTGGAGAGATTGAGATCAAGATGAACGGTTTCATGGGGCATGTCCGAAGGCTCCACCATCATCCAGCCGTTCATGTCTATATGCTTTGATGTCTGGATCAGCTTGCAGAAGTTGTCGTAGTCCTCCATGGTGGCAGCTCTTTTGTCGCCCTTTATGTCGATAATGAAGGGTGCCCCGTATCCAGGTGCGAAAACAAAATCATCTTCACCTACCACAACACTTTTTTCCGGATTCCTTGCATGTACTGTAAATTTTACGGGAACGGTTTCCAAGGCTTTTTTTATATCACTCTCTTTAAAAAAAACCGTTGTACCTTCAACCCTGTGACCATTGCTTCTGAAGATTTCAAGAGCTTCATCATAATTGAAGGCAACCCCTTTGTTTTCAAGAATGTCCATGGAAGCGGCATGGATTTTGTCCATCTGTTCTTTTGTCAATTCCTGCATTCTGTCATACATTTTTGATTCTCCTTATGTTTATCGTGGAAATGGATACATTATCTTCTCATATCCAGGGTATGGGGAAACTCCCGATTTATCTGAACCTTCTCATATCCAGGGTATGGGGAAACTCCGGATTTATTGTTTTTACGGGAATGTTATCCACTTTACCCGGGGTATGACCCATGCTGAAAAAGCGGGATACCCTTCTCCCTTCTGCTTCATAGGAGTTGACCGGAAATATGTCGTAGCTCCTTCCCCCGGGATGGGAGACATGATAGGTGCATCCCCCTATTGAGCGCCGGTTCCAGGTGTCCACAATATCGAAGATCAGCGGAGCATGGACACCTATGGTGGGGTGGAGGCAGGACGGGGGCTGCCATGCCCTGTATCTAACTCCTGCCGCAAACTCGCCTTTCACGCCGGTTGCTTGAAGGGGCACCGGGTGACCGTTGCAGAGTACCATGTAACGGTCATCGGTCATGTTTTTCATCAGAACCTGGATCTTTTCCAGGGATGAATCCACATAACGGGCGGTTCCACCGCCTCCTGGTTCCTCTCCAAGAACATGCCAGGGTTCCATGGCAACCCTCAGCTCCATCTCCATGCCTCCATGTACAACCTTGCCCACAAAGGGGAATCTGAATTCGAAATGGGGATGGAAATGGGCAGGTTTGAGTGGGTAGCCTTCATGGCCCAGTTCATCAAGGACATCGCAGAAATCCTGCCACACATAATGGGGCAGCATGAAGCGGTCATGGAGGGATGTGCCCCAGCGGATGAGCTTCTCTTCACAGGGTTTTTTCCAGAATTTTACCATGAAAATGCGTAAAAGAAGTTGCTGGGCCAGGCTCATGAAAGCGTGGGGAGGCATTTCAAAGGCTCTGAACTCCACAAGACCCAGTCGTCCGGCGGCACTGTCCGGGGAGTATAGTTTATCTATGCAGAACTCTGCCCGGTGGGTGTTGCCGGTGAGATCCGTGAGCAGATGGCGGAACAGGCGATCCACCAGCCAGGGCCGGCATGGAATGGTCTGCCTTTTGAGTTCTTCAAAGGCTATTTCAAGTTCGTACAGGCTGTCATGGCGGGCCTCGTCAATGCGGGGGGCCTGGCTGGTGGGGCCCATGAACAGACCTGAGAACAGGTATGAAAGGGATGGGTGGTTGTTCCAGTAGGTGAGGAAGCTTTGCAGCAGATCCGGCCGTCTCAGCCAGGGACTCTCTCCGGGTGTGGGTCCGCCCATTATTATGTGGTTGCCGCCGCCGGTACCGCTGTGACGGCCGTCCAGCATGAACTTTTCCGTGCCAAGGCCGGTGAGGCGGGTCTCCTCGTAAAGCTGGGTTGTGGTGTCAACCATCTCCTTCCAGGTGTGGGCAGGATGGATGTTAACCTCCATCACGCCGGGATCCGGAGTTATGCTGAACCGGTTGATGCGGGGATCAAAGGGGGGGGTGTATCCCTCTATGATAACCGGCATGGCTGTTATGGATGCAGCATCCTCTATGGCACTTACGAGTTCGAAATAGTCTGTGGCCCTCTCCATGGGAGGCATGAATACGTAGAGTTTCCCTCCCCGGGGCTGGATGCACAAAGCTGTGCGGATTACCCAGGCTGCCGACTCTCCGGTTTTGGGCAGAGGATGGGGGGCCGGATCCGCAAAGGGGTGGGGCTGGGGCATTACATCATCCCTTTGCTCTTCCTTGGTAAGCTCCTGGAGATGGCGCTGGGATTCTCTCTTATCCATAATTTTTGCAAGTCTCTCCTTCTCCTCTTCCGAGGTCAAGGGATCCGGAAAGGGTCTCCTTTTACCCATGGGATCTTCTTCAATGACCCGGGGATACTCCCGGGGGGCGACCCAGGGAAGGGAGTCCAGGGGGAGCCTCAGACCCATGGGGGAGTCCCCTGGAATGAGAAAGAGATTTTTGCCCTTCAGATGCCAGGGGCCGCTCTTCCATGATCCCTTCTGCAGGGGCAGGACATAGCCTGTGACCTCTCCCACTCCCCTTTCAAATACCAGGGACATGCGGGCCCGCTCCTCGGCATTTTTCAACCTTGAATCTTCGGGAGTGACATTGACCGGAAGGCGCTGCTCCTTCCAGAGCCAGTGGAATATATCTTCATACCCGGGCATGACATATCGGGAATCCACCCCAAGAACGGTTGTGACTGCAACCATCAGTTCCAGGGCATCATCCGGGCCCAGGCCGTAATCCTTGTCTTCATCGGCCAGAAGGGCATCATCCCTCCACACCGGCCTGCCGTCCCTTCGCCAGAAACAGCTCAACGCCCATCTTGGAAGGGACTCCCCGGGATACCATTTACCCTGGCCAAGGTGGATCAGGCTTCCCGGGGCCCAGGCCTTTCTGAGTCTCTTCAGAAGTGCCATGGAGAGGGGTTTCTTGGTGGGACCCACCGCTGCCGTGTTCCATTCATCTCCCTCCATATCCTTTGCAGATACAAAGGTGGGTTCTCCCCCCATGGTCAGGTTGATATTTTCCCTTTGAATCTCCTCATCCACCCTGTAACCAAGGGTCTCTATCTCTGCCCATATCTCCTGGGGATAGGGTTTGGTGGATCTGGGATCTTCATGGATGCGGGTTACTTCCATGGTGTGGCTGAAATCAACTTCACACTTTTCAAGAAGACCTGTTACCGGTGCCGCACTTCTTGGATCCGGAGTACATGCCAGGGGGATGTGGCCCTCTCCGGCCAGAAGACCCGAGGTGGGATCAAGGCCGATCCAGCCGGCTCCTGGAAGATAGACCTCTGTCCAGGCGTGGAGATCGGTGAAATCCTTTTCTGGTCCGGACGGGCCCTCTATGGATTTCACATCCGGTGCAAGCTGGATTAGATAACCTGAAACAAATCGTGCCGCAAGACCCATGTGGCGAAGTATCTGCACAAGCAGCCAGGCCGAATCCCTGCATGAACCGCTCAGTCTGGTCAAGGTCTCTTCGCTGGACTGGACATTGGGTTCCATGCGTATATTGTATTTTATGGTCTTTTCCAGCCCCTGGTTGAGCATGACCAGAAAATCATTGGTGTTTTTCTCGGTGCGGTCTATGGATGCAAGATACTCTTTGAGTTTTTTTCCAGGAGGGGAAACTTCAAGAAAGGGTTTCAGATCCTTTGCAAGTTCAGGTTTATAGGTAAAGGGGCATTTTTCCGCATGGGGTTCCAGAAAAAAATCAAAGGGGTTGATTATTATCATTTCTGCCGTAAGATCCACCACAATGGAGAAGTGATCGGTCTTTTCGGTGAAATTCAGCCGGGACAGATAGTTACTGAAGGGATCCTGCTGCCAGTTGATGAAGTGTCCCTTGGGTTCAACGGTCTGGGAGTAGCTCAGAATGGGGGTCCGGCAGTGGGGGGCGGGTCTTAGGCGTACCACCTGGGCACCAAGTTGTATTTTTCGGTCATAAATATAACTGGTCTTATGATAAAGTGCCACTTGAATGGCCATAGTTCATTCTCCATTTTACGGGGTTGTCCATTGTTCATTCTCCGTTTTACGGGGTTGTCCATTGTCTGAAAGCTTGATGAAATATCAGGCTGCATTAAGTTCCGGCTGGGATTCCACATAAGTAAAAGGTATTTGCTCTGTGGGAGATGCCTGGAAATGGGATAGTTTCAAAAATTGATTTACCGGCATTGTGGTTAACACCTGGAGAATCAGCTCTCGTAATTCTTCCGACACATCATCAAGTTTGTCCAATGGGTAACTACGGGGACCATATTCAGTATGTTCAGTCAAAATAGAAAAATGCAGAATTGAGAGACTAATGGCCCTGCGGGTCTGTAGATTAATTCTCAAAACAATATTCTCCGTTAATTCGACCCCTGTAGCTGGTTCATTCCGGCCAAAGAAAAACTCAAGAATATCAGCTTCTCTGTCATAGATTAACTGGACCGGTGTTCCATCTCCTGCTTGTTTTTGTGTTTCGAAAAATAATTCATTGTTCATATGGTTACCTTTTATGGTGAATTAATTTTGCCCATCCAGTTACTATGAAATTATTGGGCGCATAGTTACCATGTTCATCAATGTTCATTTTGAAAATGACTATGACCACCAAATGATTGTTATCGGGCAACAGTTCGTTGAGGTGTTTGTAATAACGATACTCGTTTGGGATCAGTGCATTCTGTTTACGGTGTCCCCTCTTGACAGTATCAAGGAACTGATCAAAAAACGGCTCCAACTCGGGGCGTGAGTCCAATATGTGCTGCCAGCGTTCTTCTGTGATATACACCGAATTGCCGTATCGATCTTGTATTGTCCATTTTTTCATATTGATGATTATTTTTTTGGCAAGGCTTTTTGTTCTTCCTGTGTTGTCATAAAAATGCGGCAAGTAAACCCCGAAGTCATCAACTTTGGGGAGGAATTGCCTTGAAAAAGGCATCGTGGATATGGCTGCCCACGGAGTTGATTTTAACCTGGAGACCGTCCAGATACTCATGCATTCCAATGTCGATGATTTCATCAATGTCCGAGTAGTCTATGTCGGCACACAATCTGCCAAGACTTTTTTCCGCCATGTTGGAGACCGTCCCCACGGGGCTGCCTGAAATATTGTGGAGGGATTTTTCGGCCTTTTTAAGGCAAAAGCGGATGGAGCGGGGAAACTCTCCGTCAAATATCAGAAAATCACACACCTGCTTTGGTATGATTCTGTGGAACCTTTTTCTGTACATCTCCAGGGCACTGGCTGATTTGAGAACTGCTGCCCACTGTATGGAGTCATAGGGAGTGTTCACCTCTCCTGCCCTGGGAAGAAGCATGAAATATTTCACATCCAGTATTCGTGAAGTCTTGTCCGCCCTCTCAAGGAGAAGTCCTGTCAGGGCGAACTGGAAGGCCTCTCCGTGGGACATGGTGGAGTAGAGAAGACCTGTGAACATGTGTCCCCGCATGGTGATGATTTTGAAAAATTTATGGGGGTTTCTGTTGGGAAAATCGGTTTTGGCTGAATCCTTGAGTTCTATGTAGTAGCGGTTGACCTGCTCCCACATTTCCGATGAAATTATCTCCCTCACGGATCTGGCATTTTCCCGGGCCGCCCGCAGAGATGAAATTATGGAGTTGGCATAATCCTGATCCAGGGCAAGGAAATTTATCACGTTCCTTGATGAGTAGTCAGTTCCATACTTTTTTTCAAAAAGAGCGTGATCTCCCGTGGCCATGACTATGGGCTGCCACTGGCGGCTTGCCTCACTGGGAAAATCCAGGGTAAGATTCAGGTTTACGCTGATGAACCGGGCAATGTTTTCAGCCCGCTCAATGTATCTTGTCATCCAGTAGATGGAGCTGGCAACGCGGCTAAGCATGGGAACCTCCTGACGATGATTGCATCTGTGACTGAGAGGAAGACGACAATGGCGATCCTGACTGTGACTGTGAGTAACCCTCCCCAAAGCTGTGCCGAGGGCCACCCGGTTCTGACTGTGACTGTGATTGTGATTGTGACTGTGGCGGTGATTGTGACTGTGGCGGTGATTGTGACTGTGACTGTGACTCTGATTCAAAGGTTGCCGGATAGGATTGAAAGTGCGGCTCGGACGTTAATGTTCCGTCACCGCGGTCGTCCCCTATTACCCAGGTGTCTTTTGTCCCGCCGCCCTGGGAAGAGTTCACCACCAGGGAGCCTTTTTTAAGAGCAACCCGGGTGAGCCCTCCGGGAAGAACATATATCTCTTCGCCATAAAGGATGTAGGGCCTCAGATCCACATGGCGCCCCTCAAAATGGCCGTCAACAATGGTGGGTACCCGGGAGAGGGAGATGGTGGGCTGGGCAATGTAGTTCCTTGGATTTTTTTGTATGAGAAGGGCAAACTCTTCCCGCTCCTTTTGTGATGCATGGGGGCCTATGAGCATTCCATATCCCCCGGATTCGTTGGCCGCCTTCACTACGAGCTTGTCAAGGTTTTCAAGCACATGGGCCCTATCTTTTTCATCCCGGCAGATAAAGGTGGGTACATTGGGAAGGATGGCATCTTCACCAAGATAGTATTTTATGATTTTCGGCACATAGGCATATACGGCCTTGTCATCGGCGATTCCTGTCCCTGGAGCGTTGGCCATGGCCACCTTGCCGTTTCTGTAAACCTCCATGATACCTGGAATGCCGAGCATGGAGTCCGGCCTGAAGGCTTTGGGGTCCATGAAATCGTCATCCAATCTGCGGTATATCACGTCAATGCGCTGGAGTCCCCTGGTGGTACGCATATAGACAAATCCATCGGAAACCACCAGATCCTGTCCCTCCACCAGCTCCACACCCATCTGCTGGGCCAGGAACGAGTGTTCAAAGTAAGCCGAGTTATACATACCAGGGGTCAGAACACCTATCTTTGGCGAAGGTACCGTATCCGGGGCAAGGGACTCAAGGGTGGCCAGAAGCTTGTTGGGGTACTCATCCACCGGCCTCACCTTGGAGTCGGCAAAAACATGGGGGAAAGTCCGTTTTAATACCTGACGGTTTTCAAGAACATAGGAGACCCCGGAAGGACAGCGCATGTTATCTTCCAGCACATAGAATTTACCGTCGGTGTCCCTTATAAGATCGGTTCCTGTAACATGGCACCAGATTTTCCCTGGAGGATTGAGACCTTCACACTGTTTGCGGTAGGTGGTGCAGGACATGATTAGATCTTCCGGCACAATTTTGTCGTTGAGGATTTTTCTGTCGTGATAAACATCATCAATAAAGAGGTTCAAAGCATATATCCTCTGCTTCAAGCCCTTTTCCAGAATGTGCCAGTCACCGTTGTCTATGATTCTCGGGATTATGTCAAAGGGAAGTATCTTTTCCGTTCCCTCCTCGCTGCCGTAAACGGCAAAGGTGTTTCCGAGCTGGAGCAGTGCTGTCTCGGCGGATTTCTGTTTATGAATAAGATCGTTTGCAGGAAGGGATTCTATTTTGTTGATCAGCAGTTGTGCCCCTGGACGGGGGATTCCCTGTTCATCAAAAAGCTCGTCGTAAAATCCCTGGGTAAGATAGTTTGAAAATTTCATGGCAGCTCCTCTCATGGGGATCATAAATAAGTTGTTGGGGCGGACAGGCAGGTCACTCTGTAAACAGCATAATGATATATTACAGGGTATGTCAAGGCAGTATTGAAAAGTGTCGATCAGCATGATTTAAGTCATAGCGTCCATGTTTTGACGTGATCTCTTAAAAAAGTGGTATTTTCAAAGTCGATCTGATATTAATTATTGTTTTAGGGTGTTTGGGGTATTTATTTTATAATTTTCCAGATAATGTGCTGTATATCTCAGTACCCAGTCATAACCTACGCGGCTTTTTTTCGTTGTGCCTGCCAGGGCATGGGGGGATATTGACAATATCCGGGACAGATGCAGCAAGGGATATGATTCAGGCATTTTCCGCATGGGGGGGGATATTGACAATATCCAGGACATTACAGCTCTCTTCTAAGTTGGCCATATAAGATATTTTAAATTGTGGCATAAAATTTGAATTGTTTTTTTAAATACATTGTTTGGTAATAAATTTGAGCTGTTTTGTTTGGGATAAATTATTTGGTAATGCCTTAGATACTGCCTTCTCTTCTATCATTTTCAGAAAATACAGGAAGATAGTGCAAATCTGGTGGAGAAAATAAAATAATGAACCACTCCCAAGCTTTAAGAGCATATGTGGATGAAAACGATAAATCGGTCTTTGTCTGCCCATCCTGCGGCTTTGAGAAGAGGTTTGATGCATCTATCTTTAAAGAGAAAAAGAAAAACATAACCGTTAAATGCAAGTGCGGGCTTAAATCCGAACTCACTATTGAATTCAGAAAGCACATCAGAAAAAGCGTTGAGATAATTGGTCAAGGCACCCTCGGCAAAATTGATAAAAAGTTTGATGTCATTGTAAAAGATATCTCCCTCAACGGCCTTGCCCTTGAGTTTATGATAGGCGACCGGAAACATGTGAAGGAGTTGAGCAGCGGGGATTCAATAAAAGTCTCCTTTGAACTGGATAATGACAAGGGATGGTTTATTTCCAAAGATTGCATTGTTCGATCCGTGAGAAACCTGCGTGTGGGGGTTGAGTTTAGAGACGACAATTTTTCCAAAAAAATCGGTTTTTATGTCATGGATTCATGATTGACAAGCATTTTCAAAAATCAAGTATTAAACCTTCATGGCCCAATTCCGGCCACCCCGTATCATGAAAATAAGACGGGTATTTTCACGGTAAAAAAATCAAGTAAAAAAGGTGTTGACTAATGGCGGAATCAATCAAAATATATGCGGATGAGGAAAATAGAGGTGTTTTTGTCTGTCCCCATTGCGGTTTCAAAAAAGAGATACCATCACTGTTAAATTTAAAAACCCAGCAGAACAGGCTGAATGTCAAATGCAAATGTGCAAAGGTTATCAATGTCTTAATAGAGTTCCGTCGATTTTTTAGAAAGGATGTCCTTCTGAACGGATCCTGCATTGTTGAGAAGAGCGGTACTAAATGCGATATTGTCATAAAAGATATATCGTTGGGCGGTGTCGCACTGGAGTTTTTCTTTGTAAACAAGAAACACATCAAACAACTCGAGATTGGGGATCGTCTAATGGTGGAGTTTGCCCTTGACAATAATAATCTCGATATTGTCAGAAAAAAATGTGTCGTAAAAAATATAAATGGATTCTTGATCGGAGCCGAGTTCCTTGATGAAGAGTACAGCAGCAAAATAGGCTTTTATCTGATGTAAAAGTATCCTCTTGAAGGCCTGTTTTGTTTTTTTATCATATTAAGGAATGGGCACGAAATAACTTAGTAATTGGGTTTCATTAACTTACCCAAACTCCACCTCTCCAGTCATGGAGAGGGGTTTGGGGGGGTGAGGTAAATGGGCAAGTTGTTTAAGACACATTCCTAAAGTGATTATTACAAGGTGGTGACAGGTTAAGCTGGGAAACCCTGGAACTGGAGGAAGGTTGGGAGATGGTATGCTTAAGGGGTATGTTGATGAAAATAACAAATCAGTGTTTTTATGCCCCCATTGTGGTTTTGAGAAACATTTTGATGCCACCCCTTTCAAGAATAAAAAAAAGAGCGTGACCATAAAGTGCAAATGCGGCACACCCACAGAGATGTATATTGAATTTCGGAAGGATTTTCGCAAGGATGTCGAACTTTATGGAACCTGTGTCATAGAAAAAAGCAACAAGCAGTGCGACATAGTTGTAAAAAACATATCCCGAAGCGGCATTCGCATTGATTACTTCATAGTGAACAAAAAAGATATGTCGATTGTTGAAAAGGGTGATGTCGTCACCGTGGAGTTCAGACTGGACGACAGAAGGGCAAACCTCGTTAAAAAAAAGTGTGTCGTAAGGCTTAAGATGGACGGCTGGCTTGGCCTGGAATTTCTGGATAATGCATATGAGAAGGAGATCGGATTCTATATGTGGTGATCTCAACCCTGGCAGGTTTTGGTGAAATCGAGATTTTTCACAAATGTGTCCATAAACCCGGGAGTGTCGGCCAGTTGTATATGTTCCATATCACCCAGGGTATTCTCCAGAAAGGTGCGTTTTTCAGCATTTCTCAGAAGCTTGATGCTGCCGTCAATGGATGCATTACCGCAAAATATGACCTTGTCTGCGGCATCTTTGGGCAGAAGGCCGATAAGTTCCATGTTTGAGGGGTTAAGGTGATATCCGAAGCCCCCTGCAATATATATGCTGTCCAGCTCCCGGCATTTGATTCCGGCTGTTTCAAGAATAATATCTATGCCGGTTCTGACTGCTCCCTTGGCAAGCTGTATCTGTCTTATGTCTTTTTGATTCAGGTATGCCCCTTGACCATAATGAAATGCCCTTTGGCCGTCATTTTCCACCACAGGGCAGTTCTTCTCTCCCAGATCCTCCAGTCTTCCGGATGTGTCCAGATATCCTGCACAAAGGAGTGAAGCTATGAAATCCACAATTCCGCTTCCGCAAACACCTTTGGGTTCCTGGCCGCCAATCACATGGAACAGAAGCCTGGAATTTTTTGTCTCAACCTTTTCCACGGCTCCATCCGTGGCCCTCATGCCGCTGGAGAGTCCCATGCCTTCAAAGGCAGGGCCTGCGGCCGTGGATGTGGTGAATCGCCTGCCCTTTACATTGAGGCAAATCTCCCCGTTGGTTCCCATATCCATATATAGTACCGATTTTGTATCGTCAAAGAAACCGGGGCAGAGAAGGAGACCGGCACTGATATCAGAACCCACAAAAGCATGCATTACAGGCGGGATATATACCCGGGCCAGGGGATTTATATCAAGGCCGAAGAGTTGTACCGGATGATCCACTCCCCCCTTGATGTCAGCCCTGAAGGGGATGTGCCCCAGGGGTACAGGGTCAATGGCGGCGGCAAGCTGGAGCATGGTGGTATTAGCCCCGATGGTTACATCAACAATCTCTTGCCTTTGTGCATCTGAACGCCCACAGCACTCCTGGATCATCATGTTCAGTTTTTTTCGCACCAGGGATGCCATCTCACCAAGACCTTTTCCGGTGGATGCGTACTGGATGCGGCTTAAAACATCATGGCCGTGGATCAACTGGGGATTAAGGGCATGCTCTGATTCCATGACCTTTCCCGATGCAAGATCAATAAGGCAGACAACCATGGTCGTGGTTCCAATGTCAATGGCCGTACCCCTGGGTCTCATTGACGAATTCCAGCAGGGCAGGGAAACCGGGGGGTAAGAACGGTGATGGATAATGGTAAAACCTTTCCCAGAGCTGTTCTCTTCCTGCCCATCCCGGACTATATGGACAGCGGGTGATGGAGGAGATGTATCCACAACTTTACTGAGGGACTGTATTTGACCATGGTTCTGTTTTCTCTTCTCATATACATAGTTATCTTCCAGTAGAATCGAAGTGCTGCACGAGGGAACGGCCAGGCAGGCAAGGCGTAGCCCCTTTGCAGACTCCCTGTCGCTTATATCCCGGTGGGGTGTTGGCGGAATCTTGGAGGGTTCCACTGCCCAGACCCGGCATCCTCCGCATATCCCGTTGCCGCCGCAGGGGGTTTCAATGAATACTCCTGCACGTTCAAGACCCCCATGGATGGTCTCTCCCTCCCCAAGGGAAATTTTGATATTAAGGGGTTTTACAGATATATTGTTCATGATTTGTCACTACTGCTCCTTTCTTCTTACCGTGGAAATGGATACATTATTTCCATGTTCCGGGGTGGCCGGACTCCGACCATGAAGGTTTACTCGGCCTTGATCATTATTTCGGCCAGCAACGTAGGGGCGAACCTGTGTGTTCGCCCTTCACCAGGGCAGACACACAGGTCTGCCCCTACAAGATGGCGATACTGGCCGAAAAGATGATCAAGCCCGTTTACTCATTCCTGTTCGATATGTTAGGTATAACAGCCATGGCCGCTCACCGCCACAATCGAAGCATGAAAGTCCCGGGAGCCTTAAAATATGGGGACTTTCATATAAAATAATGAGTTTTGAAAAATAAATATGAAAGTCGTCCGCAGGGGGATTCATCGCCCCTGCGGGACTTGATATTAAGGAATTGATTTTTAATAACTTGCCCATTCATCTCATCCCCAGCCACCTATGACAGGCTTGCCATGGGAGCTTGGGTAAGTTAATTAAACCCACTTACTAAGTGATCTCACCTGCACCGGTAGCCCATAAATAGCATGCTGCAACTACAGACAGTAATAGCAGTATCCCCCCACTGGTCACCAAGGCGTGGGGCAGACCATGACTTGCAGATAAGCTCCCGATGAAAGGGCCCAGCACCGCAAAGCCGATACGTATAATCATGTTGCGAATGGACAGAACAGTGGCTCGCGTTGCTGACTCGCAGTGGATATTGGCCAAATCTTTGAGCAGGGGAGTTGCATAGCCCCGGACAGCATAGAAGATAAAAAGAATGGTAACGGCCGGAATCAATGGCAGTATTCCCAGCAAAATATAAGAAAAAGGGATGAAAAATACAATAAGAATGATAGCCACCTTCCTGCCCATCCTGCTGATTACTGTGGAAGCAAATGCGGCAACAATAGCTACAGTAAGATTCAAACTAACCCATAATGGGGTTATCGCCTTTTCGGTTAGGCCCATGTGAACAAAGTATATCTGTGCTGTCCAGGCCATGCATAAGGTGGAAGTGCCAATGAGAGATGAGAGAAGGAGAGTTGAACTAAGCTTGTAGTTGACCAGTAAACTCTCC
>JADGBO010000008.1:13467-33947 GCA_015231465.1 Desulfamplus sp.
TCCTAAAATCATCTCCGCGATTAAAAAACCCTGAAAATCATATGCAATAGAATATACAAAGTATCCTAATGCTCCGAGGATACTGCCAATAACCAATGATTTTTTTCTTCCGATTATATCGGCCATATACCCGGAGGGTATCTCAAGTATGGCAACGCTTAGCGAATAAATGGCTTGGAGCAGATAAATATCTGCTGCCGCCAGGCCGTTTTCACTGTAATACAGTGCAACTATAGGCATGACAAGCATAAACCATTTTGAAAGTTTAATAATATAGAGGCAATAGATATTGGTGTGCAGTGTTCTCCGCATTGTTCCTCACATCCGTTAAATGGGCCTTCACCTTAATCGTCAGGTTCTTCGGCCATACATCCATGCCTCCAAATCTTCCAACGGCCACATATGGAAATTATGACGGTTTTTCCCATGGGAAATTACGTCTTAGATTAAAAATTTCCTTGAGTATGACATAAATAAAAAGTATCATCATGACTTCTTTTTTGAGGACTGCCCGACTGCCCCCTCCTTTTTTTTCAGGCCGATGAGAGCGGGGTTATCTCCCGTCTATTTTTTTTGCATAAACCTTCATGGTCGGAGTCCGGCCACCCCCGATCATGGAAATAATGTATCCATTTCCACGGTAAGCCTTCATGGTCGGCATCCGGTCACCCCCTAACATGGAAATAATGTATCCATTTCCACGTTAAAAAGGGGCCAATATACAGGAGAAAAATTTTTGTATAAATATATATTTTTTCCCGTATCAATTTTTATATTGTCAAATGTGGCACTGCTCCCCTCTTTCGGGGCAACGCGTGTGGAAAAGCTTGCCGAACTGAGCATCGAGCAACTTACATCCATAAAGGCATCCTCCACAAGTTTTTTTGATATTCCTCCTGAAAAGACACCGGCATCTCTCCACATAATTCCCGGGGAGAGGATTGCAAGATCATCTGCTTCGAGCATATCTGATTTTTTGGAATACCATGTTCCCGGGGTACATATATCCCGGGCATTCAATCCCGGGACACTCTATTCCACAAGGGGCATTGCCTCATCTTCCAATGCATCTACCCTTTTCATGCTTGACGGGTCAGGCATTAACGCAAGCAATGGAGCCGGCATAAACACCAATCTTGATCTGCCCCTCCTCGGATACATCGACAGCATTGAAGTTCTCAAGGGTCCCTGTTCCATGATTCACGGGAGTGGTTCCATCAACGGCTTTGTCAATGTTATTCCCAGGAGCGGCCGATCCTCTCCCGGAAGTTTCATCAACACGGAACTGGGTTTTCCCCACGACCTTGTGAAATGGGAAACAGGCCATGGAATAACATCGGAGAGCTATGGGGATATTTTCGTATATGCAGGCATGTTGTTTTCCGGGGGTGTCCAGGAAGGGAGTTTAAGCCTCCACGCATTCAACTGGCCCAATACCCGTTTTTCGGTGAACTGGCAAAAGAGCGATTTCAAGGTGAATGCCTTTTTTCAACATGAAAACATTGATTCAAAATTACATTTCATGGATTCTTTTCAAGACAAAGGAAAAATATCCATGGAAAACAGTGGAATCCTTCCCGAAGCCGATTTTCATTTAACCGACACCGAGATGCTCAACATTGCCATGCCTGTGCTGCACCTTGGATATGATCCCGATTACATGGTGCCGAAACAGAGCAGAATGGAGTCAGAATGGCAGGTAAAACCGAGACTGCTTCTGAAAACAACCCGTTTTGAAAGGCATCAGATTGCCATGGGTGCATCGGTTTTCATGAAACGTTTCAGTGCCGATGCATTTTTACTGGAGATCAATACAGGAGATGAAGAGCCCCCCGATGGATATGAGGTCGTGAACAACTCTGTTTTTCTCCCCTTTGAGCTGGATTTCCAATGGTTGGAGGCAGGACTCTTTTTTGAAGATCATTTCCGGCTCACCGATCATATATCCATTTTTTCCGGACTCCGTTACGAAAAGCTTGTTTCCCATGATCTTGCACTTCGCTGGGGTGATCTTCATGCTGAAATTGAAACCGGAAACCTCAGTGCCACGACTTCCCGTTGCGGTATTGTGTGGGATGTGGATGGAGATCAAAATTTTACCTTTATATATCAGGAAGGTTATCACTTTCCTTCTTTCATGGATATTCTAACCTATGGCGACCGATTCATACCTCTTACCGTGGAAGATGTGGCAAGCTTTGAGATGGGCTATCAGAGGTATTGGATGGACGGTAAATCTTCATTGAAACTAAATGTTTACCATAATCTGTTCGACAATACAGCATTCTATATCATTGAAGAAGAAGAAGAAGAAGAAGAAGAAGAAGAACATAAAAATATGACCGAGGGCGGGCCCGGGGATAACAACCCTGCCTTGGATGATGGCAATGACAGCCGGGCCGTGCGTCAAATGGAGGTTACGGAAAATTTTGCAGCGGTGGGATTTGAAGCTGCCTTGAACATTGGGTTTGATTCCGGGTCATGGCTTGAACTCTCCTATGGTTTTGCCCGTCCCTATGATATTGATAGTTCCGATTTTTTCCATCGCCTTGTTGACCGGAGCCGTAAACACTGGAGGGTGTATCCCGAGCATATGGTGAAGTTCAATGCAGGGAAAACTTTTTTGGATGACAAACTGGACCTGACCCTGGGGGTACTTTATGCGTCTCCTGTTAAAACCCTTGAAAATGATGCCGTATCTTCTGAAATTCACGGCAGTGCCCCGGGCATAAAAAGCATGGAACCTGAAAGGGATATTTTTGATGATCATCGTCTGGTTTTCCATGCTGCATTGGAATACCATTTTACGGAACACTGCTCCGTAACTTTCAAAGGAAAGAATATTTTCAACAATGATGTTCCTGCCGCCAGCTACTATTATGAATCTTTGAACCGACTGGGTCTCTCCCTTGAGGAGCCGCTTTATACCATCGGCATCCAGTGGAAATTTTAACATGTTCAAGGTTATCTCTGCCGCATCTTTGCTGCTCTGTCTCCTTTTTGTCCATCCCCCCTTCCTCCACCCGGGAGAGCCTTCTAAGGAGGAGATCCAGGCTGCCCTGGTAATAAAATTCACCGATTTCATGGAGTGGCCTGAAGATGCCTTCATTCAAGGTGATTTGCCCTGTTCGGACTGCTTTACCATTGCAGTTGCTGGCAGGAACAGGTATGGAAATATTTTTGAGGCCTTTGCCCAAAGGAGATTTCAGGGACGTAAACTAAGGGTTCTCTATTGTGAAGATATAAATTTCTGTGCCGGAGAGAACATCCAGATTCTCATTGTGGGAGAGTTGGGCAAAGATGAACTGGTTACTCTTTTTGACATGGTGGAGGACCGCCCTGTTTTGACAATAGGAGATTTTCCAGGATTTGCAGAAAAAGGCGGGATGATCAATTTTTATCCAAAACCTGACAACCGCACTGGTTTTGAAATAAATTTAGAAGCAAAGAGGAGATCCGGGATTAAAATAAGTTCCCACCTTCTTAGAATGGCCAGAATAGTCAAACCAAAAAAAGATAGAGAGTGAGGTAACGCTTGTGAAATTCATTGACCGGAGGTTTTGGGTTTTATGATCAGGATAAATCGTTTGATCAGGTTTATTTTGGCCAACAGATCATTGAAGGCAAAAATTTTCATTCTGATCATTATAAGCAACGGAGCAGCATTGATGTTTGCAGGCACCTTCTTTGTCGCCAATGACTTTTTGATAATGAAGAAAACCTTGCGTTACGGCTTTGAATCCCTTGCCTCCGTAATAGGTACAAATCTCGAAGCTCCCCTCTATTTCAACGATCCAGATGCTGCATCGGAAACATTGCTCTCCCTGAAGGCCAATAAAGATATCCTTGCCGCTGCAATTTACAATGACAAGGGGAAACTTTTTGCATCCTATGTCCTGGATGCATCGGATCCATCCCGGGAGGAGGCGGACTCACAAGGCTTTTCCCATATTATAAGCCCCTGGGAACTTGAATCCTGGGAGATTAAACCCGATGGTGTCCACCATGATTTAAAACTTATTGAATCCCACAGTTCCATAACCTTCAACCGGGTTTACCTTGGGCACCTTTTAATAATTGCCGGAAAAAGCCGTATCATGGAGTTGATTCGATGGTACATAGGGCATAATGTTTTTATTCTGCTCATTACCTGTATGATCATATATATAGTTTTTTCAAAATTCATGAAGGTAATGCTTGCACCGGTAATCTCCCTCATTGATGCCGTCAGGATAATCGCAAGGGACAAGAACTATGATTTAAGGGTAAACTGCAGTGCTGATTATCGGGATGAGATCCATGAGATGATCCATGCCTTCAATTCCATGATAAACGAAATTCAGATCAGGGATAAGGCCCTTGAAGATCACAGAGCCGAGCTGGAACAGAAGGTGGCTGAAAGAACCAGGGCCATGCGAAATCAATACAGGGAACTTATCGTGGCCAAAGAGATGGCCGAGGTTGCCAACCGGGCCAAAAGTTCGTTTCTTGCCAGCATGAGCCACGAACTCAGGACTCCCCTGAACGGCATCCTGGGATATGCCCAGATCATGGAACGAAGCGGAAATCTCGGAGAGCTGGAGCGAAAACAGTTGAAGATTATATCCGACAGCGGAGAGCATCTTCTTCTCATGATCAATGATATTCTTGATCTGTCAAAAATTGAGGCTGGCAGGATGGAGATCAATCCCATGGAATTTTCCCTCAGGGAGCTTGTGGAATCCACCGCTGCCATAACCCGTATAAAAGCCGGCAAAAAGGGAATAGGATTTGCCATGCAGATGGAGGATGATCTTCCGGAATGGGTTTTGGGGGATGAGGTCAGGATTCGCCAGGTACTTTACAATATCCTGGACAATGCAGTTAAATTTACCCATTCAGGGGGTGTGGAATACCGTATTGAGAAAGTAAACCTTCATGGTCGGCATCCGGCCAACCCGGATCATGAAAATAATGTATCCATTTCCACGGTAAAGTATAATTCAGATTACAGCGATGGCGGTGGAGATAAATCCCCATGGATAGAGTTTTCCGTCAGGGATAGCGGCACAGGCATTGAAAAAAAAGATATTGAAAAAATATTCAACCCCTTTGAACAGGTGGGAACCATCAATGACAGCCTCCAGGGAACAGGACTCGGCCTTGCAATATGCAAAAGGCTCATTGAGCTTATGGGCGGTGAACTTTTGGTGGAATCCATTCCTGGTGAGGGTTCTGTTTTTCGTTTTTCCATAAATTTACCGGAAACAGCTTCCCGGGAAATAAAAGTTGCATCGGACAGGAAAATTGTGGGAATATCCAATGGGAATTTTAAGATACTTGTGGCCGATGACAACCTCAATAACCGCGAGCTTTTAAAGGATGCCCTGGAACCCATGGGTTTCCATGTCCACGTGGCTGAAAATGGCAGAGAGTGCATTGAAATGGCACAAAGTATAAGACCGGATGTGATACTCATGGACCTTTTGATGCCGGAAATGAACGGTTTTGAAGCGGTTGCCCATATCCGTAAAAGCAGTGATGATGCTTTGAGGAAAACCCTTGTGATTGCCATATCCGCCAGTGTGGTAAAGGACTCCAGGGAGAGAAGCTTCCATGCAGGGTGTGATGCCTTTCTCAATAAACCGGTACAGCTTCACTCGCTTTTTGCACTTTTGTCGAAACACAAAGATATTGGATGGATATATGAATCCGGTGACAGGGAAAAATCCCAAGTGCAAGGGGAGCCAGGGGATAACTATATGGAGAGAGGGGATATCTCCCCCGGGGAAGGAGCCATTCTCCTGGAGGCCATTGGTGAAACTTCGCTTAAAAAACTCGTTGAAACTGCAAAACAGGGAGATGTTGCAGGGATAGAGCAGTGGGTAAAAGAGCATCAGACAGATATTGGCACGGTTTCCATTGATCCGGATATTGGCACTCCTTTGATTGATCCGGATATTGGCACTCCTTCCATTAATCCGGATATTGCCGCAAAATTTTGCCAGACTGTCTATGGACTTGCCCAGGATTTCATGATTGATGAAATCGTGTCATTGGTTCATAAGATTTTAACAAAACAAGGTGTTGAATATGAATGAGATTTTAACCAAGACAAGGTGTTAAATATGAAAACGATGGATAAAAATTCTCCGGATTCTTTGGGTGGAGACCGGAACAGAATTTTGATAGTGGATGACAATCCCACCAATTTAAAGGTTCTCTTCGATTATCTCAGCGGTGAAAAGGGCAACAGAATACTTGTGGCAAAGAACGGCAGAGAAGCTTTGGAGAGAATAGCCTTTGCCCGTCCTGACATTATACTCCTTGATATAATGATGCCTGAAATGGATGGATATGAAACCTGTAAAAGATTGAAGGAAGATGAAAAGACCAGGGATATTCCCATAATTTTTCTCACGGCCTTTGCGGACATGGATAACAAGATAAAAGCCTTCAGACACGGGGCCGTTGACTTCATAGTAAAGCCCTTTAACCAGGAAGAGGTACTGGCACGCATTGATACCCATTTGACTATTTCAAGGCAGAAAAATGCCCTTGAATCTGCCAACAGGGCCCTTGAACAGGCAAATGCAGCAAAGGACAAGCTCTTTTCCATAGTTGCCCATGACATGAGAAATAAAATTTTCAGTCTCACCGGCAGCATTGATCTTGTCCGGAACTTTTATGATGATCTAAGCGATGATGAACTTCGGGACAAGATAAATACCATGGCACTCTCTGCCCATCATATGTACAAACTCTTTGAGAACCTTTTCACTTGGGCACGGATGCAGACCGGCGACATAGATGTACTCAAGGAAAAAATTGATTTGGCCGGGTGCGTCAATGCCACACTTGAGCTTTTCGTTACAGAAGCCGGCTCAAAGGGTGTGGATGTCGTTTCCGACATACCTGCCGGTTTTTATCTCCTTTATGATCGCAATATGCTGCTTTTTATATTGAGAAATCTTATGCACAATGCAATTAAATATTGTGATACCGGAGACAGGGTTGTCATATCCTGTGATGACAATGGCAAAGAGTGCAGTATTGCGGTGCGTGATACGGGCATGGGGATGAAAAGGGAGATTTGCGATAAAATTTTTGACATAAGCTCTAAAACATCACGTCCTGGTACCCGCAAGGAGAAGGGTAGCGGCCTGGGACTTTTGGTGGCAAAGGAGTTTGCCGAGCTTAACCAGGGCAGACTCTCAATTGAATCCCGGGAGGGAGAGGGCACTGAAGTTGTAATCACCCTTCCATCTTTATCTATTTCAAGATAATGAAATTGGCAACAGTACTGTAGGGGCAGTCCCTTGTGGCTGTCCCCTTAAAAATGGATTGGCTGAAATATTATTCCAGCAGTCTATAGATATAAAGGAGTAAATCATGAAGAGTTTTGCAAGTTGCTTGCTGGGCATGATGATTGTTTTGTCCCTTTCTGCTTTTCCTGTGGAGGCAGAGGAGGATAATTATCCTGAAGTGATGATCATACTGGATGCATCGGGCTCCATGTGGGCAAAAATGGAGTCTGTAACCAGGATCGAGGCTGCCAGGAGTGTACTTCAAGAGATAGTTCCCTCCCTTCCCGGGGAAGTCAAGGTGGGATTGACCGCCTACGGGCATCGCTGGAAGGGGCGTTGTGATGACATTGAGATTGTTATCCCGGCCGGCACTGACAACAGGGGGATACTCCTGGAGAAGGTGATGAACTTATGGCCCAGGGGCAAAACTCCCATTGCCGATTCCGTGAGCCTTGTGGTGGATGAACTCAAAGGCAGGGAAAACGAGACCAGCATAATTCTTGTCAGCGACGGCATTGAGAACTGCCATCCGGCTCCCTGTGCCCTGGTGGAGGAACTCAAACAGACAGGAATCAAATTTATCCTCCATGTTGTGGGCTTTGCCGTGACCGGGGAGGAAGAGAAACAACTCTCATGCCTTGCCCGGGCCGGGGGCGGCATTTACTACACGGCCGGCAATGCAGCCGAGCTTCTTTCGGTATTTAAAAGTATGCAGCAGGAACTGGTTCAGAAGGTGGAATATGAGAAGGCCGTCACAAGCCGTAAAAAAGTCAAAAGTGGACTTGGAAAACTTAGGGTGACCTTTCCGGATCCTGGAAAAGAGCGGAGGACCCTCGAACTGATTCGCATTGTCCGTAAAACCGACGATAAAACCATAAAAACCGTTGAATGGCCTGCTCCGGACACAATCCATCCCCTGCCCTCCGGCGAGTATCAGGTTGTCCTTGGGTATGCCAACACCAATTTTCAGCCCCCTTCTGAAATTGCACCCGTGGATGTCACAATAGAGGGTGGGGAGACAACAGAACTGGCCCTGGGCATGCTTATATTCAACGTGGCAGAAACACTTGGAAAAATTCCCGCGGATTCGGTGACCCTTCGCAGCAGCAATGGGAAATTTGTGCTGCATACCCCGGGCCGGGGCAATTCAGCACACTTTTTTACCCCCAAGCCCCTGCCCCCGGCCACATATTCATTTGAATATGCCAACGAAAAGATCAAGCCGGAAAGGGCCATGCCGGCAAGCGGATTGAAGATTGAACCCGGAACGGAGACGGTGCTGACCCTGGACAGCGGTTTCCAGATGAAAAAGAGTGATCAGTCCATTACCGGCTATGACATCGTTGGAGGTGACCAGGAGACCGTACTCCAGGTACGGCGGCGATGGGACAACACTTATCCCCTCTGGCAGGCCTTTCCTCTTGGGCCTGGCACCTATGATGTCCTTGTATATCTCAAAGGCATGGATGAACCCCTTGCCGTGGGAGGGTTTGAACTCCGTAAAGGTGAGATTGTGGATTTTGATGCAGGATTGTAGCACAGGGAATATTGTTGCATCACCGTGGAGAGAAAAGCTGATTATAACGGATTTGGGGGTCGCCTCTGAAAGCCCCTTAGTGATGCGGAAAAGTGACGCTCGAAATGAAGCGGCATCACTGATTATCGAGTCATACTCTTTGTTGTCGAAAGGAACACAAATGCCACGATATTGTCGAGATTCTTTTGATAAAGTTTCCATGCACAAGACTATAAAAAATTCCCATGGATTTTTCAAGAAAAACTCCGAAAAAAGCCCAACCCCCAAATCCGTTATAATCAGCATTTTTTTATAAAAATCACCTGCTCAATGTGGGATATGTCATGTATCAATGACATATTTTGGAGGGACATGGTTGTTTTTGCTTCTCGAAGTGCATATAATAACGATCATCCTGGACTCACCGCATCTTCGAGAACCTTAGCTGCCACACAATCGAAGCATGAAAACCGCGTAGGTGATTACTGACGGCTGATTAGTTTAATTTTTAAATTTGCTATAGACATAGACTTCCAGGCATCCTTCATTTTTCAGTTTACACTTTTCTGATTTTTGTCGTTGTCTGAATCACGGATTAAATTTTATGGATCATGTCCCTCCTTTTCATCTCTTTATCCCTCTTGTTTTAGAATGGTCAAAGGGGGAGTCTAAATCAAAACTAAACGATTGTCTGAATTTAGTTTTTTCTTTAGAAATTTATGAGTTTAGTGGGTCAAAATTGTTTGATACTTACAAAGCTGTAAAATCAGAAATTTTCCTTCTCGCTGTTCTGTCAGGACGGATGTCATCAATGATTTTGACCTCAATTTTTCTTTTTTTCTCCTGGAGTGTCACTCTCTCACCTGGTTCCATGGAGCGGTTCACCTGTATAAAACCGCAGCAGAGGCCCTTGGCTTTGAACCCTTCCGGGATATCCGGAGATGCAATGCTGTAAATACGACCGTTGTTCCATCCGATTGCCATATCCGTGGCACAGGTGAGAACATGGCCCATGTCGTTTCCGTCACCGTCAATGACCCTGGTACCTTCACCGGACGAGACCTTTCTCAGGTTCTCACCCACAAAGGGGAAGGTATGGGTTATCCCATCGGGTTTTACAAGGGCATCCTTTCCAATGAAGTCTTTGGTAAATGAGGATATATCAAGGGTGCCGTCCCCTTTAATCTGGTAATTTTCTTTTAAGGGAAGGGCAAACATCCAGGGATTGTTCATGAATTTCCAGGGTCCCACATCCTGGTGGGAGAGGGGAAGCACCGAACCGGCCCGCAGGGAGTCCCGGGCCCCCAGGCCGCAGGCCATTATACCGTACTCTTTGCCGGCTTTGAGGATATCATCCCACAGATTTACAATGGCACCTGGGTCCACAAAGAGTTCAAAGCCGAACTCGCCTGTATAGCCGGATCTTGAGAGAAGGATGGGGGTGCCGTTTTTGAGCTTGACCACGGAGTCATATGTGGTTCCCGATTTATATATGGTCCCCGATGGATCTGGGGTTTCCGTTTTATATGTCGTTTCCGATTTCAATGCTCCCATGGACCAGGGGGGGATATCGTTGAAATAGCCCTTGAAGGAGAAGTAGGGCATCTTTTCAAAGACCGATTCCGGATTTTCAATGATCTTTGAGAGAATTCTGGCAGAGTTTTTTCCCTGGATGTCCATTTTAGCAAGCTTTTCCGAGAGATCATCAACCATCACATCCATGGCACCCCTGTGGGCATTCATGTGGGCGGCCACATCCCCTCCCATACCGGCATTGACGCATACCATATAGTGATGCAGGGTAAACCTGTAAACTATGGCATCGTCTATCACATGGCCCTTTTCATTGAGGATTACACCATAAACGCAGCGTCCATCCTTCAAGGCTGCAAGATCCCTTGTGTGGCAAAGCTGGAGAAGTTTCAAAGCATCACCGCCGGTCACCATGACACATGCCATGTGGCTGGTATCGAAAATACCTGCCGATTCAATCACTGCAAGATGCTCGTTTTTCACACCGGAGTCATACCACAGAGGCATGTCAAATCCCCCGAAATCTGCCATGTTGGCATGGTGTTCCCGATGCCATTTATTGAGCGGTGTGGTTTTAAGTGTTGTTGTTTCCATTGATTTTGATCTCCTTAAATCCGGCTGTAAATCCGGTTATAACACTCGTCAGTCATAAGTTATCCCAATAGTTGCCGGAAATTATATTCATGGCAAACCAGACTATATAGTTTTTCAGATAATGAAATTGGTAATCATACTGTAGGGGCAGCCCCCTGTGGCTGCCCTTGGGAATGGATATGCTCAAGGGCAGCCCGTGCAGCAGGGGTGACAATTTCATTATCAAAATATTCAGCAAACCCAAACAACAATAATATAATGGCAAGCCTGAGAACCTGAGACCCTTGAGTTATAAAATATAAGGTACCATAAGGTTGTAGGCTTTATAGATCACAAAGGTTTCCACTGCACTGACACCTTGCACCTTGGACATCTCATCCGTGTAAAATTCAAGAAGACCGAACCCCTCTTTAAAAAGAACAAGGATGAGAAGATCGAATCGGCCGGTCACCACGCTTGTGGATATGACACCTTTCAGTTTGGATATCTCCCTGCCTTTTTCAACAAGGTTCATCTCCGAAAGTTTGATTCCGATGATGACCGTTGTATGCCCCTGAAGCGAAGAAGGATCAAAAAGACCACAGATATCAAGTACTCTTTCTTCTTTTAATTTATTGACCCTTGTTCTTACAGTGTTCTCTGTAATATTCAGCTTGTCGGCAATCTTTTTGAAGGACTTCCTGCCATCTCTCAACTCTTTTATAATCTCAATATTCACATCATCAATTTTCATAATATTCCTATTTTACCCCTTAATTTTAGGACAACCGTAAATGCTGGAAATCAAAATTCAACAATTAATGTATTGCCATCAGGTTGTCAATTGAAAAGAGGTCAAATTATGAAAACCTCAAAAAATAAGCCTTAAAATTGATTTTTTCCTTTACTTTTGAGGGATGGGCAATATAAGCATTGTGAAAAATAAGTAAACCTTAATGGCCGAACTCACGGCCACCCGTGATGTTGAGATAAAAAGAGTTGATTTTTCAATCTGAGTTATGTATGTGTTGATTCTATCATAAAATTTTAATGAATCAAGTAAAATTTTGAAAAAAAATTGCTATATATCAAAAAAACAAGGTTTATTAAAGGAGATGCAAAATGGGTAAAAAGGTAGTTGTCATTGGAGCGGGTCCTGGAGGATATGTTGCGGCACTGAGGGCATCGGCACTTGGGGGTGAGGTTACCGTCATTGAAAAGGAGAATCCAGGAGGCACATGTCTGAACTGGGGATGTATTCCATCAAAAATAATGAAAACATCTGCCGATACATATCTCAGGCTCCTTGAGGCCGCCGAGTTCGGTATAAACATAGGAGGAGGTTCCGAAGTTGCCCTAACCCCTGATATGAAGGCCATCATGGCAAGAAAGCAGCGCATTGTGGAGACCCAGCGTAAAGGGATACTCTCACTTTTGCAGCAGGGCCGCATAGAATATGAACAGGGCCGGGGATATATAAAAGGTACAGGGGTTGCCGGGGTTGTGGACAGGGATGGGAACGAAAAAGATATTCCCTTTGACCGGCTTATAATTGCCACCGGCACGGCTCCCCTGAATATTGGAGCCTTTCCCTTTGACGGCGAATCCGTTCTCTCCAGCAACGACCTTCTGGAGCTGGATCATGTGCCGGACTCCATTGTCATTGTAGGCGGCGGAGTGATTGGCTGTGAGTTTGCCTGTATCCTCTCGGCCCTGGGCTCCAGGGTGACCATTGTGGAGGCCATGTCAAGGATTCTGCCCCTCCCTTCGGTGGATGAATCATGTTCCAAAATACTCCAGAGGGAGATGAAAAAACAAAAGATCAAGTTGATAACGGATCAGGTTGTGGAGAGTGCCCAAAAAAGCGGCGATAAACTTGTGATAACCCTTGGCCCATCACCGTTTGCCGATCCGGCCAAGGCTTCCAAAATTAAAGCCCAGACCTTAGAGAGCCGTAAAATGGTGGTCTGTATTGGCCGATCCCCCCTGGCATGGGACATTGGCCTTGAAAATATTGGCCTTGCCACCGATGATAAAGGCTGGATTGAGGTGAACCACCGCATGGAGACCCGGGTCCAGGGCGTATATGCCATTGGAGATATCCTGGGGCCCCGGCACATAATGCTTGCCCATGTGGCCTCCCATGAGGGGATGGTTGCCGCAGCCAATGCCATGGGAGGTAGTGAAGAGATGCACTACCATGCAGTTCCCGGAGCTATTTTCACCATGCCCGAGATCGGCAATGTGGGACTCACCGAGGCCGAGGCCCTTGCCCGGGGCATGGAGGTGGAGTGTTCCAGTGTCAATTTCCGGGTACTGGGAAAGGCCCAGGCCATGGGGGAGATTGCCGGGGAGGCAAAAATAGTGGCCGAGAAGGGTACGGGAAAAGTCCTCGGTGTCCATATAATAGGACCCCATGCCACAGACATTCTTGCCGAGGCAACCCTTGCCGTAAACAAAGGGATGACCCTGTCGGATCTTGCAGGAACAATCCATGCCCATCCCACCCTTGCCGAGATTATTTCGGAAACGGCCCTAAAGGGAGCCGGCATGGCCCTTCATGGTTAAATCTTTTTCAGATATTGCGGATTTTTTATGTTTATGTTTTGCTCCCTTGTGCCGATATAATTCAATATGGGTCAATGACAACTAATATAGGGAGTGTGAATAATGAGCAATATATCGTCTTTTAATTCATTGAATCCGGGTTACGGCAGGGGCGACACCGGACATTTACATGCCCGTGCCTCTGAAAACAAGGAGGCTCTCAATGCATCGGAAAAAAAGAGTCTCGAACTCTCTCTCACCACCAGGGAGGGGGATGTGGTAACCATCAATGCTGGCTCTTTCATGGATTTTGCATCTCTTTCCTATGACAGAAGCGGTAAGGTCTCCAATGGTTACAGTACTGCATCTGCCAAGACGAGTTCCCATGAGATGACCCTGGCATCGGGTTCCCAGTTCACATTTTCCGTGCAGGGCAGCCTCAGTGAAGATGAGATGAAGGATATTGAAAGCATTGTAAAGACCCTTGATGAAGTGGTTTACGCCATGTCCACCGGCAAAATGGATGATGCCGTAGAAAAGGCCCTGGGCATGGGCCTTGATAATTACGGCACGGTTTCCGGTTTCAATGCCGATCTGAGCTACTCAAGCTCATACAGTTATGAAAAGGAGACGGCCACTCAGACCTACTACAGCGGCAGCCCCGGTATAGGCCAAGATGTTGCCGGCGGTATTATGGGTAGGGATTATAGCGGTATTATGGGCAGAGATTCCGGCGGTATGCCCAGGGGTTCCGGCACTATGGGCAGGGATTACGGCGTTATGGACAAGGGCAGCGGACTTGATATGTCCGATATTTTCAAAAACAGCTCTTCCCGCCTTCTTGAGATGATGCTTGAGGAGCTGGAAAAGATGAAGGAGGAGGGCGGTAACATCCCCAGGCGGGCAGCGGAACCCGTGGATCAGCTCATGGTTCACCATATGGATGAGCATAAAGGAGAGGTACCTTCGGCACTCTCCCTGGATGACCTGAAAGATACAAGGGAGGGGATGCGTCAGTACTTCCTGGATATGGCCTCTGATATGTCCTCTTTTTCAAAATTTAATTCTGCTTTGTCCGTTTAGTAATAGGGTTTAATTAACTTACCCAAACTCCACCTCTCCAGTCATGGAGAGGGGTTTGGGGGGTGAGGTGAATGGGCAAGTTATTAAAAATCAATTCCTTAGGAATGAGCAGAATTAGTCCGTCCTCCCCCCTGACCTATTGTATAAAACGGGTGCGGCCCCTTGACGGGTATAGTAGTGTATGGACAGCCCTGTATTGCGGCCCTTGATGATAGCTGCTATCCAAAAGATGGCATCCTTCATTTATCAGTTTACATTTTTCCGGAGAGTATGATTATTTTTTGGGATTTATGCTCTAAAAAGTGTAAAGTAACTTTGAGGGCATATGAAAGATGCCCAAAAGATCATTGTTATTTCAAATCAGTCTCAACTTCGTCAGAATAGGAATAGGTTTCTATGCCGAACTTCTTAACTTAGATAACAAACACCTTATAACCTTGTCAGTGATAAATTCTCCGAATGAGTGCCACAAATGGTATTTCTAACAAGATAATGCCACAATATATAGTGGTAAGAGTGAGAACTTACCACTCTTGAGTTATAACAATATTTTTTTTGTTCATTTTTTGGGACCGCTAATATGACTGGGTTTAGAAAAAGAACTTAAGCCGCCTAAAGTGAGATTTTTTAAATGTTTTGCGTATAGGCAATCATTCAAAATTCAATTTGACCAGACTGATCTCCATGGATTGAAACGATACGATTACCCGTTAATCCTGCCAGAATAAGGGGAAGCCCCACGCTGGCAAGATGGCTGTTGCCCGAAGAGAGCCAGGTCATGGGCTGGCCCATGACAGGAAGCAGTCCCAGGGTGTTGCCCCAGGCAATGCTCCACTGAAGGGCATGAATCAGAGCAAGACCCTGTATAAAAAAACCCAGAAAGATGCCTGCCTGCACCTTTACATAGTCCCCATTGACCATCAAAAAATCCCGGCCTAAACCCCATAGCAAAATCACATGGCAAGTTTGCACAAAAAGAAGCAGCATGCCTGCAATACCGCCGAATTTGTACAGAAGAAAAGCAAGGGCAAAATCATCCTGGACAGCAGGAAGGGTGTTGCCTCTCATATTTATGCCGAACCAGGAGTCGCTTCCCATCCATCGGCCCATGGCGGCAATGTCCATGGCATGGTTTATCTGTCCCCCGGTGTGGGGATAAAGGTCCGGTGTACTCCATACCCTGAAACGATCAATTTTGGGCAGCCAGGAAAATGAGTTGGGTTTTTCATGGATGGCCCCGGCAAATATGAATACAAGGATAAATATCCCGGCCACTCCAGCCCTGACAAGCCTGGTTATGCTTCTTCGGTTTAAGGGCAGCCCGAACCTGCCAGGGTCCGGCGTTACCACCTGCTTTCCTGGCGGATTGTATCTCCCTGCCAGGGCGGCAAGCTGCCACGTCATGATCAAGATGAAAAAAATGATTATTATTACGGGTGAAAAATCCCTTATGAGGGCAAAGGATGACAACGCGATCATGGCAAGAAAAAGGGGGATGGACAATATATCCAGCATAAAGACCAGCTTTCTTCCCGGGGAGAGGGCCTTGCCCGTGGAAAGTGCCGAGATAAGAGAGCAAATATCCAGTGCCGCATAGGCCACTGCAACGGCAATGAAGAGCTTCATCAGCTCGGAAAGCTGAAAAACTCCAACTCCCAGCTCATCGCCCCGGACCACTGTAATCATGAGCCAAAATGTAATCACCAGGAGGACCAGGGTAAAAATCCATGTGAAAAATCGGGAAACATAGCGGTAATCCCCTCCGATCAATTCCCTTGTATGCGTTATGAAATTACGGGGAATAAGTGCTGAGGCACCTGCCAGAAAACCGCACCAGGCAACATACACAGCCTGTTTCCAGGCAAAGGAGAGCCATCTTGTGTTATCGGAACCTGCTGCCAGTTGAAGATGAAGGACAACACCGCTGCCAGCCAGAAAAACAACACATATCCATATCCAGCCCACCCTCCCCCCAAGTATCCGGGCCGCGGAGAGACTCCATGTTGCCCATATCCAGGAAACGGCACAGATGGAAGCGGACCAGGCCATGTCAACGGCACTGCCTGCCCTGTGTAGCAAGACAAGGGCACACATCACAAAAAGTCCCGGGATAAACAGGAACATGTTCACCCCAATGCGATGGTATGCACCGAAATGCCATACAAGGGAGGCTGTCACAATGGAAAGGATCAATAGAAACAGTACCAGATGTCTTTGGTTTCCAAGCCATTCCCTTAAAGGTAGATCACCTGCCCCGATCCATGGAAGGATCACATGGTTGGGGGTATCCAGGATTTCATGGAAAACACGCTGATTTTTAAATGGTACAAGCTCCATCCCATTGATTTGAGGATGGTTGCCATGACCGGAGGATGGGGAAAAATCCAGCGGTGATGGTTTGATGAGATAGTGGGTTCTTCCGATGATGCACCTCACAAGGGTTCCATGGGGAGTTGACACAGGCATCCACTGATCATGAAAACCCTGGGGATCAAACTTATTTTCAAGGGTTTTCTTGTACACAAAAACCCTTTGGTCTCCATTTCCCGGGGCCAGGTAGAAATTTCCATCCCTGTAAACGATCCTTGCGGAAACAGGTTCTGTTCCGGGAAGTGCCCATTGATCATGCATATTGACACTTCCTCCCAGGGAGAAGAGGGGTATTTCGTCACTTCCCCGGGCATACCATTTCATTTGTGCCTTCAACTGTTTCAGGGCAGATTTTATATGTCCATATCTGTCATTGCCTGTGTAAAATCCATCGCCCTGGATTTTGAGTTTTCCCTTGTCCCACTTTACATGGTTCTTTGCATGAATTCCGGATGACAACTCTGAAAGGGCTATTGATCCCGGAGAGATAGATATTATCTCCACAGTGACGGCACTTCTCTTCATGTACTCCAGGTATTTTCCTGGATATTCAGTTTTATGATAAGGTTGATGATCAATTTTATGATCAGATTGATGAACTGTTTGATGAACTGTTTGATGATCAATTTTATGATCAGATTCATGAACTGTTTGATGATCAATTTTATGATCGGATGGATGAACTGCTTTATGATCGGTTTTACGATCGGTTTTACGATCCTGGATGATACCCCTCCCTGGAGGAGACAGTTTCCATTGTACCGCCGTAATTTCAATTCTGTCCCCCTGCAACAGGGGTATCCGTTTTAAGAATAAAAATTTACCCGTATCTGTTTCGACCTCTATTTTTTTGCGGACGGCTTTATTGGAGATTTCCATCCCTCTGTCTGTATAACGAATTCCGAGATGATGTCGTTCCCCGGAAGGGAGATGGCCCTGCCCAAGTTCCCTGCTTCCCACGACCATCTCTTTGTCAAGGACGGGGATTTCCAGGGACCTTAGCATGCTTACCGGCGGAGCAAAATGAATTGTGAAGTATCCAATGATGGAAAAAGCAGCAATGACAATCATTGGGAGAAGGGATTTCATAATTGACTATCTCCTGTAATTGTCGTTTTTGAGTATATAACGGACATAGCGGCATTACCGCCACAATCGAAGCATGAAAGTCCCGGGAACCTTAAAATATGGGGACTTTCATATAAAAAAAACAAAAAAAGCCCTGATGATAAATATCAGAGCTTTGGATATATTTACAATCAATCTGTCTCAAGAAAGCCCCTAAATCACGGAGTGCTTAGGGGTGATTGACTGTTATGATTAAAAGTGGCTCCCCAGCACGGATTTGAACCGCGGACCCAGTGGTTAACAGCCACTTGCTCTGCCGACTGAGCTACTGGGGAGTAGATTAGGCAAGCATTTCACTTGTTCACTTGCCGAAAACATGAAAGCTTATATAAGTTTGCATGTATGTTGTCAAGATTTATTTTAAAAAAAATTGACTTTATATTTTCTACTATATATATTGATTAATAAGGCATCGCAAGCATATCCTCATTCGCGGGAGGATTTAAATTAGAAACCCTATATGAAAAGGAGGATGTCATGAATATCAGCTCTGCCAACAATTACAACCAAACATCACCAGTGCGGCCATCCTATGGCAATATGCCCACGGATAACATTCCCGGGGTAAATGCCACCCAGCAGGATACGGAACTCCTGCAGCGTACCTCCAATACAAATGCCACTGTCCAGACCAGCCGTGAAGATCAGGTTACCATCTCCAGCCAGGCAAGGGAAGCGGCATCATCTGAAAATACAACAGGCAATGAATCAGAATTCCTGCAGGTTCCCGGACAGACCGAAGGTGCAGCATCTGCTCAATCCATGCAGGCACAGGCCAGGCAGGAAAATGTCCGGTTTATGATGGAGGAAGATCGCCAGCAGCAGACCCAGATGGATCGTCAGCAGGAAAGTAGAGCCTTTCAGAATTATGCCTCGGCAAATTCATCTCCCTATGGGGCCGCGGCCCAGGGTGCGTATGGACTCCCCCGCATTGATACCATAGCATAATGACGGTGTCACGCCCTGACAAACCCTGGAAAAGTTAAACAAACTCAAGGGAGATTGAAACAAATTAAAGGTTTGCTGTCGTTTCATGGATGTGGAGACATAGCCTCCACCATGGAAGCTGTTGCCGCTTAGGGACTTCACCATAATAAAAATACCCGCTTCTGAACAAGACAATATTTGTATTTATGCAGATATTGTTTCAGTCGGGTAGATTATTTGTGATGAGTTCCCTAAAACTGCGGGGACTTTCACATAATATGCATGAGTTATCAGGCAAAAGAATCACACGGTAAATGGTTTAAGGAGAGGAGAAGCCCAAATGATTTCTTCGCTAAACATTACAGGCTCCCGCATTCCATATCAGATGCAACCAAATATCGTACAGAATCTGACTGAATCTCCGCCTTCGCCAAAACCTGAATCTGAAGTGTCACCGCCAGGGGACAAAGTCTCGTTCAGCAAAGAAGCGAGTCAATTGAAGCAGAAGCAGATTGCAGAAAAACAGACGATCCGGCAGGAGCATTCAAAGGATTTGAGGCAACTGAATCAGGAGTACAGCAGGAAACAGATGCAGATAGATCAAGAGTACAATATGCAAAAAAGTACCTTGAGAATAAATATTTATACCTGATTTTAATGTGAGTTGTCTAAAAAAACCGATTCCCTCCCGATTTTTTTTGCTCACTTTTCAGGACAGAGGATATGATTCAGGCTAAATTTTTAACGGCAAACTTCAACGCTCTCCCAGTACCAAAAAAACATGATAATGTCTCGTTTTTCCCATCCTTAGTAGCCTTTACCGGCTTGAACACAAATATACCTCAGAACCCAGACGCAATAGCTCTCGTTGCTCGTGCCAGAAACATGAGTCAACTTGCTATAGATACCATCTGTGTTAGCAATTCTTACAGTGGCAGCCATTCTTAGAACTTATGACTGATAACAGGAGAAAATGGAACCGATAGAAACAGCTATTCTTGTAATGGCGCTCAGTGGAACGGTGTGGCAACTTATCACAATCAGAACACACTTGCCGCGAAGGCAACATTAGGAAGCTTCTTGGGATATCATGACCTGCCAAACCCAGGAGAAGGGCTTTTTCCATAAACATTAAAAAATTAAGGAGATTAAAAATGTCTGACAAAGTGCTTATTGTTTTGTCATATAAATACAGGGAGGCTTCAGCCATAAGCTTTACAAAGCGTAATATCCTTTTTGCTATATATAGCTTTCCAGATAATGAAATTGAGGCTACCGTTCTGTAGGGGAAGCCCCCTGTGGCTGCCCCTGAGAGTGGATTTGCTGAAATATTATTCTGGAACTCTATATCTTTATAACTATTGTTATAAAAGACAAAAAGCCTATGAAAATGGAGGAGAGTATGACCAATTTTGAACAGTGGGACTGGGATATTGGCCGCAGAAAAGTGGCTGACATCACTTCATGGCAGGAGAGTTTTTCATATATTGAAGAGTTTTTGCCCGCTTTTGATGGAG
>JADGBO010000090.1 GCA_015231465.1 Desulfamplus sp.
AGAATTGCACTCCTTGCCAAAGAGGTTTACGGAGCAGACGGTGTTGAGTACTCCACCGAGGCCAACAAGGCCATTGAGAGAATCCAGCAGATCAAACTCTTTTCTCTCAATCAGAACCTGGTTCATGAGCATTTCAAGGTAAACCACCTTATCCATACCCGACGGGATACCCTGGGGGTCCTTCATAAAATTCTCACGGATATCTCCCACGGTCTTTTCCACCTTCATCCCCAGGGTCTCGCCAAGGTTGCTGTTGGGATCGGCATCCACCGCAAGGACAGGTGAGTGACCATTTTTTGCAAGGTAACGCAGCACAAGGGATGCCGCAGTTGTCTTGCCGACTCCGCCTTTTCCAGCCAGTGCAATAATTTTACTCATATTCCTTATACCTCTTCATTCTTTTTATATGAAAGTCCCCATATTTTAAGTAAGGGCGTATTGCAATACGCCCCTACTTTCATGCTTCGATTGTGGCGGTCAGCCGCCATGGCCGTTATATGAAAGTCCCCCATATTTTAAGACTCCCGGGACTTTCATTGTTCGTTGTGCCCGTCAGGGCATGGGGGTTATACCTAATTCATAGACTTCCAGAAAAATATTTTAGCAAATCCATTTTTGAGGGCAGCCACAGGGGGGCTGCCCCTACAGTACGATAACCAATTTAATTATCTGGAAAGAGGGCAGCCACAGGGGGCTGCCCCTACAGTACGATAACCAAATTTAATTATCTGGAAAGCTATATTACAAAAAAACCGCAAAGTTTCATCAATATGAAATCTTTGCGGGTTATATGTTCATGTTGAGCAACCTCTGCCGAGGCTGCCCTTCATAGAACTCAGGTGCAGGAAATATCGTCCCCTTGTGGGCGGGGTCGTTGACAAAAATAGTGCATTAAACCGCTATCCCTCCCAGGTTAGTGGTCGTTGACATTTCCAGGCTACTTGTTTTTCAGAGCATGCTGTGCCGACTTTAAGGTGTTTTTCATGAGCATGGCAATGGTCATAGGGCCTACACCACCCGGGACAGGGGTTATTTTTCCTGCAATCTCCTTGGCAGCCTCAAAATCGACATCGCCTTTTAGGATGGCTTTACCGGTTTTTTCGTTCATGCCCACACGGTTTACGCCAACGTCAATCACTGTGGAACCTGGTTTTATCCACTCGGGCTTGACAAGATCAGGCACTCCTGCCGCGACGATGAGAATATCGGCACGTTTACAGTGTGCCGCCAGATCCTTGGTGCGGGTATGAACGATGGTCACCGTGCTGTTGGCTCCAACACCTTTCTGGGCCATCATCATGGCAATGGGTTTACCCACAATATTGGATCTACCCACAACCACAACCTCGGCACCGGAGGTTTCCGTGCCGGAGCGAATTATCATCTCCTGGATACCGGCAGGGGTGCAGGGAAGGAAAACAGCCTCTTCCCCGCCTATCATGAGTCTGCCCACATTGACCGGATGGAAGGCATCCACGTCCTTGTCGGGATTAATGGCATTGAGTACCTTCTTGTCGTCAATTTGCTTGGGAAGAGGAAGCTGCACCAGAATTCCGTGGATTTCCGGGTCATTATTGTATTTATCTATCAAAGCAAGAAGATCTGCTTCGGAAATATCCTCGGGCTGGTCATCCTGGATCTCTTTAAAACCAAGGCTCAGGGCTGTCTTCACCTTAAGGGTCACATAACTTATTGATGCAGGATTGGCACCCACAAGTATTGTGACAAGGCCGGGTACGATACCGTGCTTTGCCTTCATCTCCTCAACGTCCGCCTTAACCTCTTCAAGTATTGCCTTGCGAATCTCGGTTCCACTAATAATTTCTGCTGTCATTTTATATCCATACTCCTTAAATTTGGGTATCAGCACAAACTGCGATATAAGTTTCACAGTTTGTGCAAAACATTCATAGAACTATAGTGCAGGAAACCCCCTCCCCTTGTGGGGGTGGGGGAGTTGACTATTTTAAACGGTGGTTTAGAATACGCCCTGAACCTTGCCGGTCTCAACATCCACATCAATACGTTTGAATGCCGGATTAGAACTTGTACCAGGCATAAGGCTTATGGCTCCTGCCACCGGCACGATAAAGCCGGCACCGCCATAGGTGAGAACCTCCCGGATTTTAAGATTCCAGCCCTTGGGAACACCCTTGAGGGCAGGATTGTCGGAAAGGGAGAGATGGGTTTTCACCATGCACATGCCAAGCTTTGAGAGTTCTGGATCTGCCTGGATTCTCTCAATGGCCTTGTTGGCCTCGGTGGAGTACTCAACACCGTCTGCTCCGTAAACCTCTTTGGCAATGAGTGCAATTCTATCCTTGATGGGCATGTCAAGCTCATAGAGGAACTTAAACTCGGTCTTCTCTTCACAGGCTGCCACGACAGCCTCTGCAAACTCAATGGCTCCGTCACCGCCCTTTTCCCAGTGACGGGAGAGGGCTACCCTTGCACCTTCTGCCTCGCAAAGCTCGCGAACCTTGGCGATCTCGGCATCAGTATCAGTATAGAATGCATTGATGCATACCACAGGAGAGATACCTGCTTTTCTGACATTTTTAATGTGGTGAATGAGGTTATCACAGCCCTTGGCAACCCATTCTACGTTTTCGGTGAGATACTCCTCGGGCATGGGTTTCCCGGGAACGGGAACAGGGGCACCGCCATGGCATTTCAGTGCCCTGATGGTGGCCACGACAACGGCACAGTCAGGCACAAGGCCGCTGAAACGACACTTGAGGTTCCAGAACTTCTCAAATCCGATGTCAGCACCAAAGCCGGATTCGGTTACGTGGTAGTCGGCAAGCTTCAGGCCTACCCTGTCAGCTATAATGGAACTCTGACCAATGGCAATGTTGGCAAAGGGACCGGCATGGACAATGACCGGCTGACCTTCCAAAGTCTGCATGAGGGATGGATTGAGGGCATCGACCATCCAGGCGGTCATGGCTCCGGCCACCTGAAGGTCTTCGGTGGTGACGGGTTTTCCCTTTTTGGTGTAGGCCACAACGATCTTACCCATTCTCTCACGCATATCCTTGAGATCCCTGGCAACGGAGAGGATGGCCATAACTTCGGAGGAGACTGCAATGCCGAATTTTGATTTCATCATGAAACCGTCGGACTTGCCGTTTACACCGTCAATGCCGATGATGATGTTTCTAAGGGCCTGGCAGCAAAAGTCCATGATCCATCCCATCTCCACATTGGTGGGATCTATGTCGATGCGTTTCATGCCGGAGAGTCTCTCAAGCTGTTCATCGGTATAGTTTCTCTCGTGCTGCAATCTTGAAGTCAAAGCAACCATGGCCAGGTTGTGGGCATTCATTATGGCGTTAATGTCACCTGTAAAACCAAGGGAAAAGGGGGTCAGGGGAATACACTGGGCAAGGCCGCCGCCGGCAGCGGAACCCTTGATGTTCATGGTGGGGCCCCCCGAGGGCTGACGGATGGCGGCACACACGTTTTTCCCAAGTTTTCCGAGACCCTGGACAAGGCCCATGGATGATGTGGATTTACCCTCTCCAAGGGGTGTGGGGGTTATGGCGGTAACATCAATGTATTTTCCATTGGGTTTGTCTTTAAGACGCTCAAGAACCGCCCGGAAATCAATCTTTCCGATGTAGTGGCCCTGGGGAAGAAGCTCTTCCTTGGTCAGTCCCAGCTTCTCTCCAATTTCATAAATTGTGAGCATCTCTTTTTCCGCATCCTGTGCAATTTCCCAGTCCGCATGTTTGGTTGGATCTAATGCCATTTTTTTCAACTCCTTCATTTTAAGTAAAATTAGGGCCCATCATAACATGAGCCGCACCAAAATATTCACAAAGTCATTATACCGATGGGACCTGGTATTCACTTCGTCTTTATGATTTTGAAATCTATAATTTTGAAATGGAATACTCAATCAAAACGTGAATGATATAACGGCCATGGCAGACTCATCTGCCACAACTAACAATGAAAGTTCCGGTAACCTTAGAATATGGGGACTTTCATATAAAAAATCAATATATCATCAATTGAAGATGCCCATTTTTTGCATTTTTTTTAGAACAAAGCAACAAAAAAATACACAGCCCGATGGAAATCAGGTAAAGGTTTTCAAAGCTGATGGAAAATTAAATCCATATCACACATATAAAGACAAACACTGTTTTATAAATAATTATACCCGTTAGTTGTTATTGCCATATAATTCAGGTAATTTTGTCATTTAGAGACTTCTTACAAATGCTCTTTTGAATGTTTCATTCTCGAAAAATTCTTTACTATCAATTTTTTGAGATTGTTCTGTGAGTTTTTCAAAGCCGTACATACAGAGAAACATTTAGAGCTGTCTGCAAAAGAACGGTCAGTCTGAATTCAATTCATTTTTTAATAATATCAACACATTCTAAAATAGAATTATAATTCTGTCCATTCAAATTCATTGCCGAATTAATGTACTGATCTATTGACAAAAGGATACCCTGCCTGTAAATAATCACGTGGCAAAATGTTAATAAAATGTCTGATGACTTTTTATGATTTTCAATATGGTTCTGTTCAAGCAATCATATACCACGAAGCACCTAAACCATTAACTATCATCCATAAGGAGGTAAATGTGGGATTTGAAATGACCAAAGAATCCTATGCCGGCTCAATCAAAGGGATCACCATTGGCAAAGGTGACAAAACTCTGACAATTGGGGCCGAATCATGTTATCCTTTCTACCAGTTCGAAGGAGATATGCCCAATAAACCCGTTATTGCCATGGAGATATGGGACACTGAACCCAAGGACTGGCCGGAAACAGCCCTGGCACCCTTTAAGGATGTAGTTTCGGATCCGGCCGCCTGGGCAAAAAAATGTGTCGAAACCTACGGGGCAAAACTCATTGTTCTGCAGTTGAAAAGCATTGACCCCAACGACATGGACGCATCCCCCGAAGATGCATCGGCCACGGTGAAAAAAGTACTGGCCGCCATTGATGTTCCGCTTATTGTATGGGGATGCACATCCCCTGCCAAGGACGAGGCCGTGCTGAAAAAGATTGCCGAGGAGTGCCAGGGAGAGAACCTCATTCTCGGACCCGTTGAAGAGAAGAATTATAAAGGCATTGGAGCTGCGGCCATGGGCTATGGCCATGCCGTTATCTCATCCTCTCCCATTGACGTAAACCTTGCCAAGCAGGTCAACATTCTTCTTGAGAATCTCGGTGTTCCCTTGAATAAAGTTATCGTTGATCCAACAACCGGAGGACTGGGATACGGACTTGAATACACCTACTCCGTCATGGAGCGACTTACCATGGCAGCCATGACCCAGGGTGATGACAAGCTGCAAAATCCCCTTGTAAATAACCTGGCCAACGAGGTATGGAAATGCAAAGAGGCCAAGCAGACCGTTGCCGATGCTCCGGAACTTGGTGACCCCGAACGCAGGGGTATTCTAATGGAGGCTGTGGGTGCTGTATGCTACTTTATGGCAGGTTCCAACATAATGATCATGCGCCATCCCGAAGCCATCAAGCTTGCCGGCTCCTTTGTGGAGTTGATCACCAACGGAGGAACCGCCATGGATGTCCCTCCGGCAGCCAAACTCCTGGACGATGTCGAGATTGACTTTGCATCCCTGGCACCGGAAGCGGATCTCACCATTGAAGAGGCCAAGGCAGCACCGGCCAAAAAGGCAGCAGCACCCAAGGCAGAAGCTAAACCTGCTCCGGCAGCACCCAAGGCTGAAGCCAAACCTGCTCCGGCAGCACCCAAGGCTGAAGCAGCACCGGCCCAGCCCGCAGCTCCGACGGTGGATGCCAAGGCCCAGGCCGAAGCTGATGCCAAGGCAAAAGCCGATGCCGAAGCCAGGGCAAAGGCCGATACCGAAGCCAAAGCAAAGGCCGATACCGAAGCCAAGGCAAAGGCAGAAGCCGATGCCAAAGCAAAGGCAGAAGCCGATGCCAAAGCAAAGGTGGAGGCAGAGAAAAAAGCCGCTGCCGATGCAGCTTCAAAGCGGGAAGCCGAGGAGCAGGCACTAAGGGATAAAAGGGCAGCAGAAAGAAAAAAACATGACGCTGAAGGCGTAAAAGCTCCGGCAGCCGCCGTAACCATGACCCCTGCCAGGGAGCAGTTATCTGAACTTGACAAAATATTGAAGAGTCTTGTCAGAACACATAAAAGAAATTAAGCTTGATTCAGGCATAACAACTTACAACTTATCCTGATTTTCATGGAAGCAAAGCCGATTCAATGGCTTCGCTGCATCACATATGGTGCCATAAAAATGATCTTGATGAAAAATCAACGGCTCTTACAGCTTCAGGATCAGCTTTCAATAACAACAGGATCAGCTTTAAATAACAAGAGGAGGAACCTCTAATGGCAGTAGAAAAAAAGGACAAGGGTCCAAAACTGGCGGACCCGATTGAGTCAACAATTGATGTCGCAACCCAGGAGATGATTGCACGCTCCCATCGCCTTGGGATCGAAACCGTATTTGACAGAAATCTCAGCATGAAACCCTGTAATATCGGAATCCAGGGAATATGCTGTAAAAACTGTGCCATGGGGCCATGCAGACTGCCCCTGCCCAAGGGCGGAATCGAAGGTGAGGATACCCGTAAGGGTCTTTGCGGTGCAACCCCCAACACAATTGCCGCAAGAAACTTCATCAGAATGATCGCAGGCGGCGCGGCTGCCCATTCCGACCATGGAAGATCCGTGGCCGAGGTTTTCATGGCCGCTGCAAAAAAAGAGACCAATGCCTACAAGATCAAGGATACCGAAAAACTCCTTGACGTGGCACCCCATCTTGGTGTGGCAACCACCGTCGAGGTTGACGGCGAAACCCTTGACAGGGATATTGACGAGATAGCCCTTGAGGTTGCTGAAAAGGCTTTGAACGAGTGGGGCAAGGCCGAAGGTGAGCTGCTCTATCTCAAGCGTGCTCCCAAACCTTTGTATGAAAAATGGGAAAAGTATGGTGTAAAGCCAAGAAACATAGACAGAGAGATCGTCGAGATCATGCACCGTACCCACATGGGTGTTGACCAGGACTACAAAAACCTCATCAAACAGGGAACCAGGGCATCCCTTGCCGATGGCTGGGGCGGCTCCATGCTTGCAACGGATCTCCAGGACATACTCTTCGGCACCCCCTATCCACTTCAGTCCGAAGCAAACCTGGGCATAATGAAAAAGGATCATGTAAACATCATCGTCCATGGACATGAGCCCATCCTCTCGGAGATGATTGTGGCAGTTTCCCAGTCCCAGGAGATGATCGACTACGCAAAGACAAAAGGGGCAAACGGCATCCAGCTCGGCGGCATCTGCTGCACAGCCAACGAAATTCTCCAGCGCCACGGAGTTCCGCCGGCAGGTAACTTCCTCCAGCAGGAGCTTGCCATCATAACAGGTGCCTGTGATGCCATGGTGGTTGACATCCAGTGTATTTTCCAGAACCTTGCCAATGTGGCAAAGTGTTTCCATACAAAGCTGATAACAACCCATCCCATAGCCAGAATGGAGCAGGAGAACGTCATCCACATAGAGTTCAACGAACACTATGCCTTAGAAGATGCCACCCGCATTGTAAAAATGGCCATCGACAACTTCCAGAATCGTGATGCCGATGTGATGATTCCCCAGCACAAGGCAACCCAGATTGCAGGCTTTGGCGTTGAATCCATCAAGTACCACCTTGGCGGCACATTCCGGGGCACCTACTACACACTCAACGACAATATCATCAACGGCCGTATCCGGGGTATTGCCGGAGTAGTGGGATGCAACAACGCCAGAACAAAGCACAACGAACACCATATCACCATCATAAAAGAGCTTATTAAGAATGATGTGATTGTACTCTCAACCGGATGCAGTGCCATAACCGCTGCCATGCACGGCCTTCTGACACCTGAAGCAGCCGCTGTTTACTGCGGCCCGGGTCTTGCCGAAATCTGTGAGACCGTGGGTATCCCGCCGGTTCTCCACCTTGGTTCATGTGTTGACAACAGCCGCATCCTCCTTGCTGCCACAGAAGTTGTGAAAGCCGGCGGACTCGGCAACGACATTTCCGACCTGCCTGCTGCCGGAAGTGCCCCCGAGTGGATGAGCGAAAAAGCCATCTCCATTGGCCAATATTTTGTGACATCCGGTGTCTATACGGTATTTGGTGGAAACCTTCCCACATCAGGTGCCCCTGTATTCCAGAAATATCTCTTTGAGGAGATGGAGAGGATGTACGGCGGCAAATGGGATGTAACCGAAGATCCCATGGAACATGCCCATAAGATGATTGCCCACATCGACAAGAAGAGAAAAGAGCTGGGCATTGACAAAGCCAGGGAAAGGGTACTCATGGATATGGCTGACCGCCAGAAACTTGAAGCATAACCCAGAGTTTTTCCGTGACAGTGCCTTAAGGACACACTGCCTTAAGAATTTGAATCTAAAGAGATGTTGACTTAAAAAACAGAAAAGAATAACAAATCCTCAACGAAGGAGGAATCATATATGTCTAAGTTGATAGCATTTGCCGCTATTCAGGGTGGATACAAAGTAGTTTCAGAGGTGGAGGGTCTCTACAGGAATACCCTCAAGGCCTACAACGCAGATACCAAAGTCGAATTCCCCAATACAGGGTATTATCTTCCGGTCATCTACTCCCTCACCGGACTCAAGGTGACCAACCTGGAAGACCTCAAAAAACCCCTGGAGTTTGCCCGGGGACTTCTCCCCCCCCATGTTAAGGGTAAGAATCACCTTCCCTATCTTGGGCCCCTTCTTGATGCCGGCATGGCCGGCATAATTGCCTATGAGATCAAGGAGGCCCTTCGTGCTGTTACAGATCCGGATTTCTACTATCCCCACGAGGATCCTGATCTGGAAAACGGCAAAATCTGGACTGGTCCGGCTGATGACACCATCCTGAGAAAAAGGGGCGTGGAGTTTGTGGACGGCTCTGCTCCTGGTTTTGCAGCAGTGGTGGGAGCCGCCCCCTCACCGGAGATTGCCAAGATGATCGTGGAAGACTACCAGAAGAAAAGTCTCTACATCTTCTGTGCCGCAAACCACAACGGCCAGACCGTAATTGAGCAGCTCATTGAAGCTGGTGTCCAGGTGGGATGGAACACCCGTATCGTACCATTTGGTCCGGATATATCATCTGCGGTATTTGCCCTTGGATTTGCCAACAGGGCAGCCATGGCCTTTGGAGGTGTGCAGCCCGGAGATTACAAAACCATTCTCAAATATAACAAGGACAGAATCTTTGCCTTTGTCAACGCCCTGGGCGACATCGGCACCGAATGGGGTGTGGCCGCGGCAGGGTGTGTCAACTGGGGATTCCCCACCCTTGCCGACACAGACATTCCCGAGATTTTGCCCACTGGTATATGTACCTACGAGCATGTGCTGGCCAATATCCGCCACGACGAGATCTGCCAGAAATCCATCGAAACCCGGGGACTCAAGGTCAATGTAACCGAAATCGCCATTCCCTGTGCCTTTGGTCCGGCCTTTGAGGGTGAGCGTGTCCGGGGAGCTGATCTCTATGCCCAGTGCGGCGGCGGCAAGACCCAGTGTACCGAGCTTGTCAAGATGGCCCAGATGAACGAAATCGAGGATGGAAAGGTAATAGTTGACGGCCCGGATCTGGGAGACCTCAAAGAGGGCGACACCTTCCCCCTGGGCATCTATGTACAGATTGCCGGACGGGAGTTCCAGGAGGACTTCGAGCCCATCATGGAGCGCCAGATTCACCATCTTGTCAACTATATCCAGGGAGTCATGCACATAGGACAGAGGGACATCTCCTGGGTACGCATCAGCAAAGCTGCCATTGACAAGGGATTTACCCTAAAGGATATCGGCGTTGTACTCCATGCCAAGTTCCACCAGGATTTTAAAAAGATCGTCGATAAGGTCCAGGTAACCCTCTATACAAAACCCGAAGATGTGGACAAGATGACCGCCCGGGCCAGGGCCGAGTACGGCACCCGGGACGCCCGGGTTGACAACATGAGGGATGAGGATGTGGAGATATACTACTCCTGCACCCTGTGCCAGTCCTTCGCCCCCAGCCATGTGTGTACCGTAAGCCCTGAAAGAACGGGTCTCTGCGGTGCCTACAACTGGATGGACTGCCGCGCATCCTTTGAGATCAACCCCACGGGTCCCAACCAGCCCATTGAAAAGGGTGAGTGCATTGATCCCAAACTTGGTCAGTGGAAGGGTGTAAACGAGTTTGTTTCCAAAGCTTCAAGGGGTGCAGTCACCCACTACAACTTCTACTCCATGGTTATTGATCCCATGACAACCTGCGGATGCTGCGAGTGCATCGCTGCCATGCTGCCATCGTGCAACGGTGTCATGACGGTGGGCCGGGACTACGCCGGAGAGACCCCATGCGGCATGAAGTTTACAACCCTGGCCGGTGTCATGGGTGGTGGAGCTTCATCCCCCGGGTTTGTGGGCCACTCAAAACACAACATCACCCAGGGCAAGTTCATCCTCGGTGATGGCGGACTTCTGAGAATGGTATGGATGCCCAAGATGCTCAAGGAGGAGCTAAAAGACAGAATAGATGCCCGGGGTAAGGAGATGGGTGTCCCTGATCTCTATGACAAAATTGCCGATGAGACCGTCGGCATCACGGAAGAGGAGATACTCCCCTTCCTCCAGGAGAAGGGTCATCCGGCACTTAGCATGGATCCCATCATTGGATAGCACAAAGGTTTAATATAGATTTCCAGAGAAATATTTCAGTCAATCCATAGTCAATCCATATCCTAGGGGCAGCCACCCAGGGCGGCCCCTATAATTATGATGGCAGATTTCATTGTCTGGAAAACTATAGTTTCAAAAATTAACCGCCTGTTCCCCGTTTTTTCCGTAACTAACGGGAAGACGGGGAACTTTAGATATATTTTAATAGGAGAAAACAATGGCACTAACCGGTATTCAGATTTTCAAACTCCTTCCCAAGACCAACTGCAAGGAGTGTGGTGTCCCCACCTGCCTTGCCTTTGCCATGAACCTGGCATCCGGCAAGGCTGAACTTGACAGTTGTCCCTACGTTTCCGACGAAGCCCGGGAGAAACTGGCAGAAGCCTCGGCACCACCCATTCGCCCCGTAAAACTTGGTAAAGGCGTGAGACAGACCACTACAGGTGGAGAAACCGTCCTTTACAGACACGAAAAGACCTTTTTCAACCCCACGGTTCTTGCCGCAGTGATTCCATCGGACATTGATGCCGCTGAACTTGGGGCAAAACTTAAAACCTTCAACGCTTTCCAGTACGAACGCGTGGGATTCAACCTGAGACCAGAACTTCTCACCGTAAAGGACACCGGTGCAGGCCCGGAGGCATTTGCGGCCACAGCCAAAAAGATCGCCTCGGAATCTGAGTTCAACCTTATTCTCATGACCGAAAATATGGATGTCATGAAGGCAGGTGTGGAAGCGGCCGGATTCAAGCGTCCCCTGCTCTATTGTGCCACCGAGGCCAATATTGATGAAATGGGTGCCCTTGCCAAGGAGAATGACCTGCCCGTGGCTGTTAAAGCAGCCTCGGTGGAAGCTCTTATCCCCCTGACCGAAAAGCTAACCGGCATGGGTATAAAGGATATTGTACTGGATCCCGGGTCAAGGGAGATCAAACAGGCCCTGGAAGATCAGGTGGCCATCCGCCGTGCCGCACTCAAGGCCGGTAACAAGGCCCTGGGTTTTCCCACCATAACCCTTCCCTGCGAGATGGCCTCCAACCTTGATATGGAGACCATTATCGCGGCCATGTTTGTAGCCAAGTACGGCGGCATTGTGGTCATGTCCGACTTCACGGCAGAGTCCCTGTTCCCGCTGCTCCTTGAGAGACTCAATATATTCACCGATCCCCAGAGACCCATGACCGTTACCGAAGGAATCTATCCCATTGGAAATCCCGATGATAACTCTCCTGTCGTGGTCACCACAAACTTTGCCCTCACCTACTTCATTGTCTCCGGTGAAATAGAGGCAAGTAAGGTTCCATGCTGGCTTCTCATCAAGGATTCCGAAGGTCTCTCGGTTCTTACAGCCTGGGCCGCCGGAAAATTCGGCGGCGATGATGTGGGCATGTTCGTGAAAAAATGTGGAATCATGGACAAGGTGAAACACACCGAGCTTATAATACCAGGCTATGCCGCCGCCATTGCAGGTGATGTGGAAGAGGAGCTTCCCGGCTGGACAATCACAGTGGGTCCAAGGGAAGCTGCCCATCTTCCCGCTTTCCTTAAAACCAAATAGATCATGTGGTCAACCCCGGCAATTATAAGCTATAAATATAAGCTATAGACTTCCAGAATAATATTTCAGAAAATCACTTCTTAAGGGCAGCCGCAAGGGAGTGCCCCTACAGTTTGGTTGACAATTTCATTATCTGGAAAACTATATAACCATAAGCTATAAACATAAGCTATTGGTTGTCCGGCAACAGAGTATAGAGTCCGCCAGGTTTCAGGTTTTCATATGTGCAAACGGGAAATCGAAAACCAATCCCCGGAAACTCATTTATAATGATGTTTTCCCATGTTTATAAATGGGAAACTAAGGGGCGGGCGGACTTTCAAACACAACCTTGTATAGTTCCCGTCATATGAATTGATACCATTTCTATTAATATAATGGTGCAAAAAGAATCAAGTCATATGACCTGGACTATAACTATCAAAAAGGACACAATTATGATACTTTTCGGAGAGAGCCTGAATGTCATTTCCAATGTAATTGGAAAGGAGTTCAAAGAG
>JADGBO010000091.1 GCA_015231465.1 Desulfamplus sp.
GAATTTTTCATCCCTCAAGTTCAAATTTGCAAGAGTGAGTAAGAACTCGTGATTGATAAGTTCTCCCACTGAGAACTGCTGATAGTACTGTAACGCAATATATGGTATGGAATATGAGAACTTACAACTCTTGAGGTAAGAAGAAAGGAACAGTCGATACCCCAAAGGATAAGGATACCCCAAAGGATAAGGATACCCCAAAGGATAAGGCTGCCGGGAAAGTGGTCAAAGGAAATTACCATGAGCATTGAAGAGATTGTATCTGCAGCAGCAGGAAGGGAAAAAGTGGATACCCTTTTTGTGAACGGAAAAGTGATAAACGTTTTCACAGGGGAGATAATTGAACAGAATGTCGCCGTAAAGGAGGGCATTGTCTGCGGATTTGGAAACTATGAAGCCTTTGAGAAAGTGGATATGGGGGGGCTTTATCTGGCTCCAGGTTTCATGGATGCCCATGTCCACATTGAAAGTGCCATGGTCACTCCATTCAATTTTGCATGGGGTGTTCTTCCCCTGGGTACCACCACTGTTATTGCCGATCCCCATGAAATTGCCAATGTCATGGGCTTTGTGGGCATCAATTACATGCTCCGATCCGCCGTATCCACTCCCATGAATATATATTTTACAACACCATCTTGTGTGCCGGCAACAGATATGGAGACCGCCGGTGCAAAGATTGAAATCGGTGATACCAAATTTTTTTTGGGCCATCATAGAATTGTGGCCCTGGCCGAGATGATGAACTGTCAGGGAGTTATAAACGTCAACCCCCAGGTTATGGAAAAACTAAGGGCGGCCCGGCGTTCAGGTAAAATTGTTGACGGACATGCCCCGGGACTTTCCGGCAGGGAACTTTGTGCTTATGCCGCTGCCGGAATAGTCAGCGATCATGAGTGTACAACCGCTGGGGAAGCTTTGGAAAAGATACGCCTGGGAATGTATATAATGATAAGGGAAGGGACTTGTGCAAAAAATTTTGATGCTCTGCTTCCGGCAGTAACCGATACAACCTGGCACAGAATGATGTGGTGTACCGATGATCGGCATCCTGAAGATATTCTGGAGCATGGTCATGTGGACCATATTGTAAGAAAGGCTGTTGCCGCAGGTATGAATCCCGTCAGGGCTATACAGATGGCCACCATAAACTGTGCCGACTATTTCGGCATTGAAGATGCAGGGGCCATAGCACCCGGCCGCAGAGCTGATATGGTAACATTCACAGATATAAACTGCCCCGTGGTGGAACATGTGATCGTTAAAGGAAAAGTTGTGGCCCAAAAGGGGCATATGCTGCCGGAGTTCAACGGCCATTGCCAGGTGGCTGAACCTTCAACGCCCATGACTGTCAATCCCGGGGCTGTGGATTTTACCATCTCCCTTCCCCGGGATTTGGGTGAGAATTTGGCTGTAAGGGTAATCGGAGTTGTGCCGGATCAGGTGGTGACCCGTGCCCTTGTCATGTCTCCCTTGCAGGAAGATGGTCTTGCCGTATCCGATGTGAAGAGGGACATGCTCAAGATTGCAGTTATTGAGAGATATACCGGCAAAAACGGTATGGCAAAGGGTTTTGTCAACGGCCTTGGACTTAAGAGAGGAGCCATAGCCTCGACGGTGGCCCATGACTCCCACAACATTATCGTGACGGGAGTTGATGATGGGGATATGCATGCGGCACTCCGGGGGGTGACTGCCATGGGAGGAGGCTTTGTAGTGGTATGCAATGGAAGGATAGAGGCAAAACTTCCCCTTCCTGTGGCAGGTCTCATGTCCCGGGAACCCCTGTACCGGGTAAGGGAGATGATGGCGGAAGTCATCAATGCCGCCGGAAAACTTGGAACATCCCTTGCGGATCCCTTTATGGCCCTGGGATTTCTTTCACTTCCGGTCATTCCCGCCCTTAAAATTACAGACAAGGGGCTTGTGGATGTGGAAAAATTTCAACTGGTTCCCCTTTTTTGTACCCAATAATGTTCATAATCATGTCGGCAAGTAAAGCCCTTAAATCCCTTATTTCAGGGGATTGACCTGTTCCATTGTCTTAATCACTTAATATCTCCATACTATAGACTTCCGGAAAAATATTTCAGCAAATCCATTCTCACGGGGACCCACCCAGGGCTGTCCCCTACAGCAACGATTGCTGATTTCATTAATATTGGAAACTATATGTCAATGACAAAAGCCTTGATGTGGGGTGTCTAAATCTGCCATTTTTGATTGTTCATTTTTTGACCATCTTGCCAATGGCAAAAATAACCGAACGGTAGAGACGCAATGCATTGCGTCTCTACATAATCACGATTTGTGCATCAAATTGGTTTTTAGACACCCCAGCCTTGATGGGAGGTACTGTATGTTGGAAAATCCCCAACGCCTTATCCGATTTGACTGGGCCATAAAGACCCTTTTGCGGGACAAGGCCAACTTTGATGTTCTTGAGGGTTTTTTGTGTGCCCTTCTTGAAGATGACAGCATCAGGATTCTCCATCTTCTTGAGAGTGAAGGAAACCAGAGCCATGCAGATGAGAAGTTCAACCGTGTGGATATGATGGTGGAGGACAGCCTGGGACGCAGAATTATCATCGAGATACAGAACACCCGGGAGTCGGATTATCTGGAGCGGCTTCTGTTCGGAACATCCAAGGTGATAGTGGAAAACCAGAAGCTTGGAGAGGATTTCAGGAACATCAGCAAAGTTATCTCCATAAGCATCCTCTACTTCAACCTGGGCAGCGGCGATGACTACCTTTACCGGGGCAGGACGAATTTTGTGGGGATGAACACGGGTAATCCCCTGAAGATCAAGAGGGTCCAGGAGATTATTGAAAATTTCAAGCCCCGGATAAAATTTATAGAAAAGGATATCTTTCCGGAATATTATTTTATCAAGGTTGAGAACTTTCCGGACGTGGTAAAAAAATTCATAGATGAGTGGATATACCTGATAAAAAATGAAGAAGTTAGAGAGGATTTTAAATCAAAAAATATTGACAAAGCCCGGGAAAAGCTGGCTTTCATCCACATGAAACCATCCGAGCGGGCATCCTATGAACGCTACCTTATCAATCTTGTCCGGGAAAGGGATATGTTAAAAACGGCTGAGATGGACGGCATGGAAAAAGGCGAAAAGATAGGTATTGAGAAGGGTGAGAAGATAGGCATTGAGAAGGGTGAGAAGATGGGCATTGAGAAGGGTATTAAAGAGATAGCCCTAAAGATGCTCACTATGGGGGAACCCATGGACAAAATTTCTGCACTTACAGGTTTGACCTTTGAAGAGATTGATCAGTTGAGTTCAATATTTTAGTTGTTTGAATCACGGATTGCATTGTTGGGTTATTATTATGAGAGAAAATTTTATGAAATATGACAGATGGCGCAAGCGTATGGTGGATGATCAGATAGTTGGAAGGGGCATAACGGACATGGCTGCCATAGCTGCCATGGAGAGAGTACCCCGGCATCTTTTCGTTCCCGATGCCCTTGTTGACAGTGCCTACGGCGATCACCCCCTGCCCATTGGAGAGGGTCAGACAATCTCCCAGCCATATATAATTGCAGAGATGACCCAGGCATTGCATCTTGACGAGCATGACAGAGTCCTTGAAATCGGAACCGGATCAGGCTACCAGGCGGCTGTGCTTGCCGAGATCGTGTTCAGGGTTTATACCATAGAAAGGAACAAGACCCTTTTCCATAAGACCAGAAAACTGTTTGATGATCTTAAGTATTACAATATTGTAACAAAATATGGGGACGGCACCCAGGGATGGCCTGGGGAGAGTCCCTTTGATGCCATTATCGTCACTGCCGGCGGTGAGAATATTCCCCAGCCTCTTATTGATCAACTGGGGATGGGGGGAAGACTTGTCATGCCGGTGGGAGGTGCCATGATTCAGGAGCTTATTCTGCTGGAAAAAAATGTTCGCGGGGTTTCGGTGTCAAGCCTGGGAGGCTGCCGTTTTGTAAAGCTTATAGGCAGGCATGGCTGGCAGGAGGATTGAAGCAGACATATGCCTTTGAATATTTTTCCTTGACACCGCAATTTAATTCCTATAGTGAAAGACAACATATCATATAGTTGCTTGGACAATGCATTTGGCAACCGTGCGTTATGGACAGTTCCTCCGTGCGTTATGGGCAGTTCCTCGCAGTTGGCAACCGTGCGTTATGGACAGTTCCTCTGTAGTTGATGTTAAATGTAGTTATTAAGTGTAGTTATTGATACTGGAAACTGAAATTAAACAATCTATGAAATATCCATGACATAAGCTGATGCAAAAAATGCTTATGCAGGAAAAATAGACAGATGAAAATAGATACTCTTACCCTCAATGTCCTTATCTCTCTAATCCTTGTGGAGGTGATTATTATCACCCACGGAAGAAGGGGCTGACATTGGCATAAGAGCATAGTGTAAAAAAACTCATTAAAAGCCGTTATCAGCCGAAAAAGCTGATAACGGCTTTTTTATTTTATCCCATAAATAGAATTAAGGATGACCCATGAGAAGCGACATAGCAAAGAAAGGAACTGCACGGGCACCCCACAGAAGCCTGATGAAGGCAGTAGGCTTTACCGATGAAGAGATAAAACGACCTATTGTGGGCATAGCCAACTCGGCCAACGAGCTTATACCTGGGCACATGCACCTGGATCAGATCGTATCCGCGGTTAAGGCCGGCATACGCATGGCAGGGGGAACCCCCATGGAGTTCTCCACCATCGGGATATGTGACGGCATTGCCATGAATCATACCGGCATGCACTACTCCCTGGCCAGCAGGGAGCTGATTGCCGACTCCATTGAGGTATCGGCAATGGCCCACCCCTTTGATGCCATTGTAATGGTTCCCAACTGTGACAAGATAGTCCCGGGAATGCTCATGGCAGCGGCAAGGCTCAATATCCCGGCCATAGTTGTGAGCGGAGGGCCCATGCTCCCGGGTATTCACCCCTTTGACAAGGAGAGGAAGATTGACCTTATTTCGGTGTTTGAAGCGGTGGGAGCGGTAAAAAGCGGCAGGATGACCCAAGAGGAGCTGACTGCCATCGAAGATGCTGCCTGTCCCACCTGTGGTTCCTGTGCCGGTATGTTCACGGCCAACTCCATGAACTGCCTCACCGAAGCCATAGGCATGGGATTGCCCGGCAACGGTACCATTCCTGCCCCCATGTCCCGCCGGCTGCGCCTTGCCAAGGAGGCTGGCATGGCAGTGATGGAGCTTCTCGACAAAGGCATAACCCCGGGGCGAATCATGACAAGTGAGGCATTTTCCAACGCCCTTGCCGTGGATATGGCACTGGGTTGTTCCACCAATACCGTGCTTCACCTTAAGGCCATTGCCCATGAGGCAGGCATCGCCCTTGATCTCTCCTTCATAAACGAAATGAGTGCCAAAATTCCCCATTTATGCTCCTTGAGTCCAGGAGGCAGGGATCACATTGTGGAACTCCACAATGCCGGAGGTATCCAGGCTGTTTTAAAGACCCTCCTTGATGCCGGCATGATCGACGGCCGGTGCATAACAGTGACATCGAAAACAGTGTCCGAAAACATTTCCATGAACGGTGCCGTGGTAACGGACAGCACAGTAATCCGTCCCATAAGTGATCCATGGCACAAGGAGGGGGGCCTGGCAGTACTCTTCGGGAATATTGCTCCGGAAGGATGCGTTGTAAAGCAGTCTGCTGTAAAGCCTGGGATGCTCTGCCACAGGGGACCTGCCAGGGTATTCGATTCCGAAGAGGCCGCAACCCATGCCATCATGGAAGGGGATATTGAAAAGGGGGATGTCATTGTCATCCGTTATGAGGGGCCTGCCGGCGGGCCGGGTATGAGGGAGATGCTCACCCCCACCTCGGCCATTGCAGGGATGGGCCTGGACGGAGATGTGGCTCTGATTACCGATGGAAGGTTTTCCGGAGGCACCAAAGGAGCTTCCATAGGCCATATATCACCCGAAGCCATGGAGGGTGGCCCCATTGCAGCGGTGCATGAAGGAGATACCATTGCCATTGATATTCCTGCCAAGAAGATTGAGCTTCTGCTGTCCCGGGAGGATATCGAAAAGAGACTGTCCAGCTGGACACGACCGGAACCCAAAATCAAAACCGGGTATATGGCACGGTACGCAAAAATGGTAACATCGGCTGGAAACGGTGCTGTTCTTAAATCAATATCCGGACAAGGAGATTTAAAATGAAACTCAAAGGTGCCGAAATTCTGATAAAAATGATCAGGGAACAGGGTGTTGACACAATATTCGGTTATCCAGGGGGTGCCGTGATAGATATTTATGATACTCTGCATAAAACTCCAGAGCTGCGGCATATTCTGGTACGCCATGAACAGGGGGCAGTACATGCGGCAGATGCCTATGCCAGGGCAAAGGGTTCTGTTGGCGTGGCCCTTGTCACGTCGGGCCCTGGAGCCACCAACACGGTCACCGGCATTGCCTCGGCCTACATGGATTCCGTGCCTGTGGTGGTTTTCACGGGACAGGTACCCACGGCACTCATCGGCAACGATGCCTTCCAGGAGGTTGATATTGTCGGGATAACCAGATCCTGTACAAAGCACAACTATCTTGTAAAGGATCCGTTAAAGCTTGCCCGCACCATCAAGGAGGCCTTTTTCCTTGCCACCACAGGCCGGCCAGGGCCTGTTCTTGTGGATCTTCCCAAGGACATAATGGCTGCCATGATAGAGTTTGAGGATCCTGGTGAGATTGACCTTATATCCTACAGGCCGACCTACCATCCCAACAAAAAACAGCTCGGAAAGGTCGTGAGACTCATAAAACAGGCCAGGCGGCCCGTAATTCTCACCGGCGGCGGCGTTGTTCTCTCCAAGGCATCCCAGGAGCTTACCCGTCTGGCCCTCATGACCCGCATACCCGTCACATCCACCCTCATGGGCCTTGGCACCTTTCCAGGCTCCCATCCCCTGTGGCTTGGAATGCTTGGAATGCACGGCACCTATCGGGCAAACATGGCCGTGAGCGAGTGCGACCTCATGATTGCCGCCGGAGTCAGGTTTGACGACCGGGTCACTGGAAGGACAGACAAGTTTGCCTCGAAGTCTAAAATTATTCAGATAGACATTGACCCCACATCCATCCACAAGAATGTTGAAGCTACCTGCCCCATTGTGGGGGATTGCAAAAATACCCTTACCCTCATAAATCAGATGCTGGAAAAGGAGTGCCTGGAGATTTCCCGGGCAGGCATGGAAGGATCGGTCACAGAAGAATCGGGCATGGAAGGATCGGTCACGGAAAAAGCAGGCATGGAACGATCGGCCACGGAAGAAGCGGGCATGGAAGGATCGACCACGGAAGAAGCGGGCATGGAAGGATCGACCACGGAAGAAGTGTGCATGGAAGGCCCCGGTATGGAGTCGGGGATATCCTGCATCCAGGGTAATCCAGGGGAGCGGGATGCCTGGCTGGATCAGATTGCCCGCTGGAAAGCTGCCTCGCCCCAGAGATTTGAACAGGGCCCGGATGTTATAAAACCCCAGTTTGTGGTGGATACCCTCCACAAACTCACATGCCCTGTCAGTGATAAGAGATTGTCCAATGGAGCATCGGATGAGACCTCCTCAAAAGAGGGACTCGCCCAGGGCGGGGATAGTGCGGGAAGACCCCAGACCATAATAACCACGGAAGTGGGCCAGAATCAGATGTGGACCGCCCAGTATTATCTATTTGACAAACCAAATCACTTTATCACATCCGGGGGCCTGGGGGCCATGGGCTTCGGACTTCCTGCGGCCATCGGCGCCAAGGCTGCCTGCCCTGAAAAACTTGTTGTCTGCGTGGCCGGGGACGGAAGCATCCAGATGAACTCCCAGGAGCTTATGACATCCATTGAAGCCAAACTGCCTGTGAAAATTGTAATCCTCAACAACCGCTATCTCGGCATGGTGCGTCAGTGGCAGGAACTTTTTTATGACAGACGATATGCATCCACCAATATGGAGATGAGCCCTGATTTCGTAAAGCTGGCCCAGGCCTATGGGGCTGAAGGCTTCCGCACGGACAGGGTGGATGAGGTGGAGAGTGTCTTAAAAAAGGGACTCGAAACCCCGGGTACCGTGATTATGGAATTCATTGTGGAGCGGGAAGAGTGTGTCTATCCCATGGTTCCGGCTGGAGGAGCCATCTCTGAGATGCTTCTTGTGTGATTACTCACTACTGATTACTCACTACTGATTACTTTTTACTATAGTTTTCCAGATAATGAAATTAGCAGCCTTACTGTAGGGGCAGCCCCTTGTGGCTCTCCTTAAGAGTTGATTTGCTGAAATATTTTTCTGGAAGTCTATAATATGGAGGCAAAATGAAAAACAACAAACATATCCTCTCCATACTTGTGGACAATCAACCTGGAGTCCTTTCAAGGATAGCAGGACTCTTCAGCGGAAGGGGATATAACATAGAGAGCCTGAGTGTGGCCCAGACAGCCGAGAACAGTAAGCTCTCCCGCATCACCCTTGTAACCACAGGCGATGAACAGATCATGGAGCAGATAAAAAAGCAGCTTCACAAACTTATCAATGTAATAACGGTGAACGATCTCACGGACAAAAAATATGTGGAGAGGGAGCTGATACTCATCAAGGTGAATGCCAGGACGGATTTAAGGGCAGAGATACTGAGGATCGTGGATATATTCCGTTGCCGGGTTGTGGATGTGGGGCCCGATCACTACACCATTGAGATGTCCGGTGATGAGGGTAAAATGGAAGCATTTGTGGACCTCCTTCGTCCCATGGGAATCATTGAGACATCAAGGACAGGTTCCATAGCCCTTCCCCGGGAGCAGAAAAAACAGAAATAGACCACTGATTACTGAACAGGCAAGGAAATCTGCCGATTGAAAGAGGCCCAATGCAAAAGACGATTTTATACGATACAACACTCAGGGACGGCATGCAGGGTGAGAACATCTGCTTTTCACCCGAGGACAAAATAAAGGTTGCCATGCGTCTCGATGACATGGGGATACACTACATAGAAGGTGGGTGGCCGGGTTCCAATCCGGGGGCCGTTCATTTTTTCGAGATGGCCAGGCACATGGAGTTGAAGCACGCAAAACTTGCAGCCTTTGGCTCCACAAGACGGCCCTTCATAAGCACCCGGAAAGATCCCAATCTCAATGCCCTTGTGGAGAGCGGGGCCCGGGTTGCCACAATTTTCGGAAAATCCTGGGATCTCCATGTTAATATCATGGAGATACCCTATGACGAAAACCTCAAGATGATCGGGGATAGTGTGGCCTGGCTTCTTGACCGGGGATTGGAGGTTATATATGATGCGGAACATTATTTTGACGGATACATGAATAACCGAGAGTATGCCCTTGCCTCCATAAATGCCGCCATTGAAGCCGGGTGCAATACCATTGTCCTTTGCGACACCAACGGAGGCACCCTTCCAGGAGATATTGGCCGCATTACACAGGGTACCCTGGAAGGATTGGGGCATGAAGGCATAACCCTTGGCATACACACCCACAACGACTGCGGCATGGCCGTGGCCAACACCGTCACAGCCGTGGAAGCAGGTGTGCAGATGGTCCAGGGAACCGTCAACGGATATGGCGAAAGATGCGGTAATGCCGATCTGACCTCGATAATACCCATACTGAAGCTCAAGATGGATTCTGACTGCATCACTTGGGAGAATCTCAAAAAACTTAGAAAACTGTCTCGTTTTGTAAGTGAAATTGCCAATATGACCCCACTGAACTCCAGACCCTTTGTGGGCCACAGTGCCTTTGCCCATAAGGGGGGCATACATGTGAGTGCGGTCATGAAGGAGTCCAGGGCCTATGAACACATGGAGCCCGAACTTGTGGGCAACAGCCGCAGGGTTCTTGTGTCCGAGCAGTCCGGCAGAAGCAACATTGAGTACAAGGCCCGGGAGATGGGCATTGATCTCGGCATGGATGGAAACAACGGCAAAAACATTGTCTCGACCATAAAGGAGCTGGAAGAGGACGGCTACCAGTTTGATGTGGCCGAAGGTTCCCTCCGGATTCTCATGGAAAAGCTCACGGACCAATACCAGCCGCATTTTGATCTGGAGTCCTTCAGGGTCACCGTGGAGAAGGACAAGGAGAGACCCTGTTCGGCCCATGCCATGATAAAGATAAGGGTGGGGGACACCGTCGAAATAACGGCCGCCGAAGGGGACGGCCCGGTCAGTGCCCTGGACAACGCCCTTAGAAAGGCCCTGACCAATATATTTCCGGAACTTGACAACATGCATCTTGTGGATTTCAAGGTACGTGTCATGGAAGGAACCGACGGCACAGATGCCAAGGTCAGAGTCATTATCTCATCCAGGGATGAACATAATATATTCAACACCATCGGGGTGTCCGAAGATATTATCGAGGCGAGCTGGCAGGCCCTGGCAGACAGTTTCCAGTACAAACTCTCCTTGAAAAAGGATTGACCGGATTCGGGCATTTCCAGTACAAACTCTCCTTGAAAAAGGGAGTAACCGGATTCGGACATTTCCAGTACAAACTCTCCTTGAAAAAGGGAGTAACCGGATTCGGACATTTCCAGTACAAACTCTCCTTGAAAAAGGGAGTAACCGGATTCGGACATTTTGACCATTATCTATGAATAAATTGAGGATAATATGAAACAGGATAACAAAATTATTATTTTTGACACAACACTCAGAGATGGAGAACAGTCTCCCGGTGCAAGCATGAACCAGGCCGAGAAGCTGCGGATAGCCACCCAGCTTGAGGCCATGGGGGTGGATGTTATTGAGGCCGGTTTTCCCGCTGCATCGGAAGGTGATTTCAAGGCAGTGGAGAATGTTGCAAAAAACCTTAAAAGAAGCCAGGTGGCATCCCTGTGCCGGGCATCGGAGCCGGACATCAAAAAAGCCTGGGAAGCTGTCAAGCATGCAGCCCATCCCCGTATCCACACTTTTATCGCCACTTCCGACATCCATATGCAGTATAAGCTCAAGATGTCCCGGGATGAGGTGGTGGACGCGGCGGTCAAGGCTGTGAAATATGCCAAAAGCTTTACCGACAATGTGGAGTTTTCGGCAGAGGACGGCTCCCGCAGCGACAGGGATTTTCTTTGCAGGATATTCGGTGCCGCCATAGAGGCCGGGGCCACCACAGTGAACCTCCCCGACACCGTGGGCTATGCCGTGCCCGAAGAGTTTTCCGACCTGGTGCGTTATGTCATAAAGAATACCCCGGGTATTGAGAAGGCGGTTCTAAGTGTCCATTGCCACAACGACCTCGGGCTTGCCACATCCAACACCCTTGCCGCCATAAGGGCCGGGGCCCGCCAGGCCGAGGTTACCATCAACGGCATTGGTGAGAGGGCCGGCAACACATCCCTTGAAGAGGTCGTAATGTCCCTCAATACGAGGCCCAATTATTTTCCGGAAACCACCTCCATTGACACCACCAGGATATACCCCACAAGTCGTCTTGTGAGCATGATAACAGGAATCATTGTCCAGCCCAACCGTCCCATTGTGGGTGCCAATGCCTTTGCCCACGAAGCGGGTATTCACCAGGACGGAGTCCTGAAAAACCCCATGACCTACGAGATAATGAAGCCCGAAACAATAGGACTGAGCAAAAACAGTCTGGTTCTTGGCAAGCATTCAGGCCGTCATGCCCTCTACAGCCACATTTCATCCATGGGATACAACCTTTCGGATGAGGAGCTGAATGTGGTGTTTGAAAAATTCAAGCATCTCGCAGACAGGAAAAAGAGTATTCTTGATGAGGATATCGAGGCTCTCATAAACGAAGGCGTACTCAGGAGTGCGGATGTCTTCAAGTTGGAGTACATCCATGTGTCAAGCGGCACCCATGTGTTCCCCACGGCCAGCATACATATGAAGATTAACAATCGTCTGGTAAAGGGAGCCACCGAGGCCAACGGCCCCATAGATGCTGTATTTAAAACCATTTCACGGCTCACCGACACCAGGGCCCGGCTGCTGAGGTTCTCCATAAGTGCTCTTACCGAAGGTACCGATGCCCAGGGAGAGGTTACTGTCAGACTTAACGAAGACGGTATCGTTGCATTGGGAAAGGGTTCTGATCCCGATATTATAACGGCCAGTGCCAGGGCCTACATAAACGGTCTGAACCGCCTGGAGTACCTCAAGGAGAATCCGGTGGTGAGACCCGAAACCCTGTAACCTTACAATGCCCGGGCTTGCCTTCCACTACCATGATCATGCCTGACCCTATTGCATCAGGCATGGCCATGGCAGACGGGAATATCCGGGCATAAACCTTTTTACAACCCTTTTTGCATTTGCTCCCTGCTGGCTGATCATGGCATGAATGACTTTTCAATGTTGAACAGAAGATGTCGTTTTTCCTTCAGTGATATGGAAGCTCCTCAGGACTCTTCTGGTAACTTGCAACCATGTATCTGCCTTTATCTTCAAACAGGACAACGCTCTCTAAGTATCCAACCATTCCGGCCTCTTCATGGGGCATATCCAGGGTGAACTCCTTTATGGGGAAAATATTCCAGTCATGGGAAACATTGATGATAATCTCATCGTTCCGGGTCTCCCGGAGCTGTCGGATCATGAACTTTATTATTGTTTCGGCGGTTGTTGCCGGATCCAGCATGATATCCCCGGAAATTT
>JADGBO010000092.1 GCA_015231465.1 Desulfamplus sp.
CAGTGTTCTTATTGAAACCCCTGGTCAGCCAATATCTGCAAAACCTAATATATCTATTGATGATAAAGGAAAATTATGGGTATATTTTGGTACTGGCAGATATTATATAAAAACTGATGAAACAATAAGCACACAACAAACCTTTTACGGAATTGTGGAATCATTTGATGATCACGCCACTCTAGGCACTAAAGGCTATATGGATATATACTATCCTGAGGACAAAAATCAGAATTGTATTCGGGATGAAGGTGAAGCGGCATTTACCAGCATTCCTGATAAATTTACATGGAAGCAGGTAGTGAATCCTAAATCATTGTCTGAGCCTTCAACAGCGTTGATTGATGTCTCCGAAGCTGTAATTAAGAGTGATAAAACTATTTCCGATGTTAAATATGGAAGCACTGAGATTACAAAATGGACTTCTGAAGATCCTAAAGGACTTATAGAAATAATAGATGATTACATAGCACTTGGCGGTGGCTGGTTTATGGATTTCAGGTTACCGACATCCCCGACTAAGAATTCTGCAAAAGAGAGGAGTATCTCTCAGCCCAATGTATTTGGAGAGATGGTGTTATTTACAACTTATATTCCATCAGGCGATATGTGTACGATTGAAGGAAAAAGTAATTTGTATGCACTTTATTATAAAACAGGTACACCTTATTATGAAGACGTATTGTTTGATGCCAATGGTGAGCCTTTAAGTATCGTAGAAACAGGAGACATAAAAAAAATGGTGAAAAGGATCGACCTGGGCGATGGACTTGCCAGTACTCCAAGTATTCATTCCGGCGGCCCTGGTGGCGATGATGGAACATTTATTCAAACCAGTATAGGAAACATTATAAATCTAAAACAGGTATTTCCTGCAAAAAGGGATTTGGGTATTATAACATGGAAAGAGGGTAATACAGAGTGCAATTAGGTTCAATCACCCCTACGGCACTTCGTGATCGTAGGGGTTTTCTTGAGACAAGTTTATAAAGCCGTGGCTTGGGGTGTCAAAATCTGACATTTTAGGTTGCTCATTTTTTGACCATCAACGGTAGAGACACAATGCATTGCGTCTCTACATCATCACGATTTGGGTGTCAAATTGGTTTTTAGACACCCCAGTTCAGTGAGTATTAACCGCTGTGTTTGTTTTTGATCTATCCCTCAGAATATTTCCATATTTCACTTGACAACGATATCGATATTGATACTATTTAAAAATGGCAAATATAGATGAATTGATAATAGGGCTTCAGCACAATCCGAAAAATGTAAGGTTCGCTGATTTGTGTAAAATATGTGATCATTATTTTGGTGAAGCACGACAAAAGAAAAGCAGTCACCGGGTTTACAAAACGCCTTGGCAAGGCGATCCAAGGGTAAATATCCAAAATAATAAAGGTAAGGCCAAAGCATATCAAGTGACGCAGGTGCTGTTGGCAATAGAAAAAATGGAGGATAGCCATGGCACAAAAAAATGATAAATATACGTACCGTGTTACATGGTCCGAAGATGATAATGAATATGTAGGCTTGTGTTCAGAGTTTCCAAGTTTAAGTTGGTTAGCTGATAGCCCGGAAAAATGTTTAAAAGGAATTCGAAAACTTGTAGCCGAAGCATTATTAGATATGACCAATAATTCTGAGGCTATTCCAGAACCAATAGCAACCAAAAATTTTAGTGGTAAGTTTATGGTCCGTGTTCCCCCTGATATTCATAGGAAATTAGCTATACAAGCTGCTGAATCAGGTGTAAGTCTTAATCGCATTGCAAGTGCGAAGTTGAGTCAATAGTTGCAATATTAAACACAACAAGCCCCTTACACCGGAAGATTAATGGTACCGGTGCAAGGTCATTATATAGACTTCCAGAAAAATATTTCAGCAAATCCATTATCAAGGGCAGCCACAGGGGGGCGCCCCCTACAGTACGGCTGCCAATTTCATTATCTGGAAAACTATAATTATCTGTAACGCTATCCCTTATTATGTAAGTAATTGGGTTTAATTAACTTACCCAAGCTCCCATGGCAAGCCTGTAATAGGTGGCGGGGGATGAGATGAATGGGCAAGTTATTAAAAATCAATTCCTAAGTTATTTGGTGTTCATTCCTGAACCAGGCTGTTCAAGAAGCTCTGTTCAGTTTGAAATAATCGCCCTGCATGGCCATCAGCTCTTCATGGGTTCCCTGTTCCGCTATTCTGCCCGCCTTGAGAAGGATAATCCTGTGGGCGTGGCGGATGGTGGAGAGCCTGTGGGCAATCACGAATGTGGTTCTGCCCTTCATGAGATTGCCAAGGGCCTTTTGTACCAGGCTTTCTGCCTGGGCATCCAGGGCCGAGGTTGCCTCATCAAGAATGAGAATGGGTGCATCCTTTATTAGTGCCCTGGCAATGCATATCCTCTGCTTCTCTCCGCCGGAGAGTCGGCTTCCAAGCTCACCTGTCATGGTGTCATATCCGTCCTGGAACCCGGTGATGAAATCATGGGCAAAGGCGGCCCTGGCAGCGGCTTCAACCTCCTGATCAGATGCCGTAAGTCTGCCGTAACGAATATTGTCACGCACTGTACCGTTGAAAAGAATTGGTTCCTGGGTAACTATGGATATCATGCCCCTCAGGGAGGACAGGGATATTTTTCTCACATCCACCCCCCCCACAAGAAGAGCCCCTTTTGTGACATCGTAAAAACGGGGTATCAAATTGACCAGGGATGTTTTGCCTCCCCCGCTCATGCCTGCAATGGCCAGAACCTCACCCGGACTGACCCGAAGAGTTATATCCCTCAAAACCGGAAATACGTATGCCTCTTCATCTGGGTACCGGCGGATACTTGAGTCCAGGTGGGTATCGGAGGCTTTGTGGTGACCGGCATGGGAATTTCCTGGCAGTTGGTTATTGGAGTCCCTGGGCTGCCCGGCATAGGAAAAGGATACATTGTCAAACTCCACGCCGAGGGGGCCCCGGGGCAGGTCAATGGCATCATGGGAGTCAACTATGTCGGATTCTCGCTCCACAATATCATAAATACGTGTAACAGCGGCAAGACCCTCCTGGATGGTATTGTTAAGCTTGGTAAGTTTCTTCACAGGATCGTAGAGCATCATCACTGCGGTTAAAAATGAAAAAAAGGTTCCGGTGGTGGATGCTCCGCTGATGACCCTGGAGCCGCCGAACCATATTATAAAAGCGATCCCAAGTCCCCCGAGGAACTCCATGACAGGGGAAGAGAGGGCTTTGGCCACGGCCGATTTCATCTCAAGCTGGAAAAGGGCCTCGGTCTTCTTCCGGAAACGGGCCTTTTCATAGGCTTCCATGGTAAAAATTTTAACCACTTTGCTGCCGGAAAAGGTCTCATGGATAAAGACCGTGAGGTCAGCCATGGCCTCCTGGCATCCGGTGCTGAAACGGCGGACTCTCCTGCCGAATACCACCACAGGATAGAAGGCCAGGGGCAGAATGAGAAATGCTCCCAGGGCAAGCTGCCAATCCATGTAAAATATCACAAACAAAAGGCCGATGACCGTAAAGATATCCCGCAGAAGAGAAGTGACCGTGGTGGATACCATTGCCTTGACAATGTTCACATCATTGGTGATTCTGGAGATGAGGGTGCCGGTTTTTTCACTGTGGAAAAAAGATATGGGAAGGTCCATGATGCGATGGTAGAGCATATTTCTGAACTCCTTGATTATCTGCTCCCCCACATAGTTCATCCAGTACTGCTGGCCATAGGCTGCAATGCCCTTTAAAAAAAATATCAAAATGGCTGCCCCGGGAATTACAAGAAGACCGTTCCTGTCTCTATTTACAAAAATATCATCCAGCATGGGCTTCACAAGGTAGGCCGATGCAGCCGTGGCAACTGCAACCACAATCATGCAGAGCATGGCAAAAAATAGTTTTTGCCAGTGAAGGGCGATGAGCTTCAGAAGTTCCCGTCCCCTTGTTCCTGATATGTTTCCTGATATGTTAAAAAAACGCTTCAAAAATTAACCTTGTCTATATATAACGGACATGGCAGCATTACCGCCTTTTTTATGGCCGATTATCAAGAAGTGTTGTCACTCTCCTGAAAATATGAGAACATACTTTAACATGAAACAGATTAAAATACTATTTTTGTTTTTCAGACTTTACAGCCTTGTGTGGAAGCTTCTCCTGCCCATGCTGCAGTTGAGTCCCAGGCTTGCCCGGGGCATGACCCAGCGTATGGGTACAGCTCATCTGGAAAAATGTGATATATGGATACAAGGGGCATCTGCAGGAGAGTCCTATCTAACGGCCGCCCTGATTAAATGTCTGCCGGAAAACCTTGAAATCCTTGCCACCACTACCACCCAACAGGGTATGGAGGTGCTGGAAAAGCAGTATGAAGGCGATCCAAGGGTTAAAATAGCCTGGTTCCCCTTTGATATTCCGAAACTCATGGACGAGGTACTTGTCGCCATTGAACCAAGGCTAATTGTACTCATGGAAACAGAGCTTTGGCCTTCCCTCATGGCCTCCTCCCTGAAACATGGATGTCCGGTGATGGTTGTGAACGGACGCATATCTTCCCGAAGCCACCGGAGATACATCTTGACAAGAATAATCTGGAAGCAGCTTAATCCCCATTCCATACTTGCCGTCTCAACGGTGGATGCTGGACGGTTCCGTGATATTTTTCCCAAATCCGCCATTGATGTGATGCCCAACATGAAATTCGATGCCATATTGACGGCCCAGGGCACAGGGGATGATAAACCTGTCAGTAAAGGCCGAACGGATGATAAACCCGTCAGTAAAGGCCAAACATTTGACAATAGCATGGAAAAATGCGGACTGCTTCCTTTTCCTACCCGGACGGCTATCAATGGCCTTTCCGTGCCCGTATCCATTTTTGCATCCATACGTAAAGAGGAAGAAAAGGATATTCTTTACATCATTCCCCAAGTAATCAAACTTTTTCCCAACCAGACCATTCTCATTTTTCCCCGCCATATGCATAGAATGGATGCCTGGAAAAAAGGACTTTCCAGGATTGACAACATATCATGGAACCTTGCTTCTTCAATCACTGCCCTTCCCGGTACTGGAACCATGTGGCCAGCTACTGGAACCATATTGCCAGGTACCGGAGCCATTTTACCAGGTACTGGAACCATATTGCCAGGTACCGGAACCATTTTAGCAGGTACTGGAACCATAGTTCTGTGGGATATTTTCGGGGATTTGAAATCAGCCTATTGTACGGCAAGGGCAGCGTTTGTGGGGGGAAGCCTGAAACCCCTTGGAGGGCATAACTTCATTGAGCCCCTTTTATCAGGAACACCCACTGTAACAGGACCTTATATTGAAGATTTTTCCTGGGTCGGTGAGGATATTTTCACAACGGAAATAATAAGAAAGATCAACAGCCGGGAAGAGTTGATAAATGCCATGGTCCATTACATGGAGCATCCCCTGGAACGATCCCGTGTGAAGGAAAAAGCAATGGAAGTATTCATTAAGAGCAGGGGCGGCACAAAAACGGCCCGGGACCAAATAGTACGCCATTTAAAATCCACCCGGCAGTGATCACCAAAGAAATAGTTCAAAAGAGTTCAAAAGATAAAATAGTTCAAAACAGAAATCACTATATGGAAACGCTAATGAACAGATCGGATTTTACCCATCAAAGGGTTATCAGAAAAAAATCAGGGGAGCATCAAAGATACGCGTCCGGATTCAGTTACCAGAAAGATTCCGGATATTTTGCCCAGATTGCAGACAATCTTATTGATGAAGGGGTTAAGGAGTTGGAAAACCTTGGTGCCGACCGCATTGACCCATGTCACAGCGGCATCCATTTCCATGCTGAAAAGGCGGCCTTTTATCGCATAAATTACATGACCCGCCTTGTATCAAGGATATTGGCTCCCCTTCATACATTTCCATGCCCTGACAGCGATACTCTTTATAGGAGTGCAAAAAAAATCAGGTGGAGCAACCTGATGACATTGAAAAAGTCCTTCTCCATTGTCTCCAACGTTTCCAACAGTAATATAGACCACTCACACTTTGCAGGACTTCGACTCAAGGATGCCATTGTTGACCATTTCAGGGAGCTTACCGGCAGACGCCCCAATGTGGATACACTCAAGCCCCAGATTATCATAAATCTCCACATCAGGGAGAACATAGCTGATGTGAGCGTTGACGCATCCGGGGGCTCCCTGCACAAGAGGGGGTACCGGGAAGAGTCTGTTTCCGCACCCATGCAGGAGAACCTTGCCGCTGCCGTGATCCGGTATTCAGGATGGGACGGATCGGTGCCAATATATGATCCCATGTGCGGCTCAGGAACTCTTTTATGCGAGGCCCTCATGCTTAACTGCATGATTCCGGCTGGAATTTTCAGGGAAAAATTTGGATTTGAGATGCTTCCCGATCACAACCCCGATATTTGGCATCAGGTTAAAAAGGAGGCCGACAGCAATGTCAGACCTCCTGGCCCGGGGAGCATATCAGGCAGCGACATATCCGAGACATCTGTAAATGCATCGAGAACCAACCTCATGGGAATCCACCACGGCGGGGATGTCACAGTTACCAAGACCGCGTTCCAGGATATAGTATCCATTGAAAACAGCATAATAGTTGCCAATCCTCCCTATGGAATCCGCATGGGCAGGGATCAGGACATGCAACGGCTGCACGCCGATTTTGGAGATTTCCTGAAACAGAGATGCAGGGGTTCCCAGGCCTATATCTACTTTGGGGATCCCGACCACATTAAATCTATGGGGCTGAAGCCCTCCTGGAAAATTCCCATGAAGGCCGGGGGACTTGATGGCAGGCTCGTAAAATACGAACTCTACTGAAATCTTACCCCAGGCATGACTTCCCATTTAACCCCCATGGAGGCCCACCGCCACAATCGAAGCATGAAAGTCCCGTAGGGGCGATTCATGAATCGCCCCTACGGACGACTTTCATATAACCAACATGGCGGCTAACCGCCACAATCGAAGCATGAAAGTCCCGGGAGCCTTAAATTATGAGGACTTTCATATAAAAAAGAAATTACCCAAAAACGACAGTAACATGAAATGCAGACATTGACATCATACAACATCATAGTTCTTTTAATGTCACTGGGGGTGCTGCTCACAACGGCCCTGGCACTTGGAGAGTTGGCCCAGAGGTTTCACCAGCCTGCCGTACTGGGGGAACTTCTGGCCGGGGTACTGCTGGGTCCCACGGTTCTTGGAGCTTTGGCTCCGGAGATCGGCACCTTTCTGTTTCCTTTGCAGGGACCCAATGCCATTGCCATGGATGCCCTCTCCACCCTTGCCATTGTGCTTTTCCTGCTGGTGGCGGGCATGGAGATAGACCTTTCAACCGTATGGAAACAGGGAAGGGTGGGCTGCAAGCTGGGCATTGCAAGCATTGCAGTTCCTTTTTCCATGGCCCTTGGTGCAGCCTTTGTCATGCCCGGGGCCTTTGGCAGGCATGTCGGTGCAGATCCTGTAATCTTTGCCCTGTTTCTATCCATTGCCATATCAATTTCAGCTCTTCCCATCATTGCCAAGACCTTGATGGACATGGGGCTTTACCGCACAGACCTGGGGATGGTGGTGGTGAGTGCGGCCATATTCAATGATATTGTGGGGTGGATAATCTTTGCTCTTCTGCTGGGCCTTATCAACATGGGCAGCGGCCATGGCGGCAGCGTTGTTATGGCCATTCCCCTTACATTGATCTTTACAGGGGCGGTGCTGACCCTGGGCCGGAGGCTTATCCACAGGGCCATTCCCTTTGTCCAGGCATATACGAGATGGCCCGGGGGCGAACTCAGTTTTGCCCTGATTCTGGGACTTTTTGGAGCAGCATTTACAGAGTGGATTGGAATTCATGCCATATTCGGAGCATTTATAGTGGGAGCTGCCGTGGGTGACTCCTTTCATCTCCGGGAACGTACAAGAGCCATTATTGACAATTTCATCTCCTTTATATTTGCGCCGATTTTTTTTGCAGGCATCGGCCTTAAGGTAAATTTTTTTGCCCATTTTGACCTTTCCCTGGTAATCATGGTTACCCTTACGGCATTGATCTGCAAACTTGCAGGGGGCATCCTGGGGGCCAGGTGGGGTGGGATGCAGGGCAGGGAAGCCCTGGCAGCGGGTTTTGCAATGGTTTCCGTAGGTGCCATGGGCATAATTGTCGGCATGATAGCCCTGGAAGCCGGAATAATAAGCCGGCGGCTTTTTGTGGCCCTGATTGTCATGGCCATTGTCACATCAATGATAAGCGGCCCCTCCATACGGCTGATTCTCAGGCCGGAGAAGAGGAGAAAATTATATAATATGCTCTCCTCCAAGCTCTTCATAAGAGAGTTCAAGGCCCGCTCCCGGCCCGGTGTCATCCAGGAGATGGTATATCTATCATGTACAGGGAACGGCCAGGGTCTGGATGCCCCTGCCGTCAACGGTGCCGTATGGAGCAGGGAAGAGGCCATGAGTACGGGGATCGGCAGTGGAGTGGCCATACCACATGCCCGCATCAAGGGATTGAAGGAGCCCCTTGTGGCAGTGGGCATCTCTTCCAGGGGCATAGATTTCGATGCTCCGGATGGAAGAGCTGCCCATTTAATATTTCTTGTATTGACTCCGGCTGAGGACCCCATGGCCCAGCTTGAAATAGCCTCGGAGATAGCCCGCCTTGCCCGGGATATGGATATTGCGGATCATGCACTTTGCAGCAGCGGTTTTACAGATTTTCTGGCACTGCTCAAGGCTCCGGGGGCAATCAAAAAATAGTTCACCGATATTTTTTTTAAACCCCATACCCTGGCGGGCATAACGAACAATCAAAGCAGGGGCGATGCATGAATGGCCCCTGTGGACGGCTTTCATACAAAAGGAGATAACAATGGCTGTACTCGACAGTATAACCAGTGCCTGCGGAGCCACACCCCTTATCCGTCTGGGGAGAATCAGTTCCCGATATGGGGCCCAAATCCTTGCAAAGGCAGAATTTTTCAACCCCATGGGCAGTGTTAAGGATCGCATCGGCCTTGCCATGGTTGAGGATGCCGAAGAGAGGGGAGTTCTGGGCACCAAGGGCATAATTGTTGAGCCCACGAGCGGCAATACAGGGATTGGCCTTGCCCTGGCAGCGGCATCCAAGGGCTATGAACTTATCCTTACCATGCCGGAAACCATGAGTATGGAGAGGCGTAAACTCATGAGACACCTTGGGGCCAGGCTGGTACTCACACCAGGTTCCCTGGGGATGAAGGGAGCCATTGCCATGGCCCGGAAAATTAAAGATGAAACACCCGGAGCATTCATGCCCAATCAGTTTGAAAATCCTGCCAATCCGGCCATCCATAGAAAAACCACCGCCGAAGAGATATGGAATGATACCAATGGCAGGGTGGATATGGTTGTGGCAGGTGTGGGTACCGGGGGTACCATAACGGGCATTGCAGAGGTTTTTAAGGAGAGGAATCCAGGCTTCAGGGCCGTTGCGGTGGAGCCTGCCAACTCTCCGGTTCTGTCCGGGGGAGAGCCTGGTCCCCATAAGATACAGGGGATTGGAGCAGGCTTCATACCTGGTGTTCTGAATATAACTATAATCGACGAGGTGATTCAGGTGACCAATGAAGAGGCCCTGGCAGCCGGCCGGGCCATTGCATCCCAAGAGGGCATCCTGTGCGGTATCTCCTCGGGAGCGGCACTCCACGCTGCAATGGTTTTGGCGGCACGTCATGAGAACAGGGGCAGACAGATTGTGGTTATTCTCCCGGATACAGGGGAACGTTATATCAGCACCGAGCTTTTCCTTTAGAGTCTGTATTGGGGTGTCAAAATCTGATATTTTAGGTTGCTCATTGTTTGACCATCAACGGTAGAGACGCAATGCATTGCGTCTCTACATCATCACGATTTGGGTGTCAAATTGGTTTTTAGACACCCCAAGTCTGTATAAAAATCATTGAAATCTAAGAGATCACTCACGTAAGGGACTTCACCATAATAAAAATACCCGCTTCTGAACAAGATAATATCTGCATTCATGCAGATATTGCTTCAGTTGGGTAGATTATTTGTGATGAGTTCCCTAATATGCTGACGATTAAGGCATAACAACAGTGAATCTTATCATATCAAGGGTGCCCCGGGCATCTGCCGCAATAAGCTGGTAAGTTCCAGGCCCGGGCATGGGGATGCACCCCGATTGGCCCCTTTTTGTCACAGCAACCGGATTTTTGTTTAAAAACCAGTGAATATATCCCTCGCCCCCAAGGGCTTCAAGGGGAACTGATATGGATGTTTCACCATCTGAATGGGCCCGGGTGAGGATGCTGTTGTCTCCGATGGATGTTATTTCAAGGAGTTGATCAGGTAACGGTGCCATTTCCGGGCAATGGGGGGATGGTCCGGGTATCCGGTGTTCCCTTTGCCATTTCAAGGGCAGCCAGGGCATAACGCTTTCCGGCCACATGGCAACGGATATCTTTTCTACGCCGCCGCACCAGGGCTGGGCCCTCTCTCCCAGGGAGTTGACCCAGAAATGTTGCAAAAGGGATGCATGATCTCCGTACCCCTCGGGAAGTGTCACTGGTATTTTTCCATCCAGTATCCACGCGTCCATTTTTTTCATGCAGTTTGAGGCCGGATCCGGTTCTTGGGGATTCCATCTGTTCCCCAGGGGCCAGCAGACGGTTATGTTTTGAACATTTTCAGGCATTGCCCGTCCAGGTTCCAAGGTGGATCCGGGAAGTGCATCGGCAATTTGTCCAAGGAGGGGCAAGGCTGTTACAGCTCCATAGTGACCAGGCACAGGGGTGCCGTCGGGTCTCCCCACCCATACCCCCACCACGTAATCCCCGGATGTTCCCATGGCCCAGGCATCCCTAAATCCGAAACTTGTGCCGGTTTTCCATGCCATGGGTGCATGGGCTGAAAGCTTGTGGATACCTTCATAACCGGGCATGGGCCTTGTCAGCATCCTTGTAACTATCCAGGCCGCCCCCGGGGAGAGAAGATATCTGCCCATAAAATTTGTAATCCTGCCGGGATCCTCATGGATGGTCATTTTGAGCCTTCCCGCCACTCCCTGTCTCCCAAGGGCACTGTACAGTGAAACAAGGGACTCAAGGGATGTGCCCACACCCCCAAGGATAATGCTCAGATTGGGTTTCCCGGGAAATCTCAGAATTGCCCCGGCATTTTTCAGGTTGTCATGGAACCTGTGGGGGCCGTAGGCCTCCAGAACCTGCACCGCCGGAACATTGAGGGAGTGCCCCAGGGCCTGGGAGACACTCACCGGCCCCATAAATCCTTTGGTGAAATTATCCGGTTCATAGGCTGCCTTGAACCTTGGGGTGTCAAGAAGCAGGGAAGCCGAGTGTATCAATCCATCATCAATGGCCATGCCATATAAAAAGGGCTTGAGTGCCGAACCTGGAGAGCGGAGGGCCTGGACCATATCCACATGGCCCCTTCCTTCCCTGCTTGCAAAATCTGCGGACCCTACATAGGCTTTAACCTCCATGGTTTGATGGTTTACCACAAGTGCGGCTCCGGACAGGGCCGCACCTTCACCCGAAGAAACCGACCCGGGAATCTGTGCCTCCACATGGCGTTTTACCATATCCTGGACATGTACCTGGAGATCATAGTCAATTGTGGTGGAAATCAATCGGGCATGGGGATACTGAAAATGAAGACGGCGGGCCAGCAGGGGTGCTGTCATGGGAGGGCTGTATCTAAGGGAGATGACCGGTTCCTGCCTGGCAGCCTCCACGGTCTCACTTGGCCATACACGGTATTTTTCAAGCCTTGCAAGGACTTTGTCCCTGGCTTTTTGGGCCCTGTGAGGATTTCGATCCGGCCGGAGTGAAGTGGGGGCCTGGGGCAGCACCGTAAGAAGGGCAGCTTCGGCATGGGAGAGTTCCAGGGCATCTTTGCCAAGCCATGTGTATGCCGCCGCCCTGACACCTTCGATATTTGAACCAAAGGGGGCATGGGTCAGATAGATGTCCAGTATCTCATCTTTGGTAAGGTGAAATTCAAGTTGAAGGGCCATAAATATCTGAACAAGTTTCGCCTTTATGCTTCTGCCGTTATTTGCCCTGGCAATAAGCCTTGCGGCCTGCATGGTGAGGGTGGAACCCCCCGAGACAATGCGGCCCGACCGGATGTTCTGGATGGCCGCCCTTGCAATGGAGAGGGGATTGAATCCGGGATGGTAATAAAACCATCGGTCTTCATAGTTCAGGAGGGCTTCGATATAAAGGGTTGAAACCTGATCCCTGGAGGCTGGATAACGCCACACACCTCCTTGGTCGGAAAAGGCACGGAGGGGGGTGCCGTCTGACGCTGTGACAAGTGTGGAGACGGAAGTTTTATTGAGCGGCAATGGATGGAGAGAATCAATTACAAAAAAGGCTGATAAAATATAACCTGATATGGAGATTGCCGCCATTATAAATGAACATGCCCAAAACAAACGCACTTTATACTTAGAAATCAAAGTAAAGCCTTAATATCCCGTAGGTTTCCCGGGGTTCGGACACAAACTCCAGGGCTGCCCTGCAATCCAGAATCTCCTGGAATCTCCTATCCGTGAAGGAGAGAGAACTCCTTTCATCGGCAGGTTCATAGCGT
>JADGBO010000093.1:0-4942 GCA_015231465.1 Desulfamplus sp.
GACTCATTTCCCCGGAACTAATTGCGAACAATGAGGCCTTCAAACTGATGAGCGGCGAGGTACGGGTGGCGATATGAATAATCAGGAAAACCCCATCACGCTCTATCAGACCGAGGACGGCCAGATCTCGTTGGAGGTACGCCTGGAGGCGGAGACGGTTTGGCTTCGGCAGGATCAGATGGGCGTGTTGTTCGGCCGTGAACGATCCGTCATTACCAAGCATCTCCGCAATGTCTTTGCCGAAGGGGAGCTTGACGAAAAAAGCAATCTGCAAATTTTGCACATTGGTGGTTCGGATAAACCGGTAAAGTTCTACAATCTGGATGTGACTATTTCAGTTGGCTACCGAGTCAAGTCGATTCAGGGCACCCGTTTCCGACAATGGGCCACCCGCGTGCTCCGCCAGCACCTGCTCCGGGGCTACACTCTCAACGAGGCCCGCTTCGCCCAAAACGCCGCCGAACTGGAACTGGCGTTGTCCCTGATCCGAAAGGCGGCCCGATCACCGGCCGTCACAGCCGAGTCGGGTTCCGGGCTGGTGGAGATCGTCAGCCGCTATACCCAGACCTTCCTCTGGTTGCAACGCTACGATGAGGGCATGCTGACGGAACCAGCCGGTCAACACGGCGGGCAACTTCCCTCTGAAGCGGAGGCCATGGCTGCCCTGGCGGTCTTGCGGCATTCGCTGATCGACCGGAAAGAGGCAACCAATCTTTTTGCCCGGCCGCGTGGCGACGGTTTGAGTGCGTTGCTGGGGAACCTGGATCAATCGGTATTTGGCGAGCCCGCTTATCCCACTATCGAAAGCAAGGCCGCCCATTTGCTTTATTTTATGGTCAAGAACCATCCTTTTGTCGATGGCAACAAGCGCAGCGGGGCCTTTCTGTTCGTGGATTTTCTGCACCGCAACGGCCGCCTGTTCAACCGGCGGGGCGAACCGGTTGTCAACGATAACGGCCTGGCGGCTCTGACCTTGCTGGTGGCGGTGTCCGATCCCAAACAAAAGGAAACCATGATCCGGTTGATCATGAATATGCTCGCGTCTGAACACAAGGAAGGCCCATGACGAAAATAACCGAATCCGCCATTGAAAAATTCACCATCGAACTGCTGGAAAAATCAGGCTACCATTATATCTACGGCCCAACCATTGCTCCGGACGGTGAAACACCGGAACGGGAATCCTTTGAAGATGTGCTGCTTATCGAGAGACTGCGGAAAGCTATCGGCAGAATCAACCCGACCGTTCCGCAGGACTGCCGGGAAGACGCCGTAAAACAGATTCAGCGACTCATTTCCCCGGAGCTGATTGCGAACAATGAGGCCTTCCACCGGCTGCTCACCGAGGGTATAAAGGTCACCATTCAAAAAGCCGGCCGCAGCCGGGGCGACCTGGTCTGGCTCGTTGATTTCAAAAACCCTGAAAACAATGATTTTCTGGTGGTCAACCAGTTTACGGTGATTGAGAACAACGTCAACAAGCACCCGGACGTCATCCTATTTATTAACGGCCTGCCGCTGGTTGTCATTGAACTGAAGAATCCGGTTGATGAAAACGCCACGGTCAAGTCGGCCTTCAGGCAGCTTCAGACCTATAAACAGGCCATTGCCGGATTGTTTACGTTCAACGCATTCGAGGCCCACCGGACCCAGTAAGGCTTCAAGGCCAAGCTCATCGATGACAAGGATGAAAACGGTAAGGTGGTTGGCAAAAAAATCGTCTACGGATTTGCCAAGTATCTGCGGGACGCATTGCCTAAAAAAAGCCGCGGCCGCTGAAGAGTACGTTGTGCCGCTTGACAGACGTTCACTATTAGGTACGATATATATAGATGCAAGGGGGTGAAAGTTATGGTTACTATCACTGCAAGTAATGCTCGCAAAGAGCTTTATAGACTGATGGATAAAACTGCCGAAAGTCATGAGCCAGTCATTATTACAGGTAAGAGGAATAACGTGGTGATGATATCTGAGGAAGATTGGCATTCAGTAGAAGAGACTCTTTATCTCAATTCGGTTCCAGACCTTGCCAAATAATTAGTTCAGAGGCGTGATGCTGATGATTCTCAATTCATTGATGAAGAAGAGATGGATTGGTAATGTACTGTGAGGAGGTATAAACAGGCAAAATGGATATTTTAATTACCGGAGCATCCGGTTTTGTTGGAACGGCCCTCTGCATGAAATTCCTGGAACGGGGAGAGAGGGTCACAGGTATAGGGACATCCAGGCATCACCCGTTTATGGACGGTGCATACTTCCATGGTAAAGATGATATGGAGAGCCGCTTTCAATGGGTCAGTGCCGATACAACCCAACCCGGAGAGTGGCAGGAAGTCGTTAAAGGTGCTGATGTCATAGTCAATTTAACGGGAAGAAGTATCTTTGGATACTGGACCGAGAATTACAAACAAGCCATCTATACCAGCCGGGTCAGGACAACCCGTAACATTGTGGACGCTCTTTCCCCGCAAAAAGAGGCAGTGCTTCTCAACACATCCGCGGCGGGATATTATGGGGATCGCGGGGAGGATATACTTATTGAGACGGATGGGCCCGGGGATGATTTCCTGGCCCGGGTATGTATTGACTGGGAGGATGCGGCCCGGTCTGCCCAGGAAAAGGGCAGTCGGGTTGTTCTGATGCGTTTCGGAGTTGTCCTTGGAAGGGGAGGAGGTGCCCTGGGAAAGATGCTGCCGGCGTTCAGGTTTTTTGCGGGCGGCCCCCTGGGAAAGGGGCTCCACTGGTTTCCCTGGATTCACATGGAGGATCTCATTGATGCCATGATCTTTTTCATTGAAAATAAAGATGTAACAGGTCCTGTCAACCTTGTGGCTCCCGGGGCAATAAGGCATAAGGAGTTCGCATCTGCCCTGGGAAGGGCCCTCCACCGTCCAAGCTTCATGCCCGCACCTGAATTTCTTGTCAAGACCTTCATGGGGGAGATGGGAAGGGCCTTTTTAAGCAGTCAAAGGGCAAAACCCGGGGTACTGGAAGACCTGGGTTTCCGGTTTCGTCATGGAGAGATTCAAGGGGCCTTGGAGTCACTTGTAACCTGATGGGGGATGTCCCCCAACCCAATGGGGGATGTCCCCTTGCAACCCAATGGGAGTTGTCCGCTTGTAACCCGATGGGAACTGATTGCCGTGTGATGCAAGTAAGTTTGATGATCCGGAACCGCAGGAGATGCCTAAACCGGCTCCGCGGCTCCGGCCATTAATGCCCATGTCTGTAAATTCCATATATTCATTTCTTCAAGGGCTTCTGGAAGTTTATCGCCATATCCCACAACAATCCCTTTAAACCGAATATCTTCAGGGCATGCATCCGCATATACCCCTTTTCCGGGGGAAAAAATCGGTCCCTACGGTTTTTGAACGAAGATATGATCATATCATCCATTGACTTTTTATCAATTCCAGGTGAAAAATAGTACCTGGGTTCCAGCAGATCATCGGTCCCGGAAACCACACCCTGTTCCACGGCTATTTTATGGATACCGGTCCCCGGAAGAATCCTTATGCCGGAAAAAACAAACACCGCACAGTTTTCCAGACCCTTGATATTGCCAAGGCCCTCTTCCACCGTTTCCCGGGTCTCGCCGGGCCCTCCGAAGATAAAAAAATGGGCACAGGGAATCCCGGCTTTATTGCAGTTTTCATTCATCTCAATAATGGTTTGAAAATCAAAGCTTTTGTTAAGCCCTTTCAGGGTTGTATCAGAGGCAGCATCGGATCCCAGTTCCATGGCATACAGCCCGGACCGCTTCAAAATATCCAATTTCTCCGAGGAGATTTTTTCCGGCCTGAAATACCCGGCCCATTTCATACCGCATTTTTTCCGGATCATCTCCAGGGCAACTTCAAGGTAGTGTTCATTGGGGTCATTGAAAACAGAATCCGTAAAAAAGAGAGTCTCCACCCCGAATTTGAGCTTCATTTCAAGGAGATTATCCGCCACAAATCCAGGTTCCTGATACCTGATTTTTTTCCCCTCTATCAAAGGGTATGTACAGTAATTGCAGTTGTATGGACAACCTCTCTTGGTCTGGTAGTTCAGCATACCGCTCTCGTCATGATAGGAGCGGACAAATCTTTCATCATAGTGGGGTGGGAGAAAATCCGGGGCATCCATCAGTTTTTGTTCCGGCCAGACTATTTTTTCGACAGCTATGCCCCGGGCCATATCCTGCACCAGCTTTCTCACAAGGGTCTCCCCCTCGCCCACCACACCGAAATCCGCACCGGTATAAGAGAGAATTGCTTCCGGCATAATGGAAAAGGCCGGACCTCCGAGAACCACGGGTTTTGGGGTCAGGGTTCTGATGTGTTCCACAAGTTTTTTTACGTATCCCAAGTGTCGGTTATCCTTTGAAGCACAGGAGTCAACCGTATCAATATTACGTACTGAAATTCCAATTAGATCGGGATTAAATTTGTTAACAGCAGTTTCTGCAAGGACCATCAGATCCATTTTCTGGGCCACGGGGTCAATCTGCTCAACCCGGTGACCGTCCTTTTCCAGGGCAGCGGCCACAAGGGCCATCCCCAGGGGGTACGTCGGCATGGGATCCACCACTGTATTGGATGATATCAATAGGATTCGGCTCATTGGGGGAGTTCCTTGGATGATATCAATAGGATGCGGCTCATTGGGGGAGTTCCTTGGATGATATCAATAGGATTCGGCTCATTGGGGGAGTGCCTTGGATGATATCAATAGGATTCGGCTCATTGGGGGAGTTCCCCTTGGATGATATCAATAGGATGCGGCTCATTGGGGGAGTGCCTTATTGAATCGTCTTTCTTTTTTCGGGTTGTAGCGTTTATATGTGCCGTCAAGTATCTCTCTTTTCATCACCTTGAAAAAAAGCTCTCCCATTTTTGTCTGATACCCGCCGTTGCTGTAAAAAGTGTCCCAGGCATAATCATAAAGGGATTTA
>JADGBO010000093.1:5040-12632 GCA_015231465.1 Desulfamplus sp.
CAGTATTTCAGCACTCATTTTTCTGGGCTGGAACACAACATTGTCACATGTGTATTTAATCCAGTCATTGCTGGTAATGCGATTTTGACGATTAAAGCTCTCCCTGATGGGTGATTTGGGAAACGGTGTCAAGATGGTGAACTCAGCCAGGTCGAGATTGATCCCCATCAAAAAATCCACCAGTTTTTTAATCTCGTATTCATCATGATCGTCCGTACCCAGAATGATGGTTCCTTCCACACCCATGCCGTGATCCTTTAGTCGTTTTATCCTTGTTTCAATCACCTTGGATGTATCGAATACAGCCTGGTAAACATACCAGCAACCTGCATCTGCAGCCAGTTTCAGCACATCGTCATCATCCATCAAAGGATGTGAAACCCATTTTTTTTTCAACGGAATCATGGCCGTAAACAGCTCCATGAGCCATTGTTTATCCTGGGCCAGGGAATTATCCACAATAAACAAGCGGTTATTGGGAATCGCCTCCATTTCCTGGATGACCTTCTCTATGGGCCTGGGCCGGAACCGCCGTCCGCCCAAAAAACCGTTACAGCAGGGAAAACAGTTGAATTTACACCCCCGGGACGCATGAACCAGATCCAGCATCTGGATACCGCGGTAATTGTAAAGTTCCCTTTTGAGAATCCCCCGTCTGGCAGTGCCCACAAGTCCTGTTTCCGGAAAATCGTGCATGTAATCATAGACCTTTTTCAATACGCCGTTTCTAAAGTCCCCAAGGACCCGGTCCATCCGGCCTTCGGCTTCACCGAGAAAAACCGCATCGGCATGTTCCATCACTTCGTCGGCATGCAGCATCACAGCTATGCCGCCGAAGAGAACTGGAATACCGATTTTCCGATAGAGTCCGGCAACTTCAAAGGCCCGGGGCAACTGGCAGGTCAGCATCACGGAAATGGCCGCCATATCTATATTTTCATCAATGATAAGTGTTTCGACATTTTCATCCACAAAATCAACTTCCACATCATCGGGCAGTGCCGCGGCCAATACCACTGGGCCGTGGGGGGGAAGGTGGAACTCGGTCTGTTTTTCAAGTTTGGGCCAGGAAGGATAAACCAATTGGATTCTCATGAAAATGTCCTCTATGTCAGCCTTAAGGAATTGATTTTTAATAACTTGCCCATTCACCCCACCCCCCAAACCCCTCTCCATGACTGGAGAGGTGGAGTTTGGGTAAGTTAATTAAACCCTATTACTAAGTTATCAGGTTTGAGTTTTCAGCCGTCAGTTGTCAGCTTCCAGAAGAAAATAATAATGATTACTGATTACTGATTTAAGATTCCCATATCCGGGCTGTATTTTATAACAAGATCGAATATATCATCAATTTCATGGTTGTCGCTGTCATATATGGATTGGGGTGAGTCAGCGGAGATCATCATCAAAGAGTCTTCCCCGGGAGGTTCCAGCACAAAGAAAAGGGCTCCGGGCAAAAACTCTCTGCAAGGCTTTTTAATAAGCTCTGCCGTTAAAAGAGACCTATCTCCCAGGGCATTGAACAGACTCAATGTCCGGCCCTGGAAGTTTATGCCGGAATTGCATATGCCGCAGACAAAGGCCTTAGATGGACCCATACACAAGGATTCAAGTGCAAAAAACAGGGCACTTCGTCCGTCACAGCACTGTTCATTGATCACATAATGTTCACCTGTAAGTCCGAAACAGATGGAGGCTTCCCCCAGAAAACATGAATCCAGGGTATAGGCGAACAGGGCAGGACTCGGGGCGTTTTGCAGCACAGTCCGCCAGTAATCAATGTCAGTTTCCATGCATCCTGTCCAGGTGGAGGCAACAAGGCCGATATCTTTTGGGGAAGAGTCGCCGGTCATTCCGGCATCCTCAAGGGCAAAGGCAATGGCGGCAAATCCCATTTTTGAAAACCTGTCCATGCGTCCAAAGGGTTTATAGGGCCTGGGCAGAACATCTTTTCTCCTGATTTCAGGCAGCCCGCCAACGGTTTCAAGCTCCCGGATGTTTCCGGGGCGGCCCATGGATCTTCTTCCGACCCATCCCAGACCTGTAATGGCAGCGTTAAATTTCATTCCATGAAATCCCTTCTATCAAAAGTGCCGCATTGATTCCGCCAAAACCTGAATTGATGGTCAATATACGGTTTTGGGTCAAAATTGCAGGTTCCATTAAAATCATTTTACCCGCACTCTTTTCTGGAGTTTCCAGCCCCTTTGTGGGCACCATGATACCTTTTTCGATCATTTTTTTACAAAGAACCACTTCAATGCCCCCTGCGGCACCCAGGGTATGCCCAATGGCACCCTTGATGGAATTGGCCACAACCCTGTCCGGGTCGAAGATGCTCTTTAGTACCTCCAGCTCCATGGCATCATTGTAAATCGTACCGGTTCCATGGGTGTTGACGGCAAAAATATCCACTGGGTCCATTCCGGCCATCCTGCATGCCGCACCCACGGCCCTCTTCAAGCCCATGCCGTTTCTTGCCGGTGCTGTGAGATGCACCGCATCCCCGGCGATTCCCCATCCGGAAATCTTTACCGGCAGCTCAATTGCGGACTCTTTGGTCCTTGCACTGTTCATGAGCAGTACAGCGGCCGCCCCTTCTCCCAGGGTCAAGCCGTTGCGATGCCTGTCAAAGGGGCGTGCCGGCTCCCGGGACATGGCCCCGAGGGCTGAAAAACCGGTAAATACAAACCTGGAAACCACATCCATGCAACATACCAGCACCGCATCCGCGGCACCGGCACGAATAAGTGCCGCCCCTTTTGCAATGGCAATGGTGGAGGATGCACACGCGGCATTGATATTTATTCCGGCATTATTGAGCTTCAATTTCCGGGATATGTAATCCGTCAATCCGGACATGAAAATACCTTTGGAAAGGGCATCCTGATTTTCACCCCTTTCAACATTCTCAATGCCGGCTTTGGTGGATGCAACAATGAGTCTTGTATCCTGGTCAACCTTGCCCAATTGATCCAGCAGTATGTCCGTAAGTCCCAGTATCCGGGGGCTTCCATCCAGTATCCGGGGGCTTCCATCCAGTATCCGGGGGCTTCCATCCAGTATCCGGGGGCTTCCATGCACTGTATCCAGCAAAGGGATGGTTCCGGCAAAGGATGATGCTGTTTTTCCAGTGTCAAAACGGGAGATTACACCTATTCCCGACCTTTTTTCCATTAGCCCTGTAAAAAGTGCATCAGAGCCTTCACCCAATGGTGTTACAACCGCGGTCCTGGTTATGTAAACAGAATGGGTCAAAGCTCCCCGGCCCTCCATCTGCGGCAGAAATCCCTGTAGTATTCCGGCTGGGTCAAATAGAGCTGCCATTCCATGTCGAGCATCATCTGAACGGTGAAACCTGTTGCAGCCACATCTCCACCCTCGTTTCTTATGACATATTCGCTGTTGATCCGGGCAGCCGGTGAATAATGGAGTATCCCTTCAATGGTTATTTTTTCCATGAATCTCAGGGGCTGTATGTAATCGACATATACTGTTTTGATGGGTGTGAGGATGCCATGGGTGTAAAGATCCAGATAACCGATTTTATATTCAGTTCCAAGCCTGATGCGGGCATCTTCAAAAAAACCCGCGTAATGGCCGTGCCATACAATCCGAAGCATGTCCACCTCGTGAAACCGAATATTGCGGGAGACCATTGTTCTAAGGGGGGGAGGGTCATCTTTTGAAGGTTTAAAATAGGGTTTTTTCATAAATACCTCCTTAAGGAAACCCCTACGGTCACGAAGTGCCGTAGGGGTAGTTGACTTGTCTCCTCTCCAAAAACAATCACTTTTTTGTGTCGGCCTTCCATCATGGGGTTTTCAGCCATTGTTTGTCATTTATTTTTTGTCATTTGCACCAGACATTGTGCCATTTTTGCCTTTACATCTTTTTTTAACATAATATGAGCGGTCTCTCCCTGGAAATCATCCGGAAAGACCGGCTCCAGAATCTGCATCCTGATTTTTGCAGGTTTCAGAAACCAGCGTCCCGGAGGCAGAAGGCTTTCCGTGCCTGTCAGACATATGGGGATTACAGGAACATGATTTTCAATGGCCATTTTGAAGGCACCGGAATAGAACCGCAGCATCTGCCCATCGCAATTTCTATGACCTTCGGGGAAAAAAAGAATAAAACTGCCGTTTTTCAGGTTCTCGGTGGAGATCGAGAGAGCTTTTTCCCAGGAATCTCGTTCAATGTTAATATAGCCTGCAAGCTTCATGAAAATATTGTACAAGGGGATTTTAAATGGCCATGCCCGGACCGCAAAACAGACATCACTGACAGGCAGCATGTTCATGCAGTATGTATCGAAAAATGATCGGTGGTTCACAACGATGATACCAGGGGTATCAAAGGGGCGGCCATTGATTTCAGGCGGGATAAAAGAGACGAAAAGTCCTGTTATCCGCTGCCACACCCGGCCGTAGATCCAGATGCAGCGGCGGGTTGCAGCGGCGGTGGAATTTTTTAATATCAGCCGCATGAACAAAAAACCAAAGGGGAAAATCACAACGCCCAACAGAGTCCATATTATAATCAGGGGCACTGTCACAAGGTTCATAAGAACGGTGATAATCCCTTTGGCCGGTGTACTCACTGTCTCCATTTCCTTATCTACCTGACCCCAATTTCCTCTTTGCCCCCAATTTCCTCTTTGCCCCCAATTTTCTCTTTACCCCCAATTTTCTCTCTGCCCCCAATTTCCTTTCCGCCCCCAATTTTCTCTCTGACCCGAATTTCCCTGGATCAAAGCAATGCCTCACCTCTCATGATTAAAGTTTAAAATTCAAGACAACCGCCGCATTGGTTCCTCCGAATCCAAAGGAGTTGGAGATGGCATGGCGGATGGATGCTTGACAGGTACGGGAAACAACATCTATGGGCGGGCAATTGTCATCCAGGGCCGTGAAATTGATATTGGGTGCCAGAAAACCGTTTTTCGCCATTAAAATAGTATAGATCACTTCACTGGTTCCGGACATCCAGCATTCATGACCGGTCATGGATTTTGTGGATGAGACCGGAGTATCCGGGCCGAAAACCCCGTGAATGGCAATGGCCTCGGCCAGGTCGCCCATGGGAGTGGATGTGGCATGGGCGTTGATGTAATCAATGTCATCCGGCCCTATGCCGGCATCGTCAAGTGCGTTGAGCATGGCCCTTTGGGAACCCTCTCTGCCTGGCTCGGACAAGGATTTCCCAATGCCGGAAGAGAAGCCGTATCCGTCAATGGTGCAGTAAATTTGGGCCCCCCGGGAAAGGGCATGGTCCAGGGATTCCATGATGATGCATGCACCGCCGCCTCCGGGTACAAGCCCATTGCGTCTCCTGTCAAAGGGACGGGATGCGGATTGGGGATCCTCGGTATGTGATGAGAAAGCATTCAGGGAGTCGAAACTTGCCATGGCCATCCAGTTGGTCTCCTGGGCGGCTCCTGCAATGATGATATCCTGCATCCCGCTGCGTATCATCATGAGTGCCTGGCCGATAACATGGGCTCCGCTGGCACAGGCTGCACTCAAGGTCCAGTTGGCCCCCCGGGTCCCGAAATGGGATGCAAGGTTCATGGTAATAGTGGAATTCATGGCCTTGAATATATAACCGGCTCCTATATAATGGGTCTCTCCGCTCTCCCTGGCGATATCCACAGCTTCCACCGAAGCCTTTACTGTACTGTCATTGCCGAAAATAATGCCGCACCTGTTATTTTGAAGCATATTATCCGAAAGGGCCGCATCTTTCACCGCTCCCTTTGCCGCGGCCATGGCATAGAGGGCTGGTTCGCACATACTCCGGAGGGCCTTTTTGCCGATGCCGAAATCCCCGGGGGAAAAATCCCTTATCCTTGCTGTCAAAGGAGACCTGAAACCCAGCTTTTGCCTCTGTTCATCAAGCACAATTCCCGATCGGCCTGTTTTCAATGAATGGGTCACTGTAGCAGTATCGTTTCCAAGGCACGATATGATCCCCATGCCGGTGACGGCTGCCGAATTTGTTGGTTTAAATTTCATCATAAAAATATCAGGTGATACCGCCGTTCACCCCGATCACCTGTCCCGTAATATAACCGGCCTGGGCCGAGCAGAGGAAAATCACCAGAGCCGCGACCTCTTCCGGGGTGCCGATACGTCCCGCCGGCACCATTTTTACAATCTCTTCAAGGGGAAGCCCCTCAAGCATTTCCGTTTCAACAAAACCTGGAGAAACAACATTCACGGTGATATCTCTTTTGGCAATTTCCCGGGAAAGGGCCTTGGCCGCACCGATGAGTCCTGCCTTGGAAGCGGAATAATTTACCTGCCCCGCCTGTCCGGTCTGGCCGGCGGCAGATGATATATTGACAATTCTGCCGCTCCTTTTGGAAAGCATGTTTTTCACCACCAGGCGGGTGACGTTGAAAAAACCGTTCAGGTTGGTATCTATAACCTTTTCCCAGTTTTTTTTCTTCATCCACACCATGAGCATATCATCCCTTATACCTGCATTGTTGACCAGGACATCTATCCTCTCTCTTTCGGATATAATTTTTTTCACAGCCTCCTCGGACTGTTCAGTATCGGAAACATCAAAGGGCATAAGCACCCCCCGGCCGCCGGATCGTTCAATCATGCATAAGGTCTCTTCGGCTGACGTTTTATTGGAAAGATAGTTGACATAAACCAGCCGGCCACTCTGTGCCAGTGCAACGGCAACGGCTCTACCGATCCCCCTGCCGGCTCCTGTGACCAGGGCGATCTGACCTTCATATGATGGATTCAAATTCATGCTGACTCCTTAGGGACATCGGTTTTGTATAGACTTCCAGAATAATATTTCAGCCGCAAGGGGCAGCCGCAAGGGGCAGCCGCAAGGGACTGCCCCTACAGTATGGTTGCCGATTTCATTTTATATGAAAGTTTGGCCTTGATCATTATTTCGGCCAGCAACGTAGGGGCGAACCTGTGTGTTCGCCCTTCACCAGGGCAGACACACAGGTCTGCCCCTACAAGATGGCGACACTGGCCGAAAAGATGATCAAGCCCGAAAGTTTTAAATAGCTCTGCCCATGGCGTATTTTATTTCATTTTTTGTAAAATTAGTGTCGCATTGATACCGCCAAAAGCAAAATTGCTGCTCATCACTTTTTTAACTTCCTGCCGGATTTTTTCCTTCACATGGAAAATTCCCCCACATTCGGGATCAACCTTTTCAAGATGAAGTGTGGGAATGATCACGCTGTTTTTCATCATCAGTAAAGAGAATATTATTTCCATGGCACCGCTGGCCGCAAGGGTGTGACCGGTATATCCCTTTGTGGCACTGACCGGAACCGAATCCCCGCAGATCATCCGGATGGCCCTGGATTCTGCCATGTCGCCGATACGGGTTCCGGTGGCATGGGCGTTGATATAATCCAGTTCAATACCCTTGCATCCGGCAGATTCCAGGGCACCCTGCATGCACCGGTGCATTCCCTGGGTGCTTGGTGAGGTCATATGGGAACCGTCACAGCAGGTGTGGTAACCTATGATCTCTCCCAGTATAGATGCTCCCCGATCCAATGCATGTCCATACTCCTCCAGAACAAGAACCCCGGCACCTTCGCA
>JADGBO010000094.1 GCA_015231465.1 Desulfamplus sp.
GATCTCTTTGCTGTATAACGGTTGTCCTTGCAAAGGTGACAGTTCGCTGCACGATATGTTCAAGCTCCCGCACATTACCTGGAAAATGGTACTTCATAAGGGCATCAATAGCGTCGGCAGAGAAGGATATTGTTCCCGGCGAGTGTTTTTCCAGAAAGTGTTTTAACAGTATTGGTATATCTACTTTCCTATCCCTTAAAGGTGGTATTTCAATCTCCAGAACATTGATGCGATAATAGATATCTTCTCTGAATTTACCATCTTGGGACATCTTTTTTAGATCTCTGTTGGTGGCCGAGATAAGACGCACGTCAATGTGTACATCCTTTTCACTCCCAACCATCCTGATCTTCTTCTCCTGAATTGCCCGAAGTAACTTTGGCTGTAGTGTAAGGGGCATCTCCCCGATCTCATCCATGAAAAGTGTGCCCCCATGGGCCATTTCAAAGCAGCCCCGCCTCTGGCCGGAAGCTCCGGTAAATGCCCCTTTCTTATGTCCAAAAAGTTCGCTTTCAAAAAGATTTTCAGGAATTGCCGCACAGTTAATATCAATGAAAGGAGCTTTCTCCCTATCTCCCATGAGATGAATAAGCCGTGATACCACCTCTTTTCCGGTCCCTGTCTCTCCTGATACCAGTACAGGCCAGTCACTATTGGCTATTCTTCGAATACGGGAGAGAACCTCCTTCATGGCATCGCTCTCTGCAATGAGCTTAAGGGGCAGCTCCTTTTTCTCCAGATGGCTCGCAATCTCCCTTGCATCCTCATCTCTGTAAAGATTCCCCTGTATCTCCTCTATTCGCTGGAGCAGAAATGAGAGATCAACAGGCTTTTCAAGGAACTCGACGGCTCCGAGTTTCATGGTTTTTATAACGATATTTATATCTCCGTAAGCCGTAATCATAATGACATGCACAAGGGGATTGATCTCCTTTAAATGTTGAAGAAGCTCCTCACCACCCATGCCTGGCATACGATTATCAAGGAGTATCAGATCCACAGGTGTGGAGTTGAATATGTCAAGGGCAGACTTGCCATCCGGAGCTGTAAGGCTTTTGTATCCCTGGTTTTCAAGAAATCCATGGAGCATATCCCTTTGTGTGGCATCGTCATCAACAATCAAAATTTTCATCTGTCTATTTTTCCGCAATCACTGTTTTTACCGGCTCACTGTGATGGAACTTCCATTGCCTTCATTTTCCCATGGAAATCTCTCTTGTTTTCCACCATTCCGGGTGATCCAACCGGAATATGAACCTGTATTAAAATGTCTCCGCTGTTTTTAACTTCAACAGCTATGTCACCCCCAAGGGACTTTACCACGCTTCGGACAATTGCCATTCCAAGTCCAGTACCATCTGTCCTTGTGGTAAAGTAGGGTTCAAATATCTTCTCACTATCTTCTGGAGCAACAGTACAGTTGCCATTTTTAAAAATCATGGCAATGTCTTGGTCATTGACCTTGGCAAGGCTGCAATGGATATACCCTCCTCCGTGTTGGGCTTCAATGGCATTTTTGACAATATTTTCAACTATTCGTGCCATCAGTTCAACATCACTTTCAATGTTCCCCGAATAGATGATATCCAGAGAGTTATCAATGCTGTACTTCAAAAAATCACTATGATACAGCATAAAAATGTTGCTTAACAAATCTGCCGGAGAGAATGTGCTGAAATTAGGCTCTTTGGGACGGGCATAGGTGAGAAGGCCGGTTACACTGCTGTTTGCCCGATTCACAGCTTCCGACATCTGCCTGATAAGTTTGAGATGTATTTCAGAAGAGCATGCATTTTCAAGGCAGAGGCGTTGCAGTCCCATGCTGATGCTGTTAAGGGGATTTCTTATCTCATGGGCAATGGCTGCGGCTGATCTTCCAAGGTTGGCCTCTTCCCGACGATTTGACAACTCCCGCTCAAAATATTTAACCCTGTTTATTGCTGATTTTTGATAACTGTGGAGGAGAAGGGAGAGTAGCAGGCCGGTAATGATGAGAAATAGGCTGAAAATATGGAAACTTACCGTCAGGTTATGTATTAAAAGAGTCAGCCTTCCCCCGTCAACACCAACCTTAAGCTCCATGCCCTGTACCATCTGGCTTGACTGGACAATGTCATGGTCATCTTCCCGAATAATCTCAAATGGTGTCACATCCACATCAGCCATATCGCCAGGGATAATTTTAACATAGCGAATTCCAGGCACGGTTGATATTGCACTGACTGTCTTTTCCAGCCCAAAGCTTTTGATTGCATCCTCCAGGGTGTTGTCTCGTATTCCAAGGAGTATATGCCCAGGATAGTTTCCATCGCTCCATGTAAAGAGATAGAGATTTTTTGTGGCAAAGTGTGCCAATGAAGGTAAATTTGAAGGGTTCAGGAGACCATCTTCAATCATCTCGATCTCCTTGCCGGACAGAAAACTTTCATGGGGCGACTCTGTTAAGTGAAGCCAGTTTTCAGGAGCGTGAACATTGGCTGCCCCCTGGTACCTTCCCTGCACGTCTGGAATTATACTTATGCCCTGAAGTCCGTTCTCCCTTGCAAAGGCAGCCAGCTCATCCGACTCAAAGGGTTCTATCATATCAAGGTACGCCACAAACCTGGCACTGTTTCCAAGCAAATTTACGAGTACATCTTCAATTGACTTACGGGCATTAAGGGTACCTGCCGCATTGAGACTGATAATTTTGGAAACCATGTCTGTATGTTGACGCACATGGGAGAAAAAGGATATTTTCACTACCCTGATCTGCCAGTAGAAATAACCTGTAACAAAAAGGAAAAGCAGCAGAAAAACAATGGCATTGGGTATCCACAGGGGTATCTTCTTTTTAAGGTTTTCCACGCCTGGCTCCCCTGCGAAGCGGGGGTGAGATTCCGGAACCCCCTTTGAGACGTCTTATCACTCCTGTGGGATCATGCCTACTTCCTGGAAAAGGTTTTGCAATGGAACCTCTTATGAGAGTATGACCTTCAAAAGCTTTCTCTATAGAAATCCTATCTTTAAAAATATCATATCTATGGCCCCATATCCTTATTATATCCCCCTCCTGGATTGAAGCCGGAATCTTTTGTGGTAAATATAAAAATCTCTTTTCATCATCATTTTCCAGGACCATGATACCCTGTTCTTCATTGATGGAGATTACCTTTACCAGGAAAAGCTCCTGCTCCATACTATTTTTTGAAGATTCATGGTCACCTTTTATTACGGATAAATTATTGTCTCCTTTGAATAATTTCTGTTCATCATTTATATCTCCATCATTTATATCTCCACCACTTATATCTCCACCACTGGTCTGCAACTGCATTTGCCTCGGTACATTGGGCTTCTGCTCTCCATGGATAACTCCATCCTCCTGCCCGTCAGAGAATGACGTCAATGAAAAGATACATATCAAAATGAAAAGGAAAACCCGCATTGAATCACCTTCCGGTTGTAGGACTCTTCATTAACCGGATATTCTCCATGTATATATGAGAATTTTGCAAACATTTCAATCTCTCCAAAGGAGAGTTCCGGATAGTAGTTCACGCTTATACCCGAGATATAGGTGTGATTTAAATCACGCAATCCATATGATCCATAAACATCCCCTCCATGGTTGCAATATCCGGTTGGTCCGTCCATGGGAGCCATACCATCAGCTCTTTTTCCAGGTCCGTTTATGCCCCCGGGACAATCTGTCCCCTCCACCCTGGCCATTGGATTGTCATATCCATTGCCGTCTCCTCCATGGGTCTCCTGGATTGGAAAATGATAAAGTTTATCAATGGATCTGTATCTCCTCGATTCAACCATGCCCAATATATTCACCTGTAAGCTGTCACTAATATCCCAATATACGCCCATAGTGGGAGTTACCTGAAAGTATGACTCCATATCAAGGGATGATGATAGATATTCACATCCCATACCTGCCAGAAGAGTTAAATTCGGCATAAGAAATATTTTCATCAATGTATCAAGTGCCAGGACACGATCCCTGCGGGCATCATAACTCTGATTCAATAACTGGAGTGTCCGTTCCATGAGTATGTTTTCATCTGTTCCATTGCTGCCCTGCCCGGGAGGCCAGGGGGATATTTTACCACGGAGATTCCTCTCCATGGGGGGAAGAAACAGGGGAGATGAATCTTCAAGGTAATTGATATGCCGCCAGAAGGGTTCAATAATTAATGTATATCTGCTGGATAATATAAACTCAAATCCGGAACCAAAAGTGAACTGGTCCCTTTTGTTTGAAGGGATAAGGGAGTCGCGGTAAAGGGATACACCGGAGAATATGTATGGAGAGACCCTGCCCTTCCATTTTATTGGAAACAGTGAGATATCGGCATTAAAAGCATGATTACCCGAAATACCCCGAAAAACTTGCAGGTCTGTGGAGAGGGAACCCTCAATTTTTAAAAAATCACCAAGAGATAATGAGTCAGCAACCTGAAAGTTGAAATCCGAGAATGGATATCCATCCGGCTCCGGCTCCTCCGCAGGATTTGAGTCGTATCCTGAAGAGTATTGGAAAAAAAGATTTGCCGGATATGCTTTATCCAGGCAAATATGGCTGACCAATGCCAATGATATGCTAACCAACATCACATTGAGCAACGGCTTGGTTATTCTGTCCCTTACAGTCGAATTACGGCACCGACCATTCTCAATCTTGCAAAACTTCGACACAATTGTCGAGCCAATGGCACGAATTGTCGTGATAATAAAGGAAGCCAAGATCATATTGGGTATGATTTTTATTTGTATTTTCAATGCGTTATATTATTATTTTCCATTGGCACAATAGGTGAATAGATAGTATCCGGAAACAGTCGGAAGTAGTCAAGAACAATAACATAAACCAAGGAGGCGTTACAATGAAGTACAACAGAAATTTCAATGTATTTAATGGAAGGGTATTTTCGTTTGCAGTTGCAGTGTTTACCATCATCTCTCTTATCATTGCAGTGAACAATGATGCTTCAGCTAGAGGAAATCAGGGAAAGGCAAATGGTCAGGGTATGGCCATGACAGGTATGGGTGTAGCAGGCAGCTATATTGAGGAGAGTATCAATGCAATGCCATACCAGGAGCCGGATGAAGAACAAATAGATGGCCTCATTCAGATGAGACTGGAGGAGAAACTTGCAAGGGATGTCTATATTACCCTTAACGGTATCTGGGACATCCCGATTTTTGCAAATATTGCCGCAAGCGAGCAGCGCCACATGGATGCTGTAAAAGTACTCTTTGACAAATACGGCATAGCTGATCCCGTAGTTGACGATACAGTTGGCCTGTTCAGTGACGGCACATCCATTGAGTTGTATGAGCAGTTTATCACAAAGGGCGGTACCACTGTTGAAGATGCACTTTTTGTCGGAGCAACCATTGAAGATATGGATATACATGATCTCAACAGGCTCATTGAAGGGACGGAAAATGAAGATATGCTGACCATTTACCAAAATCTTGTAAAGGGATCCAGAAACCATCTCAGAGCTTTCACAAAGCTTCTTGCCAGATATGATATAACCTATGAAGCCCAGTTTATAAGCACAGAGGAGCTTGAAGGGATTATTTCATCCGGAATGGAGTTGGGTGGACATAACAGAAACAGAGGTGTAGGGCCCAGGATGGGAAAAAATGGAACCAGCGATAACGGCATGGGCAGGGGTGGAATCAATAGGGGTGCCATGGACAATTTCATTGATGAAGATGGAGATGGTGTTTGTGATCTCCTTCAGTAAAAATTCATGAGTGATAAGTTCTCCAACATGGTGGCCCATGGCTGCCGGTCAAGATCAATACCGGGGTGTCAAACTCTGCCATTTTCGGTTGCTCATGTTTTGACCATCAATGGTAGAGACACAATGCATTGCGTCTCTACATCATCACGATTTGGGCATCAAATTGGTTTTTAGACACCCCCAGATCAATACCTGTAGTGATCCGGTTTAAAGGGGCCTCCAACAGGAACTCCGATATAGTCAGCCTGCACCCTGGTCAATTTGGTCAGTTTCACGCCAAGGGTCCCAAGGTGAAGCCTGGCAACCTCTTCATCCAGCTCCTTGGGCAGGGTATAAACCTTTTTCTCCAATTTTTCCGTGGCCAGCTTTATCTGGGCCAGGGTCTGGTTGCTGAAGCTGTTGCTCATGACAAAACTTGGATGGCCCGTGGCACATCCGAGATTGACAAGCCTCCCCTCTGCAAGGACAATAACGGACTTTCCAGAAGCAAGGGTCCACTTGTCCACCTGGGGTTTTACAGTGACCTTGACATTTTCCGGGTTGTTCTCCAAGTAACCCATCTCGATCTCGTTGTCAAAATGGCCGATATTACAGATAATGGCTTCATCCCGCATCTTTTCGATGTGTTCCCCCCGGATCACCTGGTAATTTCCAGTGGCAGTGACAAATATATCACCAAGGGGAGCTGCATCCTCCATGGTCATCACCTGGAATCCCTCCATGGCAGCCTGCAGGGCACAGATGGGATCGATTTCAGTTATTATGACCCTTGCACCGTAACCCTTCATGGAGTCGGCACATCCCTTGCCCACATCACCGTAGCCTGCCACCACAACAACCTTGCCTGCAAGCATGATATCCGTTGCTCTCTTTATTCCGTCGGCCAGGGACTCCCTGCATCCATAGAGGTTGTCGAATTTGGACTTGGTCACCGAATCGTTGACATTGATGGCAGGGAAGAGAAGCTCTCCCCTTGATGCCAGGTGATAGAGGCGATGAACTCCTGTTGTTGTCTCTTCCGACACACCCTTGATTTTTTCTGCAATGCGGGTCCACTTTTCAGGATCCGAGCTGTAGCTCTCCCTGAGGCGCTCCATGAGATACTTCTCATCGGCACTTCCCGTGGGATTGTCAAGGATTGACGGGTTCTTTTCAACCTTTGCTCCCATGTGGACAAAAAGGGTTGCATCACCGCCGTCGTCCACTATGAGATCCGGGCCGCTGCCGTCGGGCCATGTGAGGGCCTGCTCGGTACACCACCAGAACTCCTCCAGGGTCTCGCCCTTCCAGGCAAAAACCGCCGCGGTTCCCTTTTCTGCTATGGCTGCCGCTGCATGATCCTGGGTCGAAAAGATGTTGCAGGTGGCCCACCTTATATCCGCACCCAGCTCATGGAGGGTGTCTATGAGCATTGCTGTCTGGATGGTCATGTGGAGGCTGCCCATTATCTTGAGGTTTTTGAGGGGTTTTTCAGCTCCATATTTTTTACTTATGGCCATAAGACCCGGCATCTCCTTTTCCGAGAGCTGCATATCTTTATGGCCGTCCGAGGCAAGGTTTATATCCTTTACCTTATATTCAAGATTTAGATCCAGTGCCATGAAAGGCGATTTTTTTTCTGCCTGATACATTTATTTCTCCTATTATAGTTAAGATAGCAAGGAATGGGTGCAAAATATAGCTTTCCAGATAATGAAATTGGTTATCGTAATGTAGGGGCAGCCCCCTGTGGCTGCCCTCAAAAAAGGATTTGATAAAATATTTTTCTGGAAGTCTATAACTTTCCAATTCGCCCCCCTCCATCCATGGAACGGGGTGAAATATCAATGAGACACATAGATACATTTACTTCTCCCCCCCCTCCATCCATGGAGCGGGGGTTGGGGGGAGAGGTTCTTGGGCACGTCATTCCTATATGTTTGCCTTTGCTTTTATCTCTTCTGCCTTGTCGGTATATTCCCAGGTAAAGTCGGGATCCTGCCTGCCGAAATGTCCATAGGCCGATGTTTTTTGATATATGGGCCGCAAAAGATCGAGGCTTTTTATGATACCTGCCGGGGTGAGATCAAAGACCTCCTCCACAATTTCCGATGCCCTCTTTTCGGAAATTTTGCCGGTTCCCATGAAATCAACAAGAAGGGACACGGGCCGGGCCACGCCGATGGCATAGGCCACCTGAACCTCGCATTTACTTGCAATGCCCGAAGCCACAAGGTTCTTTGCAATGTAGCGCCCCATGTAGGATGCACTTCTGTCAACCTTGGAGGGATCCTTGCCGGAAAAACATCCCCCTCCGTGGCTTCCCTGGCCGCCATAGGTATCCACAATTATTTTCCGACCCGTGAGGCCGCAGTCTCCCATGGGGCCGCCTATGACAAATTTGCCGGTGGGGTTGACAAAAAATCTGGTGTCCCCGTCCATCATATCCGAAGGGATAACCTTCTTGATAACCTCCTGGACAATGGCCTCCTTTAGATCCTCGTGGGTCACGTCAGGTTTGTGCTGGGATGAGACCACAATGGTGTCCACCCTCCTGGGCTTGCCGTCAACATACTCAATGCTCACCTGGGACTTCCCATCGGGCCGGAGAAAATCCAGGGCCCCGTTTTTCCTCACCTGGGAGAGCCGTTTTGTAAGCTTGTGGGCATATATGATGGGCATGGGCATCAGCTCCGGTGTCTCGTCGGTGGCAAAGCCAAACATGAGACCCTGATCCCCTGCCCCCTGCTCCTTGTAAAGGCCGCTTCCTTCGTCAACACCCTGGGCAATGTCCGGGGACTGGTGATCTATGCTTGTAATCATGGAGCAGGTCTGCCAGTCAAAACCCATGTTGGATGAGTGATAGCCGATCTCCCTTATGGTATTTCTTGCAACCTCGGGAATATCCACGTAACAGTCGGTGCTTATCTCCCCTGCCACCATGACAAGGCCTGTTGTCACAAGGGTTTCGCAGGCCACCCTGCACTTTTTATCCTTAGCCATGATGGCATCAAGGATACTGTCCGATATGGCATCGGCAACTTTATCCGGATGTCCTTCGGTTACGGACTCGGATGTGAAAATATGTGAATTGTTTTGAGTCATTATAGTATCTCCTGTGGAATTTTTGGCATCCTTCATATCAGATTAAAGTTGGGGTGTCTAAAAACCAATTTGACGCCCAAATTGTGATGATGTAGAGACGCAATGCATTGCGTCTCTACCGCTGGTTATTTTGCCATTGGAAAAGTGTAAACCGGCAAATGAAGGATGCCTAATTTTTAATATTATCCTAATTTTTAATTTAACATTATCCTATTTTTTAAAGAGAATAAGATCAATCTCCCCAAGCACATCATTGGGCTTGGGATCAACCTGGTGCTTCTCCAGTATCTCCCGGGTCTTTTCATTGCACCTGGTAAAGAGATCCTTGGCCCCGTCCTTTTCCCAGGCATCATAGCGTGAGCGATCCATAAGCTCGGGCATGAGATGGGCGGTTCTGAAGTTGGTGTAAGTGTGGGGATCTGCCAGAAATATGGAGTTGTCCGGGCCCTTTGCCACCCTTTCTATTACATCAAGGGCAAGATTCTCCTGGTTCACCTCAAGGCCTTCTGTGAAAAAACGGCTCATGGAGACCATCTCATTGGCCATGGTAACCATCTCCAGGGAAGATGTGTGACCGGATTCTATATATCCCACATCATGGATCACATTACACCTTGAGAGCATGGCACTCATGATGGACATCATCCCCTCTGCCCCTGCCTGGGCATCTATAACCTTGGAGTCGGTTGCTCCGGCATAGGACCAGATGGGGATGTCGTAAATCTCGTCCCGCATGTCAGCAAAGGCCGCCTGGGTGAGGCTCCATTCCGGGCATCCATAGGATACCACCGTACTTTTCATGTCCAGGACACTGACGTTGGGGGCAAAGAGAAAGGGGGAGCCCTTTCCTGCAAGCTGATGAATAACAAGACCCACCAGATTTTCCGCAATGCCCAGGGCCATGGCTCCGGCAAGGGTTATCGGGGCACCGCTTCCGGCATTGCTTCCCGAAGGAAGACATATGGGGATCTTCTTTTCAGCACAGAAAAGAAGTTTATCCATGACATTGGCAGGAAAACGTAAAGGGCTTATGGCCTCGGAATAGTTGAGGAGAAACGGTTTTTTCTGGAACTCCTTCTCACCCCCTGCAACCACACATGCAATGTCATATATTTTTCGTATGTCCCTGCCGCTGTCTGCTATGAAACAGATGGGTTTATTGCTGTTTTTAACCATCTCCACAAAAACATATGTGTAAATATCTTCAATAGGGACATCTGTGGGATTTCCCATGGACATGGAAAAGTGCATGTTGGGCAGGGCATCCACAAGTTTTGCAAAGTTTCCGGTGTCGCTCAGCAAGGTTCTTCTTCGCTCGCCGGTTTCAAGATCAATGGTGAATATGGTATCCGAACCTGTGCCGTAGAAGAAATTCCCCTCCATTAGAGGCATGGTCTTATTACCCTTTTGATCATAGAGATCAATTACCCTGGGTGCGGATCGAATGGCATCTTCGGCAAGGTAGGCCGGCATGGTTAGCCAGTCATCCTTTTCCACACTGCATCCCGCATCCAAAAGCATCTTGCGAACCCCCGGATGTTCCATTTTGAAACCGGTCTTTTCGAGAATCTCAAGGGCTGCCGTATGAATTGCCCAGGCCTGTTTTTTGTTCAGCACTTTCAATCTGGGTTTAAATGTATCAATATCCAGTGTGGTCATTTTTTTCTCCTTTGGCGGCCTTTAATTATAATTTCCAGCATGCCTTTACAGGCACAACAAAACATGAAAGCTGCCTAAAAAATATTGCCATACAAATTAATGGTCGCCGCTTAAAAAATATATCCGGAAAACCCCATAGTATTTTGCCGCAATAAATCTTGACAAGGGTTTCCGGATGCCCCGCACTATGCAAATCAGTGGGGGCATTTTAAAATCAATTCATTAAATCAATTCATTAAATCAATTTGGAAAAACAGCAGAATATGACAAAGTTGGAATTCAAGTTGAAATCATGGCGGCGGGAATGTCTTCCTGCTTTTTGCCAACTATGGCAAAGTAATTGAGGGGGGTACCGTCCTGGCAGAGTCTGTGGGTGTAGAGTTTTTGGGATTTCATGTCTATAATACCGCTTTGGGTCATGTTCTCTATGAGTTTTGAAAAGCCTGTCTGATCCTTTTTTGAGCAGAACTCCTCTTTTATGTTGAACGCCACCCAGCCCGATTCACTTATAAAATTGTAGGCTTCTGCAAACGCGTGGGGAGGAATATCATCAAATCCCAGTGCCGCAACAAGGGTCATGCAGTTAAACGATTCATTTATCAATTTCTGCTCAACTTCCGAGGGCAGTCTGGTCAGATCTTCTATAAAGTAGTCTGCGTAGATTCCAGGTCTGTCACGCTCCGTGGCCAGGGCAGCCTCTTCAATAATATCAATACCCACAACCTTTTCAACTCCGGCCGAGACAAGCTCCTCTCCCACCATACCATTGCCGGCACCCACATCAAAGACCTTGAGTCGGGACATATCCTGATTTTCACTTTCAACAGCAGCTTCAAGCTCGGAACGGATAACCGTGGGTGATTTGCATTTGTAGTTTTCATAAAACAGATATTCGTAAAGCCCGGGAACCTTATATATCTCACCATAGTCATGGGCACGAATGTTAAGGGTCTCTCCGTTATCGCATGTTATTATGAACCGCTCCTCTCCCTGTACAATTTCACAACTGTTATCCGGGTCATCCAACCTGAAACTGGGAACATCCATCATCTCCTCCTTGGTCTATCCGTTAATATTAAAGCTTCCGGATATGTTTCTGTTCATACAAAAACATCCAAAAAAAGCCTGTCAATATTGTCTTTCTTCTTCCTTAAAAAAATTATTTTAAGCATTGAAGCAGCTCAATCCATCTCCTTAAAACATAATTTTATTTGAAGAAATATATAGTACACTAATTAATTTGTCAAGCCACAATACTTAGAAATTGCACAAAAAACCTGCTGAACACGAAAAAACACCATATAATTATGATTTAAAAGCCATTAAATACAAGCATGTTATCCATTTATAGATTTTTATGCAAAACCATATCGCACTGCACAATTTAGATATAACACTATAGACTTCCGGAAAAATCTTTGAAGGTCTTGATCATCGTTTGGTCCAATCCGTAGGGGGCAGATTCCATATCTGCCCATAGAAACGGGCGGGTATGGTACCCGCCCCTACAATCCTTGGTCGAAATGATGATATTACCAATCTGTTGCAATGCATTATCCCTCTGTTGCAATGCATTATCCATCTGTTGCAATGCATTACCCATCTGTTGCAGTGCATTACCCATCTGTTGCAATGCATTATCCATCTGTTGCCTTGAACCTTAAAATAGGATAAAAGCAGAACCGGGCAGAATCCTCCTTAATAGGATAAAAGCAAATCCGGGCAGAATCCTCCTTTATGGAGATCATTGCAAAAAATAATGATCTCATCCTGGATTTTGGGCTGGCATGGATAAAAAACAGATTTTTAGGGATAGAGATTGACATATGGCACTGAAAGGTAAAAAAGCCCTTGTATTGGGGGCGGTAAAGGGCCTGGGTAAAGCAGTTGGCCTTGCCCTTGCCCGGGAGGGGGTCAAGCTGGCATTGACCCGT
>JADGBO010000095.1:0-9065 GCA_015231465.1 Desulfamplus sp.
AGTTTCATCATGAGGGAAAAATCGGAAATCAGTAACAAAAAAAAATATGAAAAAATGGATGTTAAAGAGCGGATTGAGTTTAAAGATGGGATTGAGTTTAAAGATGGGATTGAGTTCAGTCGCAGGATAGGAATAAAGGCGGCACGTAAGCTCCGGGCACAGCGTAACCCCATACCGGGTGTCTGGTTTGGCCTGGGCATGATGGGACTTATCGGCTGGTCCGTGGCGGTTCCTACGCTCCTTGGTGCGGCTCTGGGTATCTGGCTGGATAACCGCTATCCGGAAAGCCGTTCCTGGACTCTGGCACTGTTGGTTGTCGGACTCACTGTCGGCTGCCTGAATGCCTGGCACTGGGTGGCAAAGGAAGAGAGGGAAATGCGGGAGGAACAGAAGGATATTGATGAATGAAATAGTAATGAATGGAATGGAATGGTGATGAATAAAATGATGAATGACATAATGATAAATGACATGCTGAATTTGATACCGGTTTTGCTGACGGGCGTTCTGTTGGGTGTAATGTTCTTTGGCGGCCTCTGGTGGACAGTTCAAAAAGGGATTTCTGCCAGACACCCTGGGGGTTGGTTCTTTTTCAGTCTGCTGCTGCGGATGAGCCTTGCCATGGCCGGGTTTTACTTTGTCTCAGATGGTCATTGGGAGCGGCTGTTGGTGTCTCTCTCTGGATTTTTTATTGCACGTCTTATCGTGACGCGGCTGACCGGTCTGCCGGTCAAAAGTCCCAGCATCTCACTGCCGGTTAAAAGTCCCGGCATCTCACTGCCGATTAAATGTCCCGGCATCTCACTGCCGTTTAAAAGTCCCGGCATCTCACTGCCGGTCAAAAGTCCCGGCATCTCACTGCCGGTTAAATGTCCCGGCATCTCACTGCCGTTTAAAGGCCCCAGCACCTCAACAAAGGAGGCCGGCCATGCGGCTTAGCCCGGACGAGATCATCTTCTGGCAGCACGGATTTATCAAACTCAACGCCACCATTGTGTTCACCTGGGCAGTGATGCTTTTTCTGGCCGCGGGTTCAAAACTCATTACGCACAGGCTTTCAGGGGATCATAACCGTTCCCGCTGGCAGAACCTTCTGGAAATCGTGGTCACCGGCATTGAACAACAGATTGAAGAGGTGGGGCTGCATGAGCCGAAGAAATATCTCGGGTTTCTGGGTACGCTCTTTCTGTTTGTGGCAACTGTCAGCCTTTGCACCGTGATTCCCGGGTTCCAGCCCCCCACCGGTTCGCTCTCGACCACAGCAGCACTGGCTCTGTGCGTGTTTGTGGCAGTACCGTTTTTCGGAATAGAGGAGCAGGGGCTGGGTGCCTATCTTAAATCCTACATAAAACCAACATTTATCATGCTGCCGTTTAATATCATCAGTGAAATGTCGCGTACACTGGCACTGGCCGTCCGTCTGTTCGGCAACATGATGAGCGGGGCAATGATTATCGGGATTCTGCTCACAATCACCCCCTTTATCTTCCCGATTATCATGACCCTGCTCGGTCTGCTCACCGGCATGGTCCAGGCGTACATCTTCACTATTCTGGCAGCGGTTTATATTGCGGCCGCCACCCGAATTCGTAAGCCCATGCCCGAATCAGAGGTAAAACATTAAAAGCATGAACTCAAACAAGAAGGAGATACAATGGATAGCATGACCTATATCGCACTGGCATCAATTATCGTTGCCGGTATCACCACCGGTTTCGGAACCATGGGACCCTCATTGGCAGAGGGGAAAGCGGTTGCATCGGCACTCACTTCACTTGCCCAGCAGCCCGATGCGTCCCCTACCATCACCCGTACCCTGTTCGTGGGCCTGGCCATGATTGAGTCCACAGCCATTTACTGCTTCGTGGTCTCAATGATTCTCATCTTTGCCAACCCCTTCTGGAACCACGTCATCAGCCAGACTGCGGGGAAATAAACGATGATCATCGATTGGTTCACGGTCGGAGCACAGACGCTCAATTTTCTCATTCTGGTATGGTTGATGAAGCACTTTCTTTACAAACCTGTCCTGAACGCCATTGATGCGCGGGAAAAGCGTATCGCCACGGAGCTCTCGGACGCAGACACCAAAAAAATCGAAGCACAAAAGGAGATCGACACGTTCAAGCATAAGAACGAGGAGTTCGACCGGCAACGGTCCGAGCTTTTACGCAAGGCAACAGAAGAGGCAAGCGAAGAACGTCAGCGGCTGCTTGAAAAAGCGGGGAATGATGCAGAGGATTTGGGTTCAAAACATCGGGAACGATTGAGAAACGAAACCCATGACCTGCATCGGGAGATCCGTGGCCGGGTACAGCATGGGGTATTTGCCATTGCACGAAAGGCACTGACAGAGTTTGCTACAACAACGCTGGAAGAACGACTTGGTGAGGTATTTACACGCCGCCTGCGCGGGATGGAGAGTCCGGAAAAAGAACGGCTCGCCCAGGCGCTTGGAAGTGCTTCTGATCCTTCGGTTGTGCGGGCCGTTGTGCGGAGTGCATTTGACCTGCCCACTGAGCAGCGTACGGTAATACAAAACGCTCTTAATGAAACTGTTTCTGCTGACATCCGGATCCGGTTTGAGACCCGGCCAGACCTGATCAGCGGTATTGAACTCACCGCTAACGGGCAAAAGGTGGCATGGAGTATCTCGGATTATCTGTCGTCACTGGAAAAGGACATCGACGAACTTCTGAAAAAAAATAACATAAAGGAGTCTTAAAATGAAAGAAAATGAAAAGGATTTTTTCCGTATAATACTATCGGTGATCATTCCACCGGTAGGTGTCTTTTTGCAGGTCGGTTTGGGTCTGCATTTCTGGATAAATATTGTATTAACATTATTGGGCTATATTCCGGGTTTAATTCATGCAATCTGGATTATTACAAGAGAAGAGAATCATGGAAACTCAAAGTTTCAAGACCCTTTTTGATAGAAAAGAAACTTTTTGACAGAAAAGACCCTTTTTGACAGAAAAACCTAAGAATGGATTAGATTGGGGTAAATTGGCCATGGAAACTCAAAGTCTCAAGACTCTTTTTGACAGCGCATTTGACGAAATAGACCAGGTGCGGGAAGCATTCACACCCCAACTGACCCCACGGGAGGTGGGAACGGTCATCAGTGTTGCCACCGGCATTGTCAAGGTATCCGGTCTTCCCGGCGCAGGTTTTGATGAACTGCTGATGTTTCCCGGAGATATACCCGGCATTGCGTTCAACGTTGATGAAGATGAAATCGGCGTTGTCCTGCTGGGTGAATACTGGCATCTCCAGGCAGGAGACGAAGTCCGTCGCACGGGCCGGGTTATGGACGTGGCTGTAGGCTATGGATTGCTGGGACGAGTGATTGACCCGCTCGGCCGGTCACTTGATGGCAACAGGTCGCTTGCCTCGGACAAACGCCTGCCTGTCGAACGGCCTGCCGTGCCTATCATGGATCGTGCACCGGTTACGGTGCCTCTCCAGACCGGTATAAAAGTGATTGATGCCCTCATTCCAATCGGACGTGGTCAGCGTGAGTTGATTCTCGGCGACCGCCAGACAGGTAAAACCGCCATTGCGATTGACACCATCCTCAACCAGCGGGAACAGAATGTCCTGTGTGTCTATTGTGCCATCGGACAACGTGCATCCTCGGTTGCGAAGACTGTGGCTACCTTGCGGGAAAAGGGAGCAATGGATTACACAGTCGTTGTTGTGACCGAGGGCAACGATCCTCCGGGGCTTACGTACATCGCCCCTTATGCCGCAACCAGCATTGCGGAGTTTTTTATGGAAGCGGGTCGGGATGTGCTGATTGTTTACGATGATCTCACCCATCATGCACGTTCCTATCGGGAACTCTCTCTTCTGCTGCGTAGGCCCCCCGGCCGCGAAGCCTTTCCCGGGGACATCTTTTATATCCACTCACGGCTGCTGGAGCGATCAACGCACCTGCGAATGGAACTCGGGGGAGGTTCACTCACCGCGCTGCCCATCATCGAAACCGAAGCCCAAAACATTTCCGCCTATATTCCGACCAATCTGATCTCCATTACCGATGGGCAGATATATCTCTCACCAACCCTTTTTGAATTGGGTGTGCTGCCCGCAGTGGATGTGGGAAAATCTGTTTCGCGGGTCGGCGGCAAGGCCCAGCGTGCGGCATACCGTGCGGTGGCAGGCGATCTCAAGCTGGCTTACGCACAGTTTGAGGAGCTTGAAAATTTTTCCCGATTCGGAGCCCGCATGGATAATGACACCAGAAAGATCATAGAACATGGACAAAGAATTCGTACCTGCCTCAAACAGTCGGAATTCTCCCCTGTGTCTGTACCCGATCAGATAGCCGTGCTTCTAACCCTGACAGCGGAACTTTTCGACCCGATACCCCTTGACCGGATGGTGGAAGCTGAACAGGCAGTACGCGGGGCTGTGGCAGATATTCCGGCCGAGGTGAGGGAGCGATTGGATCGTGCCGACAAATTGAGCAACGAAGATCGTCAAATAATAATAGAAATAGCAAGGCATGTTCTCAAGGGATTCCAGCCCATGCCTGAACAAACCGAGGATAAGCAATGAGCGGCACCACAGCAGGTCTGCGCCGGAAGATCCGCGGGGCAGAAGATCTTCAATCCGTTGTCCGCACGATGAAGGCTGTGGCTGCCTCAAGCATAGGGCAATACGAGAAATCGGTGGCTGCACTGGCCGACTACTATCGCACTGTGGAGCTGGGGCTGGGTGCATGCTTACAGCAAAGTGGGGCAGCATCTTTACCTGCCGGCCGGAAAAAACAGACAGGTTCCATTGGTGCAGTCGTGTTCGGTTCAGACCAGGGATTGGTGGGACGATTCAATGATGCGGTGGCAGATCACGCTGTCAAAACAGTGGCAGAGCTGTCTGACAAACCTGTGATCTGGGCTGTGGGTGAGCGGGTTCATGCACGCCTGGCAGACGCAGGATTGCCTCTGATCAAAGGCTTCAAGGTGCCAGGCTCGGTCAAGGGGATTACCCCGCTCATAGGGCAGATTCTGGTAGAAAGCGAGAAGCACCACAGTCAGGACAAAAATATTGAACTCTACCTCTTTTACAACCGCCCCGGGACTGGATCCGTTTATACGCCCTCCAGTCAGCGTCTGCTGCCCCTGGACCAAAGCTGGCACCACAGGCTGGCAGATATACCCTGGCCGACAAAAAATCTGCCCGAGGTCATGGGTGACAAAACCAGGACACTGCGTGTACTCGTTCGTGAATATCTTTTTGTTTCGCTCTTTAGGGCCTGTGCTGAATCCCTTGCCAGTGAAAATGCCAGCCGCCTGGCTGCGATGCAGCGTGCAGATAAAAATATTAATGAATTGCTGGAAGAGCTCAACGGAACATTTCATCGTCTGCGCCAGAGCGGCATCGACGAGGAACTTTTCGATGTCACCTCCGGCTTTGAAGCATTGAACGTGGAGTAATATATCATGAAAAATGAACAAGCCAGTGAAAAAAAGAGGAAAAACATGGAGCGTTCCAGGCCCTCGATGCTGCGGTTGCCGCTTATGATCATGGCCAGGGGTTGTGGCCAACCATGAAACTCGTTGAACTCTTGTCGAGAAGAGACACTGGGGGAAATTAAATATGACCGATGAAAAGGAGTCTGCCATGAATGTTAATGGCGGGGTCAATAAAGAGCAGCCCCTGATCCGAAGATATGTCCACTACCTGACCCTGGCACTGCTGCTTTCCATCTCTGTTGGCGGTTATTTATTTTTTGAAGACCTGTCCGCCCAAAAGGCAAGGAATGCTCATCAATGGGCCCTGGCAATCGAAACCTCGCCTTTTTTTGAGGCTGAGGTAAATTTTTATATTCCCAAAATTATTCTTGCCGGCGGGATTATAATCAGCCTCTTGATCTTTCTCATTCTTAAAATCGTGGGAGATTCGGATCGGCGTGCGGAATCTTTGGCCCGTCAAATTAGCGAAGTCCAGGTCCGATCGCTCATGAACAATTCGCCAATAGGGTTCGCCCTGCTCGACACAGATGGTCATTTTCTTGATGTCAATGCCGCTTTATGCCAAATGACAGGGTATCCAAGAGAGGAATTATGCCGGAACACCTTACAGGTCATAACCCATCCCCAGGATCTGAATACTGATGTTTCTTATGTGCGTCAAATGCTAAAAGGCGAGATCAATGCCTACTGGATAAAGAAGCGCTACATTCATAAGGACGGCCATACAATCTGGGGGCTGTTGTGTGTATCTCTCGTAAATAAAAAAGATGGCTCGCCGGACTACTTTATTTCACAGTATGTGGACATCTCCGCGGAGATAAAGTCCGAGCAAAACCACATCGCCATGCTGACGGCCGAGGCAGCCAACCGGCAAAAGAGTCAGTTTTTGTCTAACATGAGCCACGAGATCCGCACACCCATGAACGCAATTCTGGGGTTCGCCCAGGTACTGGATCGCGATCCTGCCCTGAATCCCGGGCAGAAGGAACAGATTCGTATCATAAATCGCAGCGGTCGTCATTTGCTGCGGCTGATCGATGATATCCTCGACATTTCCCGGATTGAGTCCGGAAAGGTCGAACTTAGTTCTGTCGTCTTTGGGCTCGAAGAATTTCTGGACGATATGGAGAATATGTTCCGATCCCGGGCCGAGGCCAAAGATCTTCAATTGATAGTTGAACGGGATGGTGAGCTTCCAGCCTGGGTATATGGAGATGAGGGCAAGCTGCGTCAGGTTTTGATCAATCTGTTGGGCAACGCTGTCAAGTTCACCGAAAGAGGCTGGATTAGACTGAGGGCACACAGTGAGCCTGCTGCGGAACAAGCCGGAGATGAGAAAAAATCTCTGCTGCTGCTTTTTGAAATTGAGGATAGCGGTCCTGGAATTGCCAAATCCGAGCAGGAGCGCATCTTTCACGCCTTTGAGCAGGTAGAAGTAGCACGAATAGTTGAAGGAACCGGTTTGGGCCTTGCCATTTCACATAGGCTTGTGGAGATTATGGGCGGTACTTTGACTGTAGATAGCAAGGAGGGTGACGGCAGTTGTTTTTATTTTAGCGTGTTGTGCGAACCGGCTGACTCCATACAGAAATCAGAGGTGCCTAAAATGCCTGAAGTGCTGGGGCTGGAACCCGGCAGCGGCCCCTGGCGGGTGCTGGTGGTGGATGATGTGATGTCCAATCGCGACCTGTTGTACGCTATGCTTTTACCACTGGGATTTGAAATACAGCATGCCGAAAACGGCACAGAGGCCATAGATATATTCGAAAAATGGTCACCCCATGTGGTGCTCATGGACATGCGCATGCCGATGATGGACGGTTACGAGGCCACCCGACGCATCAAGGCGACGGAAAAGGGCCGCACCACGCCCGTTATAGCGGTGACGGCCTCTGTCTTAATGGGCAGGGAGGACGAGGTGATGGACATGGGGGTTTCGGCCTACCTGCGTAAACCCTTCAAGCCCGAGGAACTGTACGAGATACTGGGTGAATATCTTGATCTACGGTATGTGTATGCCGATGAAACATCCGAGACCCCGCAAGAAGAGCCCAAGGCCGCAGCACTTACGCCGGAGTACCTTGCCGCATTTCCCGACGAACTGTTGCGTAACATGCGGAAGTCCGTGGCTGAGGGCGACATGATCCGGCTGACGGAGTTGATCCGCCAGGTGGAAGCTCTGGACGTATCTGCAGCCCTGGGGTTGAAGACCCTGGCCGATCAGTATGATTACACAAAACTAAATGAATTGCTGGGCAAAAAAGGTAATTAATCAGGGTTTAATAGTTACTCAAGAGTGGTAAGTTCTCTTATTAAACACTAAATATGTAATCAGGCAGGTGTTGATGATGGCATATGTGGTATAAAAAATGAGAAGTTATCACTCACGAGAATAGTTATTTGGTGCAAAAATCATTTCCAAGGGGGGGTGGTGTGAATGTGAATTCTTACGAGGGAAGAGTTACAATGGATAAAATAACCGAGACAGCGACGATTATGGTGGTGGACGATAGCCCTGAAAACCTGAATCTTCTGGGGGATATGCTGAAACGCGAGAGTTACAGGGTACTCTCTTTCCCCAACGGCAGGATGGCCCTGGATGCTGCTGTCAAAGACCCGCCGGATCTGATCCTGCTGGACATCATGATGGCGGAGATGGACGGTTTCGAGGTCTGCAAACACCTCAAGGCCGATGACGTACTAAAAGATATCCCCGTGCTGTTCATCAGTGCCCTGACCGAAGTGACGGACAAGATCAAGGCGTTTTCCACAGGGGGTGTGGATTATGTCACGAAACCCTTCCATTTTGAGGAGGTCAACGCCCGGGTGGAGACCCACCTGCACCTGCGCCAAATGAAGCGTGAACTGGAGAAGTACAATCTTCATCTGGAAGAACTGGTGAACGAACAGGTCAAAGATATCTCCGACTCCCAATTGGCAACACTCCTGGCGGTCTCCAAAATGGCAGAATATCGGGACGATGAAACGGGGCATCATGTCGAACGAACCAGGACATTTTGCAGGATCATCGCCGAGCAATTGCGCACCAATCCCCACTATGAAAACAGTATCAGCGATGACTATGTGGAAAACATCTTTCACGCCGCCCCCCTGCACGATATCGGCAAGGTGGGTATCGCCGACAGCATCCTTCTTAAACCCGGAAAGCTCACTGTTGAGGAGTTTGAAATTATGAAGAACCACTCCATGATAGGGGCAAACACCCTGCAAAGCGTGCGCAACAAATATCCCAAAAACGCCTTTGTCAACACGGGAATAGCCATTGCCCGATCCCACCACGAAAAATGGGACGGCAGCGGCTACCCCGACGGACTGGCCGGAGAAGATATCCCCCTGGCCGGTCGCATCATGGCCCTGGCCGATGTTTATGACGCGTTAAGGGCCAAACGTCCCTACAAGCCAGCCTTTTCCCATGAAAAGAGCTGCCGGATCATCCTGGAAGGTGCAGGGCAACATTTCGATCCGGCGGTGATTGAGGTCTTCAAGGCGGTGGAATCCGAGTTTGCCGAGATCCGTCAGAGAATGGCCGATGGTGCGGAGTGAACCGGCTATTCTCCCAAG
>JADGBO010000095.1:9165-12327 GCA_015231465.1 Desulfamplus sp.
AAGTACAAAAGATCATGCAAAAGGGAAGATGCACCAGATAAAAGGGAAAATCAATGAGGCTGTAGGAAAAACAGTTGGAAATTCCGATCTGGAAAGCAAAGGTAAAAAGGAACATCTTGAGGGAAAAGTTCAGGAAAAAATCAGCGACATAGAGAAATCTCTAGACCAATAACGTCTATACTTCCGGAGCAAGCTTCCTGCATCCAGAAAATAAGGAAAACCAAGCATGAAAAAAACAATGTATTGCATAGCAGTAACAGTAGCAGTTATCTCTTTATTTGGCACCAACCTGGTCGCATCAGATAAAGATGACAAGATTGAATCAGACATAAAAAATTCGTATGTGTTCAGGAGCTATCTTCAAAATGATGACATCAATATCAGCTCTGTTGACGGAGTTGTCACCCTAACAGGGAGTGTTTCCGAAGAGTCCGGCAAATCGCTGGCCGGGGATATGGTTACAAGCCTTGCCGGAGTTAAAGAAGTTCATAACAACCTGGAAATAAAAGGTAATATATCTGATGCTTACTCTGACGCATGGCTCATTACCAAAGTAAAAACAACACTTTTGTTTCATCGGAATGTCAACGCCACCGCAACCGAGGTTTTATCAGAAGGAGGGATCATCACATTACGCGGTAACGCCGACAGCGAAGCACAGAAGAGCCTTACAGCCGAATACGCCAAAGATGTGAAGGGTGTTAAAAGCGTTAACAACGAGATTGTAGTTTTAAATCCCATCATGAAGAGTAACAAAAAAAAGATGGGGCAGAAGCTTGAAACCATAACTGAATGGATTGATGATGCATCAATCACAGCTTTAGTGAAGACGACATTATTGTATCATGCCTCTACCAATGCCATCCAGACAAATGTTGAGACAAAGGAGGGGGTGGTCACTCTGGGTGGAAAAGCCGGTAACGACGCTGAAAAGGCTCTGGTAAGCAAATTCGCGAATGATGTTCACGGTGTAAAGGATGTTGTGAACAACATGGAAGTAATGGACAAATAGAATTGAATTGGGGTGTCTAAATCTGCCATTTTTGATTGTTCATTTTTTGATAATATTGCCAATGGTAAAAATAACCGAACGGTAGAGACGCAATTCATTGCGTCTCTACATAATCAAGATTTGTGCATCAAATTGGTTTTTAGACACCCCAGAATTGAATCTTATCAAGTGAAAGGCGGGCATCCTTCATATCATTCTGAGGTACTTTAGATTTCTTGGATAGAGATACCTGATAAATGGGCACGCTATTTCAACGGTAAAGGAGCGGTTGCATGGATGATAATGCCGGTTTTTCAAACGTGGGTGCGGTGCTTTCGGTGCGCGGCAGTGTCGTGGACATACAGTTCAATGCACATTTGCCGCCCATCTACTCGTTGCTGCACGCAAATGAGGGGAAAATAGCCATTGAGGTGCTATCCCAATTAGACGCACATCGAGTCCGTGGAATCTCCCTGACCCCCACCCAGGGGCTTGCCCGGGGCATGGCGGTGGAAGACTCGGGCGGGCCATTGAAGGCCCCGGTTGGCAAGGGAATTATCTCGCGAATGTTTGACGTGTTTGGCAACGTCATAGACCGCCAGGGGGCAGTGACCGATGTCAGATGGCGCTCTGTTCATCAGCCTCCGCCGTTGCTGACAAGACGTTCCACAAAATCCGAGATTTTCGAGACAGGGATCAAGGCCATTGATGTGCTGGTTCCCCTTGAACGCGGCGGCAAAGCCGGGCTCTTCGGCGGGGCGGGCGTTGGCAAGACTGTCCTTCTAACCGAAATGATTCACAACATGATCGGGCATCATGAAGGCGTAAGCATTTTTTGCGGAATCGGGGAACGGTGCCGTGAAGGGGAGGAGCTGTACCGTGAGATGAAGGAAGCCGGGGTGCTGTCGAATATGGTCATGATCTTCGGCCAGATGAACGAGCCTCCGGGGAGCAGGTTCCGGGTGGGACATGCCGCGTTGACAATGGCCGAATATTTCCGGGACGACGAGCATCGCGATGTGCTGCTGCTCATCGATAATATTTTCCGGTTCATCCAGGCCGGCATGGAGGTTTCCGGTCTGATGGGGCAAATGCCGTCGCGTCTGGGCTATCAGCCAACCATGGGTACGGAGTTGTCTCAACTGGAGGAGCGCATTGCCAACACCGACACCGGTGCCATCACCTCCATTCAGGCAGTGTATGTGCCTGCCGACGATTTAACCGACCCTGCGGCGGTGCATACGTTTTCGCATCTTTCAGCCTCCATTGTGCTTTCCCGCAAGCGGGCCAGTGAAGGTCTCTACCCGGCTATTGATCTGCTGCAATCAAGCTCCAAGATGGCTACGCCCGGTATTGTCGGGCAGCGCCACTATCGTTTGGCACAGAAAATCAGGAGTACCCTTGCTCAATACGAAGGACTTAAGGACATCATCGCCATGCTCGGACTGGAGCAACTCTCCCCGGAGGACCGTAATGTGGTGGCCCGGGCCCGGCGACTGGAGCGATTCCTCACGCAGCCCTTTTTTGCCACAGAGCAGTTTAGCGGTATCAAGGGAAAACTGGTCCCTCTTAAAGCTACGCTGGACGGCTGCGAAGGAATCCTGCGCGATGAATACAAAGACTACCCGGAGAGTGCCCTTTATATGATCGGGGAAATTGACGAAGCAAAGAAGAAAAATGAAGCAAAGAAAAAAACTGAAACAAAGAAGAAAACTGAAGCAAAGAGGAAAACTGAAATAAAGAAGAAAACCAAAACAAAGGACGAACAAAAAAATTGATTATGGGTGTGGAAACATGAATCTTAAAATTCTCCTGCCGTTTGGCGTTTTTGCCGAAAAAACCGGCGTTTCAAGCATCATTGCCGAAACCCGTGAGGGATCGTTCGGACTTTTGCCGCACCGGCTTGACTGCGTTGCAGCACTTGTGCCCGGAATTCTGATATATGAAGACGGGGCAGGGGCAGAGGCCTACGTGGCTGTTGACGAAGGGGTGCTGGTTAAGACCGGCCCGGATGTACTCGTATCCGTGCGTAACGCAATCACGGGAACAGATCTCGGTCAACTGCGGGAGGCTGTGGAGCGGGAATTTCTGATTCTGAACGAACGGGAAAAGGATGTCCGCTCCGTGATGGCTAAAATGGAGAGCGGTTTCATCCGGAGATTAGCGGAGTT
>JADGBO010000096.1 GCA_015231465.1 Desulfamplus sp.
AAGTTAGAGTCTCATCTCAGACTGGTTCATTTTTTAAAAGAGTTAATACCAGTTAGTAAAATAATATTGGAAGTTGCAAATTTTGATATTCAGAAGATTAAAAATCCAACAATTGAGGGAGAAGAGTATCAAAATGGAGATCAGGCAGGTTGGAAAAATGTAAGAGAGTATGTTCTTCATAGAGATCATCATCAATGTCAGAGTCCAAAATGTCAGGAAAAAAAACCGCAAGATAAAAATCAGATATTGGTAATACATCATTTGGGGTATTGGAAAAAAGATAGAGCAGACAGACCTGAAAATTTAATTACCCTTTGCAACAAATGTCATACAACTAAAAATCATCAGCCAGAAGGGTTTTTATATAATTGGGATGTGAAGTTGAAAAGCTTCAAAGGTGCTACCTTCATGACAACTGTTAGAAAAAATATGGTAGATCAATTAGAGTGTAAAGAGACTTACGGGTATATTACAAAAAGTAAAAGAGTTGAACAGAAGTTAGAGAAATCTCATCATAATGATGCTTTTGTTATTGCCAATGGTTCAGCTCAAACAAGATGCAAATCTTATTCAGTCACTCAGAGAAGACGTAATAACAGGTCTCTTGAAAGATTTTATGATGCTCAATATATTGACATAAGAACAGGCAAAAAAGAGTCCGGCAAAACTCTGAGTTCTCAAAGAACAAAACGCAACAGGGAGAATTTACCGGAAAATTTAAGAGAGTACAGAGGATTTAAACTGAAAAAAGGCAAAAGAGCCATCAGAAAACAGAGATACCCTTTTCAACCAGGTGATCTTGTAAGATTAAACGGTAAAATTTTCACTGTACAAGGAACTATGTCAAATGGGAAGAGCGTTATGTTGAGTAACAAAAAAGGAGTTACCCCAAAAAAACTAAAATTAATTAAATACGGCAAGGGAGTAACCTTTGAATTAATTCCAACAATGATAGAAAATGCTAATAGGTGCTGATGCAATGTCGATAATGGCTAATCTTAGAACCACCCCCCCCCGATATGGCTTACATCCCCTACCCTGAAGGGATAGGGGTTTTACGCCATTCTTATAAATTATCCTCATAATTGTTGAACCGAGTCCATAATTTAAGCTTGACATGAGTTTAAATGGTCTTATTTTTCATTCCAAAAATTGATTCCCCAAAAATTAGTTCGGTGCTTTTAAAAGGAATTGGGTAAAGTACCATCACCCCTCACTATTAACGGTAGGTACCTTATAAATATAATACCAGGCAACTTTAAATATAATGCCAGGTAACTTTAAATAAAGCCGTCAGTGCCGTTCACATTTCCAGTTTTTTAAAGGAGGGGGCAGATTGTTAGGTACAGATTCCTTAAACGAAAAAACTTCATGAAACATTACAGGAGAGACTATTGGCTGCAAAAGAGGATTCCACTAAACAGAACCTGTCGGAAGTGAATCCCGGTGCATCAGGGAAAGGCCCCGGGATTGATGAAAAAAATTTACACCGAGGGGCAGGCAGGGATACGGCGAATAATGCCCGGGAGAGCAGTAATATCCGGAAGGATTCTGCCGATGAAGTTTCCACTGAAAAGACCTCTTCTCTGGGAAAAAATGGTGATGCCAACGAGGCTGATCTCTTGGAAGAGGGCGGTGGTGGTGGAAAAAAAGATGCACAACCCTGTAAAAAAGAGAGTGATGCAGGAACTAAAGGTGACAATTCTGCCGAAGTTGCCTCCACCATGGCTGAATTGATTGCTGCCCTTGATGCGGAAAAGGATCGTGTGATTAGACTTGCCGCCGAGTTTGACAATTACAAGAAACGTTCCGCCAGGGAGATGGCTGAATTCAGAAAATATGCCAACGAAACAATTATCAAGCAGCTTTTGACCGTAGTTGATAACCTGGAACGGGCAATTGCTTCGGCAAACTCGGATAAGCGTGCCGACAAGGCAAGTATAGTGGAAGGGGTCGAGATGACCCTCAGGGATATTTTGAAATTGTTTGACTCCTTCAGTGTCAAGAGAGTGGATGCCCTTGGCAAGCCCTTTGATCCCTCGTTTCATCAGGCAGTATCCCATCAGGAGTCGGACGAGCATCCCGATAACACAGTCATTAATGAACTCCAGAAGGGATACACTCTCCATGACAGGCTCATACGGCCGTCCATGGTCGTGGTTTCCAAGGCGGCATAATCTAAGGATAGCGACAGAAATCATTCAATACATTAAAATATATTTGGAGGAAAATATTATGGGTAAGACAATCGGAATTGATCTGGGAACAACAAATTCTTGTGTGGCTGTGATGGAAGGTGGAGAGCCCAAAGTTATAACCAATTCGGAAGGCGGGCGTACAACCCCGTCGGTTGTGGGTATTACCGAAAGCGGAGATCGTCTCGTGGGACAGACCGCTAAAAGACAGGCCATCACCAATCCCGAAAATACAGTGTTCGGTGTTAAAAGACTTATTGGAAGGAAATTCAGCTCCAAGGAGATACAGGGAGACATAAGCGTACTTCCTTACAAGATTGAACCGGCATCCAATGGCGACACCCGAATCAATATCCGGGGAAAGCAGCACAGCCCGGCCGAAATATCATCTTATATACTGGCCAACATAAAAAAGACTGCTGAAGATTATCTTGGGGAGACCGTCACGGACGCGGTCATTACAGTGCCGGCTTACTTTAATGACAGCCAGCGTCAGGCAACCAAGGATGCCGGCAAAATCGCAGGTCTCAATGTCAAACGTATAATAAATGAGCCCACGGCAGCTTCCCTTGCATACGGACTTGATAAAAAAGGTGACGAGAAAATTGTGGTTTTTGACCTGGGAGGCGGTACTTTCGATGTCTCCATCCTGGAGATCGGGGATGGCGTGTTCGAGGTAAAATCCACCAACGGAGACACTCACCTTGGTGGTGAGGATTTTGACCTCAGAATCATAGATTATGTTGCCAACGAATTCAAAAAGGATCAGGGCATTGATATAAGAAAGGATAAAATGGCCCTCCAGCGTTTGAAAGAGGCCGCGGAAAAAGCCAAAATGGAACTCTCATCCGCAGTTGAGACCAGCGTCAATCTACCTTTTATAACAGCCGATGCCAGCGGACCCAAGCACCTTGACGTAAAGTTGACCCGGGCAAAGCTGGAGTCCCTTGTATCTGATCTCCTGGACAATCTGGCAACCCCATGCCGCACTGCATTGAAGGATGCAGGATTGAAACCCGAGGATATAAACGAAGTGGTTCTCGTGGGAGGTATGACCCGTATGCCTGCGGTGCAGCAGAGGGTGGAGAAGATATTCGGGAAAAAACCCCATAAGGGTGTGAACCCGGATGAGGTGGTAGCCCTTGGTGCCGCAATCCAGGCCGGTGTTCTCCAGGGTGATGTCAATGATGTTCTCCTCCTTGATGTAACCCCCCTCTCCCTTGGAATCGAAACCCTGGGCGGAGTAATGACCAAGCTCATTGAGAAGAACACCACCATCCCCACCAAGAAGAGCCAGGTTTTTTCAACCGCTGCAGACAACCAGCCTGCCGTATCCATCCATGTACTCCAGGGAGAGCGGGAGATGGCCGCCGGTAACAAGACCCTTGGACAGTTCGAGCTGGCAGATATTCCCTCTGCCCCAAGGGGTGTTCCCCAGATTGAGGTCACCTTTGATATTGATGCCAACGGTATCGTTTCCGTATCTGCCAAGGACAAGGCCACGGGCAAGGAGCAGTCCATCCGCATCACAGCGGCCAGCGGTCTCAGTAAGGATGAGATAGACAAAATGATGAAAGATGCCGAGATGCACGCAGAGGATGACCGTAGAAAAAGGGCCCTGGTGGATGCCAGAAATTCCGCCGAATCCATTATAGATCAGACGGAAAAGACCCTTAACGAGCATGGAGACAAGGTTGATGATTCAACCAAAAACAGCATCCAGGATGCCCTGGCCGAGCTAAAACGTGCCAAGGAGGGAGAGGATACCGATCTTATAAAACAGAAGATCGAAGCCCTTACCCAGGTTTCCCATAAACTGGCCGAAGCCATGTATCAGCAGGCTGCCCAGGATGGAGGAGCCGGACAGACCCCGGGGGGTACTCATGCAGCAGGAGGAGCTTCCGGAGGCTCTGCCACCCAGGATGATGATGTTGTGGATGCTGATTTCGAAGAGGTTAAAAAGTAATCTGAGGCTTGAAGAAAAACTATAGACTTCCAGAAAAATCTTTGAGCATATCCATTCCCAAGGGCAGCCACAGGGGGCTGCCCCTACAGTATGATTACCAATTTCATTATCTGGAAAACTATATAGAGTGAACTTCTCTTGAAATTTATACCCGCTGTGTTCTATACTGCACAGCGGGTTTTTTGTTTTAAAATCAATGGGAGCAGGCACAATATTTTATCAAACACTCAATGTGCCTTAGATGCTGTTTCAATGATAAATAGTAAGTAATTGGGTTGAATTAACTTACCCAAGCTCCCATGGCAAGCCTGTAATAGGTGGCTGGGGATCAGATGAATGGGCAAGTTATTAAAAATCAATTCCTAAGCATAAATAGTAAGCATAAATGGTAAGACAGATTGGGAATTTTAGATGATTATAACTGAAATATTAGCGAGAAACCACCGAATGTACGGTGATGAAATTGCCCTTGTGGAACGATCACCTGCTGAAAACTCAAGGCGGGAGATCACCTGGACCCGGTTTTACAGGCAGTCCAACAAAGTTGCCAACGCCCTTACCGCCAGGGGCATAAAAAAAGGGGGCCGGGTGGTCCAGCTCATGACCAACTCCATGGAGTGGCTTCCCATATATTTCGGTATCCTTGCCACCGGTGCCTGGGCTGTTCCCCTCAATTTCAGGTTTGAAGCCGACAAGATTCGCCTCTGCACCGAAGTTTCCGAAGCCGAGGTGTTTTTTTTCGGTGAGGAGTTTATAGAAAGACTCGACTCCATACGGGAGATTCTGGAGGCAACTGTTCATACATGGATATTTACCGGCCCGGATGAGCTATGCCCTGACTATGCCGTAACCTATGAAAGTTTTATAAAAAGCAGTTCGGATAATCCCCTTTTGGGAGTTGACATTGAGCTGCACGACGATGCTGCTCTATATTTCACCTCCGGTACCACCGGAACCCCCAAGGCCGTACTTCTCACCCACAGAAACCTTGAACATGCCTGTTATGTGGAGAACCGCCACCATGGCCAGACCCGTGACGATGTATTTTTGTGCATTCCTCCCCTTTACCATACAGGGGCCAAGATGCACTGGATGGGCAGTTTCATTGTGGGGGGCAGGTGTGTAATTTTAAAAGGTGTACAACCCCGGTGGATTCTTGAGGCTGTATCCGAGGAAAAGGTTACCATTGTCTGGCTCCTTGTACCCTGGGCCCATGATATTCTCATTGCCATTGAGAATAACAAGATGGCTCTCTCGGACTATGATCTGTCTCAATGGAGGCTTCTGCACATTGGTGCCCAGCCTGTGCCGCCATCCCTCATAAGGGAGTGGAAGGAGTACTTTCCCAATCATGATTATGATACAAATTATGGTCTTACAGAGTGTACCGGACCGGGATGCGTACACCTTGGAATTGAAAATTCCCATAAGGTCGGGGCCATTGGAGTGCCAGGATTCGACTGGGAGTGCCGCATTGTGGATGCCTCCGGCAATGCCCTTCCCCCGGGCGAGAGCGGAGAACTCCTTGTACGGGGGCCGGGGGTCATGAAGGAGTATTATAAAAATCCCCAGGCCACTAAGAAGACCATTGTCCATGGATGGCTCCACACCGGTGACATTGCCAGGTATGACATGGATGGCTTTATCTGGCTTGTGGACAGGAAAAAAGATGTGATCATCTGCGGAGGCGAGAATATTTTTCCTGTGGAGATAGAACATTTTTTCATGCAGCACTCCAAAATCCAGGACATTGCCGTCATTGGCATTCCGGACGAGAGGCTTGGTGAGATACCTGCCGGTATCATATCACCCAAGCCTGGGGTTGAACTCACCAAAAAGGATATTAAAGAGTTTGGCTATGGCCTCCCAAGATACAAAAGACTCAGAAAAATAATTTTTGCAGAGGTGCCCAGGAACGCCACCGGTAAGATTGAGAAGCCCAAGTTGAGGCGGCTCTATGCAAAGGACACCCGCAAAGATATAGATAAGCTTTTGAGGTAAGCTTTTGAGGTAAGCTTTTGAGGTAAACTTATCAGGTAAGCTTTTGAGGTAAACTTTTCAGGTAAGCTTTTCAGGTAATGGCACTGGTTCAGTTAAATGGGTTAACTGAACCAGTGCCCAGGTAGGCTTTTGAGGTAAAAAAATGGAGAGGTAAACAAATGGAAATCTACCAGGCAATTATACTTGGAGTCCTCCAGGGTCTCACAGAGTTTCTTCCCGTGAGCAGCTCCGGCCACCTGGCCCTGGGCCATTACATCTTAGGCATAACCGAACCCACCCTCTTTTTTGATGTCAGCCTCCATGTGGGAACCCTGATTGCGGTGATTGTTGTTTTCTTTAAAGATATAAGAGACATTACAGCATCCCTTTGGGGATTAATCAGACATAAGTTGCACCGGGGAAAATTTCCAGGTGAAGAGGGATTTTTCTCCAGGGCATACGTTGATCCAAATATACGGTTTGCAATTTTAATAATTGTGGCTTCCGTTCCCACCGCGTTCATGGGTCTTTTTTTTAAGCAATATATGGATGCCATGTCCGATTCCATAAATTTTGTGGGCTGCATGATGCTTGTCACAGGAACCTTTTTGTGGCTTACACGGGGCATCAAACCTTCCGGGGCAGGTATAATGGCTATGGGTTACAAACGTGCCCTACTCATCGGCATATGCCAGGGCCTGGCCGTTATCCCGGGTATTTCAAGATCAGGAGCCACCATTTCAGCCGCTCTTTTTTCCGGAATGGACCGTGAAACCGCGGCACGCTTCTCATTTCTTCTCTCCATACCGGCCATCCTGGGTGCCGAGCTTATAAGTCTTCGGGATTTTGTGACCCAGGGTATTGCCTTTGACTTTTCTATTCTGTATGGGACTTTAATATCTTTTGTTGTGGGTTATGCAGCTTTGAAGCTTCTAATTCACCTTGTGAAAAACGGCAGGTTTTATCTGTTTGCTCCCTATTGCTGGATTGTGGGAGGGTTTGCCATCATTATCGGTGTATTTTAAATAATGGGCGTGGTGTGACTGTGTATGATCATGGGGGAATATTGTGACAACTGGAAACAAACATAAAGGTGAGGGCCACAGGCAGCGACTGAAGGAGAAGTTTTTACAAAACGGCATTGACGGTTTCCAGGACTATGAGGTTGTAGAGCTGCTGCTGACCCTGAATACCCCCCGCAGAGACTGCAAGGATAGTGCTAAAGCTCTTCTGGCCAGATTTAAAAACCTCCAGGGAATTTTTGAGGCAAATCCCGAGGAGCTTTCAAGGGTTAAAGGGGTCGGTCCGGCCAATATACTCGGCATAAAATTGATCAAAGAGGTTGCAGATCTTTACCTTAAAAAGAAGGTTATCAAGACGGATGTCATCAGCAACTCCAAGGATTTGATTAATTATCTTCGCCATGCCATCGGCCGGAAAACCAGGGAGGTCTTTGCCGGAGTATTTCTTGATGCCAAAAACCGTGTCAACGGCCTGGAGATTCTTTTTGAGGGTACATTGACCATGAGTTCGGTCTATCCCCGGGAGGTTATCATAAAGGCCCTGGAACATCGGGCAGCGGCCGTAATTTTTGCCCATAACCATCCGTCCGGGGATCACGCTCCGTCACCGGAAGATATAGCTATTACACGGAGGCTGGTGTTTGCCTGCCGCCATGTTGGCATCACCGTCCATGAGCATGTGATCACAGGAGAGGAGGGGTTTTACAGTTTTGCAGACAACGGATACATTGGAGAATTTAACCGTGAATTTGAAAAGAACGGATGAAGATTCAGGAGATCAAAATGCCCAAAGGGAATATGAAGGAAGGCGACAGCCGGTGGATGGAAATGCCCAAGGGGAATATGAAGGAAGGCGACAGCCGGTGGATGGAAATGCCCAAAGGGAATATGAAGGAAGCCGACAGCCGGTGGATGGAAATGCCCAAGGGGAATATGAAGGAAGCCGACAGCAGTCAGGCAGGGATGCCCAGGGTCAATATACCGGCGAAGGGGGAGAGCCTCTTCCGGGTACTCCCTCCATTGACCCTGATGGAACAAGACGTTTGAACGGACTTTACTGTCCTGACTGTTTTGGTGACCTGGAAAAGGTTTTTCCCTTGGGCAAAAATGGTCTCAGGGAGACTCCTGATGACTGCATGTATCTGTGTGCCCATAAGACCCCCTGTCTAAGGGCCGCCATGGCAGGCAGTCGTGGAGTTCCTGTCCGGGAAGAGATGATTGAGAGGGACAAAAAACCAGGTATTGCAGGTTTTTTACAGCGGTGGTCAAGGAAAAAATCCCTTTACCGTGAAAAAAAATAATATGTTGAGGCATCCTTCATGTATCAGTTTACATTTTTCCAGAGAGTATGCTTACAGGGGAACTCCCTTGCGGCTGCCCTGAAAAATGGATTTGCTTTCATGCTTAGATTGTGGCGGTAATGCCGCCATGTTGGGGAGAGTGTTTAAATTATGAAATCAGTAAGAGATTTTGATGTGTCCGGTAAAAAGGTCATGGTGAGGGTGGATTATAATGTTCCCATGGATGATCATGGAAATATAACAGATGATAATCGCATACGTGCAACATTACCCCTTATTGGTTATCTCATTGAAAAAAAAGCCGCAATTATTTTGATTTCTCACATGGGCCGTCCCGATGGCGGACCTGTTCCGGCATTGAGCCTTGCCCCTGTTGCCCAATGCCTGGGAACCCTTGCCGGTCATGAAGTTCTGTTTGCCCCGGATTGTCTGGGAAGGGATGTGGAGGCCAAAGTGGCTGCTCTTGCCCCTGGCCAAATTTTGCTTCTTGAGAACCTTCGTTTCCATAAGGGCGAGAAAAAAAATGATCCTGATTTTGCAAAGGCCCTGGCCGATCTTTGTGATATTTATGTCAATGAAGCCTTTGCAGTATCCCATCGCAAAGAGGCCTCTGTGGTGGGAATTCCCTCTTTTGCCAAGTCCTGTGCCCCCGGGTTTCTCCTGGAAAAGGAGATGCAGAGTTACAGGGATGCCATGGAGAATCCCCGGCATCCCCTTGCCGCGGTTATAGGAGGGGCCAAGGTATCGAGTAAACTAAATGCCCTTTTGAATATGCTGAATGTGGTGGATTCCCTTATCATAGGAGGGGCCATGGCCAATACATTCTTGAAAAGCAAGGGCATTAATATTGGTGCATCCATGGTAGAGGATGATCTTTTGGATGCTGCAAGGGATATTCTTGCCAAGGCTGAAAAGAGGGGGATCCCCCTGCTTCTTCCAGTGGATCTTATCTTTGCCTCTGCTTTGGATGGCGGCGCAGAGAGGCGGACTGTTAAAATAGGTAAGGAAGATGTCCCGGATGGATGGATGGCCCTTGACATTGGAGAGGATACCATGAAACTCTTCTCGGATGAGATAAAGAAAGCCGGAACCATTGTATGGAACGGCCCCATGGGTGTGTTTGAGATGGAAGCCTTTTGTGAAGGGACAATGGCCGTTGCCCGGGCCGTTGCAGGAGCAGATGGGGCTTTTTCCATAGTGGGTGGAGGGGACACCGCCCTTGCGGCAAAAGTGTGTGGAGTGGCGGACAGGGTCGGTTACATATCAACCGGCGGAGGAGCATTTCTCCATCTCATGGAAGGAAAGGAGCTTCCTGGTGTGGCAGCCCTGGAATATATGTGACACCAATGGCAAATTAAATATTATATATTGAAGCCGATTGATGGCTTACAGACTCGTGTTCAGCAAGGCTTGCAGTATATATCCTAAATGTTTGAATGAGGAATATATGAGAGCATATTTGGGATTCATACCCTTTACGGTTGTTTCAGTTCCCTTTATTATCGCAGCTATTCGACAGGCCCTTTACTACAGGGGTTGTATGGACGGATATGGGTATATTCTTATCTCCATGGGTGCGTTCATGGTGGGTGGCATTTTGAACATCATCTATCTGTTTTTTGTTGCCGGTACTCATCGTACCTATTTTGCTTTTGAATCCCGCTTTCAACGCATTGCCGCAAAGTGCGGGTTCATTGTGGCTCTCTTGTTGTTTGTCATACAAACTATTGTGATGGCAAGCATTGGATTTAAGCAACTGACAGTCAACTGAATGTAAACAGACTGAATGTAAACAGACTGAATGTAAACAGACTGAATGTAAACAGACTGAATGTAAACAGACTGAATGTAAACAGACTGAATGTAAACAGATGGCTGCATTTCAATCTTTCCTTTTGTACGTTTTATCCATGTTCATTTTGTCCATGTACATTTTGTCCATGTTCACGGGTGGAGAGACAATGAGGGGGGATGAGCCGTTTTTTATGCCGGAAATCAGTATCAGTGATGGAGGAGAGTCCGATTTTGTGTGGACAAACCTCATCTCCGAAGGCTCGATGCGGTAATGGTGCATGGCACATACAAGCTCCGTCAGTCTCGTTACAGGATATATAAGGGTTAGAATCGCTCTGTTTTTCATCATCTTGGCCGCACTTTGCATCAGCTCGCCAAGGTTGAGGGTTACCTCATGCCTTGCAATGGCTCTGCCCTGGTCAAGGCTTATACGGCCGTCTTCTTTTTTGTGGTAGGGGGGATTTGAAACCACCAGGTCAAAGGGGCCTTCCAGGTCCCGGCAGGTCATCATCCTGATATCCCCCTGGATGATGCTTATCTCTTTTTCCATCCTGTTCATTACAATATTACGGCATGCGGTTCGGGCAAGCTCTTCCTGTATCTCCACGGCTGTTATCTTGATATCCCCCGGCCTGAGCCTGAGGCATAGAGCAAGGGCAATGGGGGCACAGCCGGTACCTATATCCAGAATTTTCCATGGATTGTTTCTCTTTATAAGATTGTCTGTCTGGCCGGCTGCATATTCGGCAACAAGGAAGGAGTCCATGGAGAAGCGGTAGCCCTTTGATGGCTGATCAATGTAAAGATCACCATAAAGATCACGATGAGGATCAAGGTTGTAATGTGATTCGCTGTAATTTGATTCAGTTGTGGATGGCTGCAATTTTGAATCTTATCTCTTTGACCATATCCCTTTCCAGGGCACAGTTAATGTTCCGGATCATCTCATGTTTTGAAAAGTTCAGGTGCTGAAGCCAGGCTGAACAGGAGACATTGACAATAAGGGTGTTGCCCATGAAGGCAGCGGGTCTGGTCTCCCGTGCCACGGTTTCACCCATGGCACGGTTCCATAGTGCCCAGATGAGAGTCATTTCAGTGTCCTTTGCAGGTCTCAAATCCTTCAGGGCTGTGTCAAGTATGCTGCTGATGTGTGTGAGATTCTTCTTCATGTCAAATTGACTCAGCGTTTTTGCCGGGTTACATCTATGGGCATAACACAAAACCCATTTCAAAAACCAGTTGCTGTTTTGTTTATATGAATCACTAAAGGATGTCAATTGTGCAATAAAAAATTGAGCCATGATCATTATTTCGACCAAGATTGTCCCGAATCGTAAAATTGGTAGATACACCTTTCTCGACAAGGAGTTCATCAGCAAATATGAAGCCCTGAAGGAGAGCATCAAAGATGATCTCTAAAACTCCGGATCAAAAGCTGAGAAAGATGGCCGGATTTAGAGACGAGATAAAACCCGGAGTTTTCAAAAGCTCCCATGTCGTCATAGATGCAGTGCAGTTGATATCGATAAATGATCTTTCCGATGAACCCCATAACCTGTACATAAAATGCTTTGCAAGCAAAAAGAGTGTAAGAAAGAGGTCATTTAATAATCTTTTAAACTCAAGAAAAGGCATGTTGGCATTTGATCTATATTTTGTTTTTGCAGGTTTGTTTAATATTTTTACCAGAAAAGAGAAAGGAGTGGAGATCATGCAGGAGACGAGCGGATATACAACCGACGAGATTATGAATATAGGCAAAGAGATGTATGAGTCCTTCCTGAATTATTGTAGTTTGGATGATATTTTAAAAAAATACAAACCGGAAGATGTGTTGTCCCACTACAAACCGGAGGAACTGTTTGTCAACTACAGACCGGAAGATGTGTTGTCCCACTACAAACCGGAGGATGTGTTTTCCCACTACAAACCGGAAGAACGA
>JADGBO010000097.1 GCA_015231465.1 Desulfamplus sp.
GAGGTTGTCCAGAAAAAGTTTTCCGAAGATTCACCGGCCAGGTCTATGAGATCGTTGCCGCCTGTGTAGTGGGCCCCGAGAAATGTCAGTTTCCCGGTCTCCCCGAATTCCGATGCAGCCACTCCAAGACGGGATGCATCCCTTAGCATGGTGGCAACAGGGGACTGTATGGTCTGGCAGATCACATATTGGACATTTTTACTCATTAGACGCTGGAGCATGGCGGTGTTGTCGAGATCCTTTCCATGCTCCACCACCTCCACGATCTCCATGCCAAGTCCTGCTTTAACTGCACTTTCAAGATCACCCACCGGTCCCCGGCCAAAGGCCGAAGGATGGATGAACATGGCAACATTGGGTTTTTCACCTTTGTGGTTTTTGACAATATACTCGGCCAGAAGAACAACCTGTTCCGAATAGGATGCAATGGGCAGGAATATATAATTGGAGTCCTCAACGTTTCCTGCATGGAAGGATGCCGGAATAACAGGAATCTTAACCTCCTCGAAATCACGTTTCAATCCCAGGGTGCTTCCTGTGGAGTAGTTGAGATAGAATACCATGTCCTGATCCAGAAAATCCTCGAAATTTCTTTTGGTCACAGCGGTCTGGTACTGATCGTCCCGGATTATGTACTCTATTTTGTCATCCCCGAGAAGTTTTGTGTCATTGACATACTTGAAGTAGTCCTCAACCCCTTTGGCATAGGGATTGCCAGCATCGGATGTGGGACCTGTAATGGCCAGGGATAGCCCTATTGTATAGGATTTTCCCTTTGCAATGGCCATGGATGTGAAGCAGAAAATAGATGCGGTAACGATGGACAGAGTGATGATAAGGTAATGCTTTTTCATGTAACCTCCTCCTTGATTGTGTTTTTTGATTTGGCTTTTCAGCCTTAAAGAACAGGTTTGAAATAACTTGCAGGTTCTTCCCCTGGAAAGCCCGAGGGTGAGATAAAGGAGCAAGTCATTTAAAATCGATTCATCTTGCGATTTCAAGCCCCTAAGTCAAGAAGTGCTTAGGGGTAGTTGACAGTCGATTATAATCCCGACACTTTTTAGTCGTTATAAATATGTAAATCTATAATATCTTTCAATAGTTTTAAATGTTTGTCTAATGTGTAAACCTGACAATAATATTGTAGCGAATTTTGTGCTATAATCAAATCAGGGATACCAATTCCGTTTAATCCAGATTGTAAACACGCTACTTGAAATTGAATAATTTCACTCCAATCAATATCTAAATCCAATTTTGTAACATAGTTCAAAAGTTGGATGACTTTATTTTGTTTCTTTACTTTTAAAAAAGGTATTAGTTCAGCAAGAATAATATCATTAATTACTAGTATATTTTCATCTATCAGAATATCCAAATCACCTGAATTTAGGCCTGTACGAAAATAATCAATCCAAACTGATGTATCTACAAGAATTTTCATTAACGACCTCTAATTATATCAAGATTCATCTCGATATCTATTTTACCCTTAAATTTTTTTAATTCCACAATCTTTGATTTTTTAATCAATTCTTCTAATGCATAAATAACGACCTGATTTTTTCTATTGATACATGTTAGTTTCATGGCTTCTTGGAGTAATTTTTCAGGTAAATTTAGATTTGTTCTCATATCTTTATTATCCTTAGTAATAGGGTTTTATTAACTTACCCAAGCTCCCCTCTCCAGATATGGAGAGGGTGTTGGGGGGTGAGGTGAATGGGCAAGTTATTTAAACCCTATTCCTTAATATATTTGCAAATCTCCAGACTCCTATCACCCTTGAATGTCTTCTCAATCTGCTGTTTGTTCGTAATGCAGTATGTCTGGAGACCAGTTACGAAGTCATATATAAGGTCAATAGCAATGGGTTATCTACTCATTATAAAAGGACACTGACCAGCTTGATTGTAAGTAAAGAACAGGTTTGAAATAACTTGCAGGTTCTTCCCCTGGAAAGCCCGAGGGTGAGATAAAGGAGCAAGTCATTTAAAATCGATTCATCTTGCGATTTCAAGCCCCTAAGTCAAGAAGTGCTTAGGGGTAGTTGACAATGGCGTTTGTTTCAATACAAGTTTCAATACAAATGGTCAGTATCTGAAGGGCCATGTTTTTGTGTAGGATTTGACAATGCGCCACCAGTTGGCAATTCCCCGGGGTTCGAACATCAGGAAAAGGACAATGACAAGGCCAAAGGTCAAGGGTCTAAGGGCTGTGGCAAGGTTCATGTTGGATGGAAGATAGACCCCGGCAAACTCTGCAAGTTTTTCAACCTGAATGTCAAGCATCTCTATGGCGGCAGGTCCCCAAAATGAGCCGTTCAGGGTACCCAGTCCCCCTACAATGGCCATGGCAAGATATGTTATGGAGTGGTGCAGGGTAAAGGATTCAATGCCGGCCCCCCTGTAAAGATAAGCATGGAGGGCCCCTGCCACCCCGGCAAAAAAACCGGACAGGGCAAAGGCATACACCTTGGTAAGACCCGGATGCATTCCCATGGCATCGGCTGCCCGGTCATTGTCCCGCACCGCTATGAGGGCCCTGCCGTAACGGGTTTTAAACAGGTTGCGTACTCCAAAGCCCATAACCACTACTACGATCATGATAACATAGTACCAGAATAGATAGTGATCCTTTCTGCCCACCTCACCTGTAATCCACATGACCCTGCCCACAAATATGGTCTGTCCCTGGTTAAAAAATGTCATGAAGTTGATGGTCCATTCAAAGATCATCTGGAAGGAGAGGGTTGCAATGGCAAGGTAGAGGTGCTTCAGGCGCAGGGCCGGAAGCCCCACAATGGCACCCATGAGGGCCCCGGTAATGCCCCCGAAGATTATCATGAGGGGCCACATATGGGTGATCAGGATATGGGAATCTCCTATCATCCGGGAACAGGAGGCCACGGTATATGCTCCCACCCCCATGAAGGCTGCATGGCCTATGGATATGAGACCTGCAAACCCTGTAACGAGATTGAGACCCATGACAGCCACCACGGCAATGAGAATGTTGTTCACCACCAGCATCTGGGCCCTGCTCATGGAGAAGATAAGGGGCCATACAAAGAGCAGCAGAAGAAATATGGTAAAAATCGTCCTGTCAAGATGGGTTTTAAAAGTACTCTGCTCCTGCTCGTAGGATGTGAAAAAATTACCGGTTGCCAACCATCTGTTTGATGCCATATCACACCCTTTCTATTTCATGGATACCGAACAGGCCATGGGGTTTTATGAGAAGAATTATGAGCAGAATTATGTAGGGAAGGACTTCGCCTGTACCGTTGAGACCCCAGTTGCCGTCTATGTAGCCGCTTGCAAACTGCTGAATGAGACCCATGATGATTCCCGCAACCACTGCCCCGAGGATGGAGTCGAGCCCCCCGAGGATCACCACGGGAAAGACAACCACTCCAAAGGCGTGGAGAGTGTCAAAGTTCAGTCCTGTGATATTGCCGATAATTCCTCCTGCCGCCGCCGCGGTAAGGCCAGCCGTTGCCCAGGCAAGGCCGAAAACCCCGGGTACAGATATGCCCACGGACATGGATGCAAACTGATCATCGGATACTGCCCGCATGGATATTCCCACGGTGGATTTTTTGAAAAACCAGGAAAAGCCGCCTATGAGGATAAAAGTGATTGTAACCCCCACAAGCTGGGTCCAGGATATGGAGACTCCTCCCAGCATGATGGGTTCCTGGGGAAGAAAGGCCGGAAATGAGAAATTCTCGGTTCCAAAGGGTGTCAGGTATATCAGGCCGTCCAGGATGGAGGCAAGTCCGATGGTAACCATTATGACTGAAATGATAGGCTCTCCGATGAGTCGGCGCAGAAAGATGCGTTCCACGCTCCATGCCAGGAGAAAAGTTATGAACATACTTATGAAAAATGAGAAATATATTGGAATAGATGTCCAGACAGTAAGGGCATAGGTGATGAAGGCTCCGGCGGCTATTATTTGACCATGTGCAAAATTGGCCACACGGCTTGATTTATAGACCAGTACGAGTCCAAGGGCGGCCAGGGCATATATCGAACCCACAACTATGCCGCTGACCACAATCTGAAAAAAATAACTCATGATCGTTTAACTCCTCTTCCTTGTCGTATAGACTTCCAGAATAATATTTCAGCAAATTCATTCTTAAGGGCACCCACAAGGGACTGCCCCTACAGTACGGTTGCCAATTTCATTATCTGGACAACTATAGATTTCCAGAAAAATATGACATCTTCATGATTTTTGAAAACTATTGATTATGCCCATCAAGGGCTGTTGTATAAAAACGAACCCTGGTTTTCACAATGGCGGACTGGCCGTCCTGATACTGAAAATGGGCATCCACATCCTTTACGCCGGTATTGGGATCATAGAGTCCTTCATAGAGGTGCCGGTATCGATCCATTACCACCTTTCTTCGGATTTTGCCGGTTTTTGTAAGTTCACCGTCATCAACATCAAGAAGCTTGTAAAGAAGGGCAAAACGCTGGATGCGAAAATGATCCTGTTCCACACCGGCATTTACACTGCGAACCTGATCCAGTATCAGTTGGGCCACCTGCTCCTTTGCTGCGAGATCCATATAAGTGGTATAGGAGATTCCCCGGTCCTCGGCCCATTTACCCACAACTTCAGGATCAATATTTATCAGAGCCGATACATACTCCATTTGATTTCCAAAAATAACGGCCTCTTTTATATAGGGGCTGAATTTTAGTTTGTTCTCCAGGAACATGGGGGAGAACATCTCGTTCTTGTGGTTGTGCATTACATCCGAGAGCCGGTCAATGACCACAAGGTGACCTGCTTCGTCAATGTAGCCTGCATCTCCAGAGTGGAGCCATCCCCCTTCAAGAAGCTCCCGGGTCTTTTCCGGCTGTTCAAAATATCCCGGGGAGACAGAAGCGGATTTTGAGAGTATCTCTCCCTGCTCGCTTATCATGCATTCGGTTCCGGGAAGGGGCATGCCCACGGTATCGGGTCTTACATCCCCGTCCCGGTGCATGTAGGCAATGCCCGTGATTTCGGTCTGGCCGTATATCTGTTTTAGATTGACACCAATGGCCTGGTAGAAGGTGAAAAGCTCGGGCCCCAGGGCAGCTCCTCCTGTATAGGCCCTTCTAAGCCTCAAAAGTCCCATCTGGTTGATCAGAGGCCGAAATATTATCTGTTTTCCAAGCCACGCCTTGAACCTGAGCCAGACCGGAAGGTTTTCCCCTGCCATGCGATATTTGGCTGCACGCTGTCCAACTTCGATGAAGTAGTTGTACATAAGCTTGTTGAGCCAGTAGGACTGATCTATTTTCAGCCATATGGAGGAGCGGAGGTTTTCGTATATCCTCGGGGCACCGAACATGAAATGGGGGCCTATCTCCTTGAGATCCGACATTGCGGTCTCCACGGATTCCGGAAAATTTATGGTTATTCCGGCGGCCATGGCGATGCCAAAGGAGTTCATCTGTTCCCCTATCCAGGCAAAGGGGAGAAAGGATACATACTCATCCTGGGGTTCCAGGGGATCTACTTTGGTGATCTGAACCCCCATATTGATGTAATTTTGATGGGTCATCATGGTTCCCTTGGGCATGCCTGTGGTTCCGGACGTGAGGCACATATGGCATACATCATTGGGACTGCCCTGATCCACAAGGGAATCGAAAAGCCCGGGTTCACCGGCATGGACGGCCTGGCCAAGCCTGTATATCTCCTCCATGGAGACAAACCAGGGATCCTTTTTATACTCCCTCATGCCCCTGGGATCTTCATAGATGACCTTTTGGATGCCGGGCACCCTTTCCCGTATATCCACAAGTTTATCCACCTGCTCCTGATTGTCGCAGAAAACCATGGTGATTTTAAGGCTCTCTATTATGCCTGCTATCTCGTCCGGCATGGTTGTCTGATAGATGCCGGCAGTTACTGCACCAATGCTGTGGGCTCCGATGGCCGTAAACAGAAGTTCCGGAATGTTGTCGCTGATCAGGGCTATGTGATCGCCTTTTTGGAGTCCGGTCTCCCTGAGTCCCAGGGCTGTTTTTCTCACAAAATCGTAATAGGATTTCCATGTAAAGTTGTTCCAGATTCCGAAATCCTTTTCACGCAGGGCAACCCTGTCGCCTGAGTAGTTCACTCTCAGCCTTAGAAGCTGGGGGATGGAGTATTCCAGAAGCTTATCACTGTTTTCCATGGCTATGCCTCCCCTATGTAGGCTTTAATGACCCTTTGGTCTGCGGCAATTTCATGGGGCCTGCCCGAACCTATGACCTGCCCGAAATCCAGGACATGTATTCGATCCGAAATATCCATGACCACGCCAAGATCATGCTCGACCAGCACAACGGTGATTCCCCTCTCCTTTTTTATATCCATGATGAAACGGACAATATCCTCCTTCTCCTCAATATTCATACCTGCCATGGGTTCATCAAGAAGCAGGAGATCCGGTTCCAGGGTAAGTGCCCTTGCAACCTCGACCTTTTTCTGAACCCCGTAGCTTAAGTTCCCCACTAAGCTCTTTCGATGGGCCTCCAGCTCCATAAAATCTATTACCTCTTCCACCGCGGCCCTGTTTTCGGCCTCCACCCGGGATGCCTTTCCCCTAAAGATGACGGCCTGGAAAAAATTGTAGTCCAGTTTTATGTGACGCGCCAGCATGAGGTTGTCCAGAACCGAAAGGCCCCGGAACAGTTCCAGATTCTGGAATGCCCTGGCAATACCCATGGCAGATACCTGGTGGGGTGATGCATGGGTCAAATTGTGATTTCCATAGAGGATTGTCCCCCTGGTGGGGTGGTAAAAGCCTGAAATGCAGTTTAAAATACTTGTTTTTCCGGCACCGTTGGGACCTATGATGGATGTAATCAAACCCTTTTCAATGTGCATATTGACATTGGACAGGGCATTCAGACCGCCAAAAGACAATGTCACATTGGAGATGTTTAAATAGCTCATGGAGTGTCGTTCTTTCTTTACAGTGGAAGTGCATCACATATTCATGTGTGATTAAAATTTGGGGAAAGATGAATAGGAGTCAACTTATATCTTTATTATGAATTCTTGAATGTTGTTCAGCATTAACAGCCTCTTTTTCTTTAGTCAAGAAAAAATTGATAAATCAGGCTGATAACATTAAACGCTCTGGTAATCCGAGAGCGTTTCATCATCCATCTTAATTTCAAAGGCCTTCAGGACGCTTTTTTATGCTCGATTTCTGCCATAGCCTTGTTTCAAGGGTTTCAGCCGATTTCCTTTACAAATTCCCAGGCATCTCCTTTTCCAGATATCTCCTCCGGCATATCACCAATTTGATCTCATCATAGGAGCAGATATCCATGGTCTCCTCCTTTACTGTTTTAAGGGATCTGTCGGAAACTTTCTCAAGAGCGGTCTCAATGATCTTCTGTTTTTCACATGTGACAAGTCCGTTTATGTCCAGCTCTCCTTTTTCTACAAAATAGCAGATATGCCCGAAAATGGTGGATTCTGTAAAGCCTCGGTGCTTTGCTATCTGTTCAATGGTTAAACCCTTGTTGAACATCTCAAAACTGACCTGTTGTGTGGGTGAGGGAAAGTTGTCTTTTTTACTGTCTCTTTTTTCTTTTGGAGAGTTGCTCATCCCAACTGTGCCGGACCGGCTGGAACCGGAGGCTTTTCTTCTCCCGCTTCCGCTGTTCAGGTTGGTTTTAAACCTGGCCTGGGATACCACAGCGAGATATTCCCATGGTGAAAAGCCGTTCTCACAGGATTTTATTCCGGCAAGTTTCACAGCAGCCTCCTCTTTAAGGTTGCCCAGGACATTGAATATCTTCTTCTGCAGCTTTTTATTGCCAATCTCCACATGAAGTTTATGTACAATATCATCAACAATGGGGGTCAATTGATCCTGGAACCAGATGGATGCCCTGGCGATGCGTTCAAGTATGCGGGGATCCTTTTCCGGCAGGGTGTTATTCTGGAACATGTTTTGTAACTGGTTTCTGAATTTCCAGCTCACCGTAAATGTGTCCGATGCAGCAATCTCCTGGAGGCGGTCGATGCCGGAGATGCCGGAAATATCAACAACACCGGAATTGCCGAGGAGGATGCGGATAAAGTAGCCCAGTCGGTCATGGAGAAGCTCGAGATCAAAACATCCGAGAAGAAGCTGCTGCTGGTAGCATATTTTTGCATCCATGAGACGATTTTCATCCGGTGGGCAATTTCCGGCTCTTTGGATAAAGTCAAGGACAGTTCTGTCCGTTTCAATGCCCCGGGCAGGAACAGGTGAACTCAGTACCATCCCCTGGAGTGTTCTGCAGCGGCTTAGAGCCACATAGACCTGACCGTGGGCAAAGGCTGTGCTTATATCTATTATGGCCCGGTCAAAGGTCAGTCCCTGGCTTTTATGAATGGTTATGGCCCAGGCAGGTTTCAGGGGGAACTGTCTGAAGGTACCTGCTATCTCCTCCTGAACCGCGCCTGTCTCCGGATTGACGATGTACCTTATATTCTCCCAGACGACAGGTTCAGCCACGATTTCATCCTTCTCACCAGGGGATATGACGGTTATATGGCCGCCGGAGATGCTTTTTATTTTACCTGTCTTGCCGTTGTAGTATCTCTTCTCGGCAGATGGGTCGTTCCTAAGAAACATCACCTGGGCTCCCTCCTTTAATGTGAGTACCTCATGGGTGGGGTAACTCTGTTGGGGAAACTCTCCGGAGATCTCTGCATAAAAACGGTACTCCTTTCCGGGCAATGCGGCAAGTCTTTTGGAATTGATGGACCGGGCCTTGTTGTTGTGGGTGGTCAGGGTGATGTATCCCTGTTCGTTTTCCTGTAAAAAATCCCCATTACAGCACCGGTTCAGCTCTTTGAGGGAGTCTGGGTCCAGGCTGTTGCTCCGGACCTTGTTCAAAAGATTTATGAACGTGGGATCGGACTGACGGTAAACATGGTTGAGTTCAATGGTGACAACATCTGTTCGGCAGAGGGCATGGCTGCTGAAAAAATAGACGGAATCATAATACTGCTCAACAAGTTCCCACTCATTCTCCCTGGCAACGGGTGAAAGCTGGAGCAGGTCTCCGATCATAAGAAGCTGCACACCTCCGAAGGGTTTATCATTGCGGCGGTGGCTTCTGAGTACGTGGTCAACACAGTCAAGGAGATCGGCACGTACCATACTGATCTCATCAATTACAAGGATGTCCAGGTTCCTTATAATATCTTTTTTCTCTTTACTGAATCTGAACATGCGCTCTCTGCTGTTATCATACTCCAGGGTTCCCGGAATAAAAGGGGCAAATGGAAGCTGAAAAAAGGAGTGAAGGGTGACACCCCCGGCATTGATGGCTGCAACTCCTGTGGGAGCTGTTATTATCATCTGTTTTTCAGTGTTGTTTTTGAGGCTTTGCAAAAATGTTGTTTTTCCGGTACCTGCTTTGCCGGTCAAGAATATATTTTCTCCGGTGCATTGAACAAACTCCCTTGCAAGCTCAAGCTCATGGTTTACAATTTCTCTCATTCTATGGATACCTTTGTCTATTATTCATGGCATTTTTACGGTAAAGAAGGAAGAAAATACTTGTTTTTGGGATGATATAGACTTCCAGAAAAATGGAAGATGAAATTGCAGAAAAGCGGGATTCGCTGGTCGAACAGTTGACAATGCGGATGGAGCAAAAAACAGAAACCGAGACACTTTTTACGATCCGCTGGAGCGTTATAGGATGTTCGGTGTCAACTAACCAAAATCAATTACCGCATTCATTGCGGAAGGACACAATGCTTTTTGATAATCACTTATCAAAATCTAACGGCATTGGTAATCATTTTATTATATATTCTCCGGTAACGTAGTGCTTCGAAGCACTTAAGCTAATCAACCGGGCCTGCAATTGAATTACAAGCCCCTACGGTCACGAAGTGCCGTAGGGGTAGTTGACCACATACATAAGAAGGAGATACCGCCAGTTTACTCACAAAAACTTTAAATCTAAGGAAAAAAATCTGCTTCCAGTTCAGATAAACCTCATATCCCAGGTCGTGGATAGAGACCGCTGCGCTCAACAATCTCAGGAACCTTCTCCTCCCATTCTATGGCCATTATGTGGAATCCCGCAACCCCCTCCACCTCCTTGAGGCGCTGGATGGCCTCCACACAGATGTCAATGCCCTCCTGGGGCTGCTTCTCCTTGGGTACGCCGCCCATGCGCTTGATCACGTCATCGGGCACATCCATTCCAGGCACCCGGTTTTTCATGTACCGGGCCATTCCCACGGATTTCATGGGGGTCATACCTGCCAGGATATAGACCTTTTCATGGAGACCCCGCTCCCTTACCCTTCGCATCCACTCCTCGAATTTATCCAAGTTGTAGATACACTGGGTCTGTATGAACTCGGCACCGCAGGCCACCTTCTTGGCAAGCCTTGGAACCCTTATATCAAAGGGATCGGCAAAGGGATTGGCAGCGGCTCCCACAAAAATATCCGGGGGACGCTTGATGTCGTCTCCGCCCAGGAACTTTCCGTTGTCCCGCATGTGACGAACGGTCTGGATGAGCTGCATGGAGTCTATGTCATGTACATTCTGTCCCTGGGCACAATCCCCGAAACTCTGGTGGTCCCCGGAGAGGCATAGCATGTTATGGATGTCAAAGGATGCAGCTCCAAGGATATCGCTCTGGATGGCGATGCGGTTTCTATCCCGGGTAACCATCTGGAGCATGGGTTCAATGCCCATCTGTTTGAGATGGATACACGCGGCCAGGGAGCACATCCTGGTCATGGCGGTCTGGTTGTCGGTTATATTGACCACATCCACATGATCTTTTATCAACTTGCCCTTTTCCGTGACAGCCTTTGGGTCACTCCCCCTTGGGGGGCCGCATTCAGAGGTTACGGCCAGGTGTCCAAGTTTCAATATTTTCTCAAGTCTGCTTGAAGTTTTCAGATTCATACCTGCACATCCTCCCTGACTACTGTTCTTGGGCCGCCGGAACGCTCCGTTGACCAATCCTTGATGGGTGCCACAATTTCGTAATCATCCATTCTGCCAAGGTCCCTGAGCCTGTCGATGATGAGCTGCCAGGCACAATCCAGATCCTTGTTGATCTCGCACTTCCCTGCACTGGAACCGCCGCAGGGACCGTTCATCACACGTTTGGCACACCTTGAAATGGGGCAGATGCCTCCGGTACTTGCAAGGATACAGGCACCGCAGGCCTGGCATCTCTCTGTCCACATGCCCCGCTGTTCGTTGGCTCCGAGAAAACAGGTGTTCACCCCTGGAATCAGGGGAGTGGAGTGGTACTTTTCCGCGGTAAACTGTACCCCCACCCCGCAGGCCAGGGAGAGAACAGCGTCATACTGATCAATCACATCGCGTATCTCTTCGAGATACTCATGGTCACACTGACGCTCAAGGGTTCTCTCATCAATTTTTTTCTCCCTGCCCTCCTTGATGAAATGCATTCTAAGGGCAGATGCCAGGACTTCCACCTCTTTTTTTCCACCGGCTTCACAAACGGTGACACACTCATTGCATCCAAGAACCAGGAGTCTGTCGTAACTCTTTACCTCTTCGATAATCTCTTCAATGGGTTTTTTATCTGCTATTATCATCTATAAGACCTCATTTTATTATAGTCCCCCGCTGCTCTGTTTCAGTGCTTTGGTGATTTGTTTTAGTATAGACTTACAGAAAAATATTTGAACAAATCCATTCCCAGGGGCAGCCACGGGGGGCTGCCCCTACTATACGGTTGTCAATTTAATTCTCTGGAAAACTATATAAGCCGTCAATTATCAGCCTCAATCTGTAAACCATCACTATTTTTCTTATGATTACTGATATCTAATTACTGATATCTAATTATTGATTACTTATAGCTGATTACTTATTCAGGCAGCCTCCTTCCGGGCCTGGAGAGCAACCTTAACAGGGCTTGGGCCAAGTTCACGTATCTTTTCATCCATCTCGATGGAGAATTTTGCAAACAGAGGCCCTTCCCCGGAGGAGAGGTTATACATCTTCACCCGCTCGCCTCCAACCCCTATTTTGTCAAGGATTGCGGCTGCCTGGGCCACCCGTTTCCTTGCCCTGAAATTGCCGGTTTTAAAATGACAATCACCCTCCATGCAACCCACCACATATACTCCATCCGCT
>JADGBO010000098.1 GCA_015231465.1 Desulfamplus sp.
AGCCCCAGGGCCCTGGCCGGGGAGAGGGCATCAACCCTGAAACCGCTTTCGATCAAGGGAAGCCAGGAGAGTTCTTCGGGCAGTCCTGCCTTTTGCAGTTCTGCAACAATATAGGGGCGGTATCTGCCTGATCTCTCAAGGGAACGGAGGAAGAAAGCCTTTTCCGGTCCCGTGAATCGGTCAATCTCTTTTTGTACGTGACTGTTGATCGTTATGGGAATGGCATGGTGCTGACCTTTTACAACTATATGTCGTGATGCATATATCTCAAGAATTCGTTTTGAGATCATGAATCGAATATCTTCTTTTTGCTGGTGAAGCTCGGGCTCAATATCTCCGTTAAGTTCAAGGATGGATGCGTAGGCAGCATCCAGCTCAAGAAGGGCTCCGTCAAGGTTGCCCTTTTCCCACTGCTGCTGGGCCGATTCACATAGTTCAAGTGCGTAGTCGATCTTCTCCGATGTTGCATGATCATATTGGCTTCCGGTGGTGATGCCATCCTCTATATGTCGTGCCGGAGATTTTCTTTGGAGTTTTATCAATGTGTCATGGGATATGTCATGGGATGTGTCATGGGAATGGATGAAAGCCCTGTTGGTTCTGGAAGTCTTTTTGTCAGGGGTTCCGGCTTTTTGGGAATGGCCGGTTTTTAGAGCAGGGTCTTGATTTTGGGGGCGAAGGGTCAGATTTGAGTAGGTGCAGGAGGTCAGTGAAAATATCAATAGTATAGGAATCAATATGTTTTTGATACTTTTTTTTATGGTCATGGATAAAAATCCTCATATTTTTTAGATATTGTTAGATAGTTTAACTGCAATATTCTTGGCGGGAAGTTATAATTTTCAGATATACGGCCATGGCAGACTCATCTGTCATGGGGTGTCAAAATCTGACATTTTAGGTTACTCATTTTTTGACCATCAACGGTAGAGACGCAATGCATTGCGTCTCTACATCATTACGATTTGGGCATCAAATTGGTTTTACGATCTCGGCATCAAATTGGTTTTACGATCTCGGCATCAAATTGGTTTTACGATCTCGGCATCAAATTGGTTTTACGATTTGGGCATCAAATTGGTTTTTAGACACCCCACATCTGTCATAACCAAGCATGAAAGCTGTTATCTGGTTACTGACGGCTGATTACTGAAATGTTTGAATTCTTTTAATTTATCAAACCGGCATATGTCAAGGGATAAATCGTTAATTTTTATTGAAATAGAAAAAAATCGTTATCCACGACATCACCGCCTTGTGCAAAGTTCCAGGGTGGGAGTGCAAATATCCAGGGTGGAAAACCCTCAACCCTGAACTAAAGTATGCCCTGCTGCCGCCTGAAACATACACACTAAGAATTCCCGCCGGCCAAAAAGAGACTTTCGTGGCCGCCATGAACAAAATAAGTGCCCCTACCTCCTCCTCCAAAACCAGGAAAAGTACCCCTTCAACAATAGCCCCCTCCGGAAACTATGTTTTTCACAAAATAAAAAAAGGGGAATCCCTTTCGACAATAGCAGAAAAGTATGGAACATCCCTGGCCTCTCTGACCAGAGCCAACCGCATCTCTACCAAAAGTATTCTTAACATCGGGCAAACCCTTAAAATTCCAGCCGACAAAGCCCGTTCCGGCATTACTGGAGCCAGCGGCATTACTGGAACCGGCGGTATTACCGAAACCGGCGGCATTACCGAAACCGTTAAATACAAAGTGAAACCGGGTGACAACCTCTGGATAATAGCCCAGAAATACAAAAGTACCACAAAGGAGATTCAGGCACTTAACAATCTTAAAGATTCATCGCTTCATATCGGACAGTCCCTGGAAATTCCAGTTGCTTCCACAAAAACAGCAGGTTTGACAAAATCCGGACATGGTGCTTCAAAGGTAAAAAAATCGACTTACTGGGTAAAATCCGGCGACAGCCCCTTTACAATTGCCCAGAAATATAATATGAGTCTCCAGCGTCTTCTGGCACTGAACCATCTGACCAAAAGAAGCAAGATATACCCGGGCCAGAAACTGCTTATAGAATAACAACTGCGGATAGAATAGAAACTGCGGATAGAATAGAAACTGCTGACAGAATAGCAACTGCTGACAGAATAGCAACTGCTGATAGAATAGCGGCCTTCTCCTGCCGGAAACTGCATTCTGTTTTGTAACCGTCAAGCCCCCGTAGCTCAGTGGATAGAGCATTGGATTCCTAATCCATGTGCGCAAGTTCGATTCTTGCCGGGGGTACCATATCATATTCCCGTCCAATCAGCTCTCCCGCAAAGGTTTTATGCATCCTGATGTTGCATGGACAAAAAACGGAAAACAATGCACCATAAATCTAACAAACCTGAACTTCTCGCTCCAGCGGGAAATTTTGAAAAACTTCGGGTGGCAATTGATTATGGAGCCGACGCTGTCTATTTATCAGGAAAAGATTACAGTCTTAGAACCCTGTCACCCAATTTTGCCGACCATGAGCTTGAACAAGCCATCCTGCTGGCAAGAGACAAAGGTGTAAAAACCTACCTTGCGGTCAATATCTTTGCCAGAAACAGTGACCTGAAGCCCATCGTCACCTTTCTCGAAAGGATCAAAATTCTGAACCCCGATGCAGTGATCATAGCAGACCCCGGCATCATTATTCTTGCACAAAGGATCATCCCCCACATTCCCATACACCTCAGTACCCAGGCCAACACAACCAACATCAACGCTGTACGCTTCTGGCAGGATCAGGGGATTTCACGTATCAATGCGGCAAGGGAACTCAGCCTCTCTGAAATCAAGGAGATTGTCGAATCAACATCCATTGAGATCGAAACCTTCATCCACGGGGCAATGTGCATATCCTACTCGGGCAGATGTCTTCTCAGCAGTGCATTAAGCCGGAGAAGCAGCAACCAGGGGCTTTGCAGCCATCCATGCCGATGGCAGTATCATGTAATGGAGGAGCAGCGCCCCGGGGAGTTCCATCCCATTGCTGAAGACGGGCGGGGAACCTATATATTCAACTCCAGGGATCTCTGCATGATTGACCATATACCCGCCCTGATTGATGCCGGCATCAAATCCTTTAAAATTGAAGGGCGCATGAAAGGACTCTCATATCTTGCTTCCACTGTAAAAACATATCGCGAAGCCATTGACTCCTACATTGCTGCCCCCTGTGCATACAAAATTTCCGACCAGTGGCATGATGAACTTGATCTTATATATCACAGGCCATACAGCACAGGATTTTATTTCCACCCAGGCAATGAAACCCTGCCAAACCATTCAAACAGCAGCCAGGGTAAAATGCACAGCTTTACAGGCATAATAGAGACTCAACTACCCGGCAACAGAGTTATGCTAAGTGTAAAGAATAAAATATCCACCGGGGACAATGTGGAGATACTCCCCTTTGTCGGCCCCCCCGTAAAATCCAAAGTCCTTGCCATTGAGGATAATAATGGTACCCCCATTGCCGCTGCCCAGCCCAATACAAATTCAGTTTTAACCCTTGAACATCCCACCAGCGGAAGATTCATTGTTAGAAAAATATAGACCGATAACAACAATGGGGTTTGACTTTTAATTTTTTTTTTTATACTTTGTTTGACATCTAAATATTAGGAATGAGTCTGAAATATACTCAAAGTCGGCACCTATAATGCCGTGAGGCTTGTCAATACTGTCTGAATCAGGATACTCAGGATTGAAAGGATTTACAGGATAAAAATCCTGATCATCCTGTAAATCCTGGCCATCCTGGTTCAGACAAATACCCGTATGTCATGGAAAACCAGACAAACTGTCGTTTTTGAGAATATAGACTTCCAGAAAAATCTTTGAGCATATCCATTCCCAGGGGCAACCACAAGGGGCTGCCCCTACATTACGATAACCAATTTAATTATTTACGATAACCAATTTAATTATCTGGAAAGCTATATATCTTAAGTTTAACAGTGCCCTGCAACCCTTTCAATTACCCAAAAATCTTTCAGGAGATATCATGATTGAAGATGACGAAATCCTACAGATGTACATAGAAGAGTCCCTTGAACATCTCTCGGACATAGAAAGCGACCTTTTGACCATTGAGGGTGAGGGAGAGAATATTGATGTCGATATTGTAAACAATGTTTTCAGGGCAGCCCACTCCATTAAAGGCGGTGCCGGTTTCATGGGCCTGACAACCATCAAAGGGCTTGCCCACAGCCTGGAAAATGTTCTTGATCTAATCCGCAATAAAGAACTCATACCAACCCCTAATCGTATCAGCGTTCTCCTAACGGGATTTGACAAACTCGAACACTTGATGAACAATATCCAGGCCAGTAATGACGAAGACGTATCTGATATTACCGATGCCCTGACCAACATTACAAAGTCCTCACTTTCAGAAGACAAGCAGGATATGGTCACCAACACCGTGGATATAGCACTGCAAGACGGCAGAATTTTCCCCGCTGTCTCCCAGTACAGCATTGAGCAGGCCAAATCCGAGGGGAAATTTACCTATCTTGTTGAATATGATCTCATTAGAGACATTCAGCGCAACAACCGCAACCCCATTGAACTTCTTGACTCCCTTGAAAAAACAGGCATTATCATCGACTCAAGGGTTGACTTTGATTCTGTGGGAACCCTCGGCGACACATCCTCTTCAACACGAATTCCTTTCCAAATTCTCTTTGCGTCCATCCTTGAGCCGGACATGGCAGGAACACTGTTTGACCTGGCCGATGAATTTATCCACATCATAACCGACGATATGCTCTCAGCTTCCAGGGGTGACCACGAAAAAGAGACCGCTGCCATGCCACCTCCCGTATCAACGGACCAGGTTGCTGCCCCAACCGCCCAAACCCAGGCAAGGGTTTCAACCCATGAAAATACCGAAAGGAGTGCCCGGGAACAGCATGTACGGCCCGACCATGTTGAAGTTCAACATGTGAAACCCTTACAGGAAGCACCAAAGGTTGAAAAGAGTGTTACAACTGCCCCAAAGCCCATTGTACAGGAGCCGGTACAATCCACCGAGCCGGCTCTCAAGAAAACTTTAAAACAGGAAGCTCCCAAGCCCCGGGCCATACAGGAGCCAGTCAAGGCCAAAACAGAACCCCAGCATATACAGAAGAAAGCAGAAGCCGAAGATGTCGAGCATGATTCATCAAACATGAACCTGTCAAAACCAATGGGTTCTCTCAGGGTCAACGTGACACTCCTGGACACGCTCATGAATCTTGCTGGAGAGCTTGTTCTAAGCAGAAATCAGCTCATCCAGGGCATCAACTCATCCAATACTAAAGCAACGGAACTTTCAAGCCAGCGCATTGACATGATAACATCCGAACTCCAGGAAGCTATAATGCGCACCCGGATGCAGCCCATTGCCAATGTATTCAACAAATTCACAAGGGTTGTAAGGGACCTCTCCCGGGAACTTGGAAAATCCATCAATCTTACCATTGAAGGCAAAGAGGTCGAGCTTGACAAAACCATTATCGAATCCATAAACGACCCCCTTACCCACCTGGTAAGAAATTCGGTGGATCATGGCATAGAACTCCCCCATGAACGGGAGGCTGCGGGCAAAAAAACCACCGGTGAAATTGCCCTCCGGGCCTTCCATGATGCGGGCCAGGTTAATATCGTCATATCCGATGACGGCAAGGGTCTTGATCCCGATAGAATTGCTGCAACCGCCGTCAAAAAAGGCCTTATGAGCGAACAGCAGGTCGGGGAACTTTCGGACAAGGAGAAGATTGAACTGATACTTCTGCCTGGCTTCTCCACAGCGGAGAAAGTTACGGATGTCTCTGGAAGGGGCGTGGGTATGGATGTGGTGATGACCAACCTGGAGAAAATGGGCGGCATCATCGAAATAGACTCAAAGACCGGAAAAGGTACGGATATTCAGATCAAACTCCCCCTTACCCTTGCCATCATACCGAGTCAGATTATATCCGTGGGCAATGAAAAATATGCCATACCCCAGGTGAATCTTGATGAGCTTCTTAGAATTCCCGCATCCCAGGTCAAGGATAGAATAGAAAAAGTAGGGGATGCCGATGTAGTAAGGCTGAGGGGCAATCTCCTTCCCCTTCTAAACCTGGCCGAGGTACTTGGTATTCAAAAGACATTCATCCATCCCGATGACAACAAGGAGTACCCTGATAAAAGAACGAGTGTTGCAGACCGCCGGTCCCCCCGTTACAACAAAGACGGTAAAACCGATCAGAACCACCCTGGAAAGAGCGACCATAGAACCGGTGAGGACCGCCGCTACCGCTCATCCAGTGCCATCAACATTGCAGTGGTCTCGGCAGGCACCCATAAATACGGCCTTGTGGTGGATGAACTGAGGGATTCCGAAGAGATTGTGGTAAAACCCCTTGGCAGACATCTGAAAAAGTGCAACGGCTACGCCGGTGCCACCATCATGGGTGATGGCAAGGTTGCCCTGATACTGGATGTATCCAACCTTGCCCAGATGGCGGAACTCACCACAATGGCCGAGGCGGAACGAACGGCCAAGGCTGCAAGGGCAGCAGAAGAGGCCCGGGAAAAGGCCCGGGACAAGGCATCGCTTCTTCTTTTCAAAAACGGTCCCGAGCATTGTGCCGCTCCCTTGCACCTTGTGGAAAGAATCGAACGAATTCCGGTATCTTCCATTGAAAATGTCAGCGGTAAGAAAGTGGTTCAGTACCGTGGTGGTGCCCTGCCCCTCTTTGAACTCTCCCAGGTGGCAAATGTTTCAAAGCTTCCTGCAACAGAACAACAGGAGATCATTGTATTTACCGTCAAGGGACGGGAGCTGGGTCTCATGGTGACACCTCCGGTGGATGCCATTGAGCTTTCACTTGACATAGATGACTCCACCCTCAAACAGACAGGCATCAACGGCTCCATGATAATCGACGGCCACACCACACTGCTCGTGGATATTTTTGATGTGGTCAAAACCCTCAATCCGTCATGGTTTGAAGAGGAGAAGGCTGCAACGGAAGCCCTGATGGAAGAGAACAGGCAGAAGGTCATTCTCTTTGCCGAAGATTCGGCCTTTTTCAGAAACCAGGTAAAAGGCTTCATGACCGAAGAGGGCTACAGTGTAATATCCGCCGAAGACGGAGAGATTGCCTGGAATCTTCTCAAGGAGCGGCACCATGAGATAGATATAGTGGTGACGGACCTTGAGATGCCCAACATGGACGGATTCGAGCTTACCCAGAAAATCAAGAACGACCCCACATTCAACCACTTTACGGTCATTGCCCTGACTTCCCTGGCAAGTGATGCCCATGTAAAAAAGGGTAAAGAGGTGGGAATTGATGAGTATGAAATTAAACTTGACCGTGAAAATCTCATGAAACTGATAAGAAAATACCTTAATTTCTAATTTTCAACAAGGAGACCTGAACAGTGGCTGGAAATCCCAAGAAACTTCAGGAAAAGAGTACCGAGCTTGCAACTTTTTACGTGGGCAAGGCACTGTGCGGTATAGACATATTGAGCATCCAGGAGATCAACAAGCACTTTGAAGTCACCACGGTCCCCCAAGCTCCCGAATATGTTGTTGGGGTTCTAAACCTTCGAGGCAGAATTGTGACTGTTTTGGATGTGGGTAAAAAACTGGGGCTCTCCCAGATCAGAGCCGGCAAGCAAAACCGCAATATAATCGTCCGATCCCAGGATGAACTTGTGGGTCTTATGGTTGACTCCATCAGCGATGTCGTGACAGCGGACCAGGACAGAATCGAACCTGCCCCTTCCAATATAGGCGGGGTAAAAGGGAAATATTTTAAAGGTGTCATGAAAACCAGCAAGGCACTCATAGGTATTCTCGATATTGAAGAGGTGTTAAAAGAGTAGATGGAAAAAATTAAAGTTCTTGTGGTTGATGACACCATTGTTTATCGCAAAATCGTAAACGATGTATTGAAACAGATTCCTGATGTTGAAATAGTGGGTTCTGCCACCAACGGAAAGACAGCTCTTTCAAGAATCCAGCTTCTCAAACCCGATCTGGTGACCCTTGACATTGAAATGCCTGAAATGAGCGGCATTGAAGTCCTTGAGCATATCAAGAACGACTCCATACCCACTGCGGCAATAATGCTGAGTACCTTGACCCAGAGGGGGAGTGAAATGACCATAAAGGCCCTGGAACTCGGGGCCTTTGATTTCATTCCCAAACCGGACCAGGGTACCATGGCCGAAAATATGTTGAAGGTGAAGGATGCCCTTCTCCCTATCATTGAAGCATTCCGGCGTCAGCGGGGTTTTTCCAGGTCACTAAAACCCGCAATATCGGGCAAGTCTCCGGTTGCCAAAAGAGATTCAGAAAGAAAAACCGCTTTCACCCGACCAATTTCAAAGGATGACTCCTCCGGAATTCCAGGAAGGGATAAATCTCCAAGGCTGCATACTACAACAGCCACTTCATTTAAAAGAAAAAATCGTTCCTCCATCATAGCTGTAGGGATATCCACAGGCGGCCCCAAGGCCCTTGCTGTAATGATGCCCATGCTCACAACCTCCCTCAATGTACCCATTGTGGTTGTGCAGCACATGCCTCCGATATTCACCCAGTCCCTTGCAAAAAGTCTCAATTCCAAGTGTTCCCTGGAGGTCAAGGAGGCTGAAAACGGAGAACCCCTGATGCCCAACACAGTATTCATAGCACCGGGGGGAAGCCATATGAAAATAGTTGCTGGTCCGGATGGCAGAACCCGGCACATAAAAATTACAGACGATCCCCCGGAAAACAGTTGCAGGCCCTCGGCAGATTATCTTTTCAGATCCGTTGCCGAACATTATGTGGGGCGGGCAACCGGAGTAATCATGACAGGCATGGGTTCCGACGGCACCCGGGGTCTGGAGATGATGAAGAAAAACGGCTGTATCATCATCGCCCAGGACAGAGAGACCTGTACAGTCTATGGTATGCCCAAGGAGCCTACGGAATCGGGTATAGCCGATATTATAGCTCCCCTTGACAATATCGCCTTAGAAATTATGAAAACAGTCATATGAGCAACAGCAGGATTCAATGATCAAAATTACTCCGGCCGAGTTTGATATATTATCGAAATATATACTTGATATATCCGGCATTGCACTCTCCAAAGGTAAAGAGTACCTGATAGAGACGAGATTAAACCCCCTCATGGAACAGTTTGGCTGCAGCTCTTACTCTGAACTCCATAGGAAAGCCAAGTCTGATTTTAAAAAAGAGATTGAAAATCGAATAATTGATGCTATATCCACCAACGAAACCTATTTTTTCAGGGATAAGTCACCTTTCACCCTGATTCAGCACAAAATTATTCCGGATATCATTGATCGTAAAACTAAATCACGGACCATGTTCAAACCTTCGGTACGCCTGTGGAGTGCTGCCAGTTCCACAGGACAGGAGATTTACAGCATTGCCATGGCATTGGATGAGATTGGAATATCTCCAAAAAATTATCAGATAAAACTTCTCGGAACAGACATATCCGATGCGGCCATTGCCCATGCAAGTTATGGAAAATACAATAAGTTTGAAGTAGCAAGGGGGCTGGACAAAAAGCGGCTGGACAAATATTTTATCCAGGAGGACGAGTACTGGAGAATCAAGGATGAAATCCGTGCCATGGCACAGTTCAAAAAAATGAATCTCATGAAGCCTTTTGTGGGTCTTGGAAAGTTTGACATAATACTATGTAGAAACGTAATGATCTACTTTACCGAACAGGACCGCCGAAAAATATATCAGAACATTGCAAAAACCCTTGAACCCGACGGATATCTTATAATAGGTTCCACAGAGTCCCTTGGAAACAACTCAGACCTGTTTGTATCAAAAAGATATTTAAACTCTATATTCTATCAGCTTACGTAACAATAACAGAGTATTCCAGATAACGGCCATGGCAGACTCAACTGAGGTGCCGAAATCTTTTTCTGAAACTCCATACCATTCCGGAAGAGAGACAAACCATGTCAGCAATAAATCCCAAAGAGTTCCTGGAAGAGTTGATTTTCTGCCTCAAAGAGGAAGATATTGTAAAGGCAAATGCCCTCCTGCAATTTATCACAAATCCCTCAATCAATGTAAATATCCAGAAAAGGGCCCTGCATGAGCTGTCAAAGGCCCATGAAAGGCTTGTTTTCCCTATTCTTGAGTATCTTACAACCCTGGAAATTCCCAACCAGGAGATCCGGGAGAGTCTGTATGAGCTGATCCTGGACAAGGCCTACGGCAACCATGACCGTATAATCAAATATATAGTCAAAGATGACAAAAGAAACCGTATTACCTATATAAAAGTGGCAGGGGATCTGATGCTGCCGGATGTGGCTCCCATCCTGGAAAAACTCATGGAGAGATCAAAGGATCGGGATATTCTCATCCACAGTGCCGCAGCCCTGGGAAAAATCAGACTGCCGGGTTCCCTGCCCGCCCTGATAAAACTTCTGGAATCTTTTCAGGATAAAACCATTGGTCAGACCGCCATTGATGCCATTGCCGAAATTGGCACAAAGGCCGGAGTGGAATATCTCACCAACTCCATAACAGGCAGCCATGAGACAGATCATCTAAAAATCAAGGCCCTGGGAAAGATACAGGATCAATATGCCCTGAAAAGTCTTGCATCACTTCTTGAATCCACCAATACCGATGTACGGGATGCAGCCATTGATCAGCTCATTGAGATCGGGGGCAAAGCAGTGCCGATACTGACCTCGGCCACGGAAGATGCAGGAACCGACTTCATGGTCCATCTGATTACCACACTTGGCTACATACAAGATCCCAAGGCTCTGCCCGTAATAATAGATATAATGAAGACAAGGCCATCAGATCCCAATGTACGCCAGGCCGCCTATGAAAGCATGGAGCGGATACCTTCCTCCAAATCAGCCATTCTCCTGGCAGTGGGAATCCAGGATCCTGTTGAGGCGGTGCGGATGAGTGCTGCAAGGGCCATGGATAAAAATATCTCCAAGGTGCTGGTTGCGGGTCTAAAAAATGTTGTGCGGGAAGGCGGTGAAGAGTCCCTTAATGCCGTAGGTGCCCTGATTGACTCGGAATCGGACAATATATTCAACTTTCTGCTCCAGGAGGAGTCTTTTATCCGACTTGCCGTAAAACATGTCACAACAAAGGCAGATCCAAAAACCCGGGATAAATTTCTTAATACCCTTAAAAAGAAAAATCACGGTGCCCTTGCAGAAAAAATAGTCAGCATGGTGCCAAAGAGATCCGAGACGGAAAAATCGGCAGAGGATACCGAAGTTAAAATCTATGTGGTGGATGACTCCAAAATGATGCTCAAACTCTATGAAAACAAACTTACAGGATTTGGATACAGTGCCACCCCGTTCATGCTTCCGGAAGAGGCCATACGTCAAATATATGCGTCAAAACCTGATCTTCTCATCACGGATCTCAACATGCCCAAAATAAACGGTTTGCAACTGGCACAGACAGTGAGAAAAAAATATTCATCCACAGATCTTCCCATTGTCATGATAACCACCCAAAGTGATGCTGTGGATTCGGAAAACAACCCGGGCATGGATAAAAGCCGGCTATCCCAGGCAGGGATCAACAAAGTGCTTCACAAGCCCTTTTCCAATGAAGACCTCCACAATACAATAAAAAAGATGCTTGGGAAAAAGCAGTGAAGTAGGTTAAATACCTACATGACAATACTCATTTAGACTACAAATTCCCACATCTGAACCTACATGGAAAATCATCTTTATGCCGATTGTATAAAATTGCCTGCTGCATTAAACCCATATTTAATGTTTAACTTTTTCCCCTCCTCCGGAGATCGTTTCTTCCGGATACCTTATTCACTTTATTTATCCATTTCGCATAAATGACGATAGCCCGCTTGAATTGTCTTAAAAGCATCATTGTCTTAAAAGCATCATTGCCTTAAAAGCATCATTGCCTTAAAAGCATCATTGCCTTAAAAGCATCATTGTCTTAAAAGTATCTTCAACTGAAGTATCAGCGAGCCTTTGAAATGTTACTAAATTTCCTTGTGCCTGCTTTACTTGCCCCATAACATATAACCAAAAAGAAAAAGGAGATGGCCGGAAAATGAAAGAGAAGCTTTACAAAAGAGAGATTACCCTCACTGTTGTCTTTTCACTT
>JADGBO010000099.1:0-11382 GCA_015231465.1 Desulfamplus sp.
GGCATAGATATTGAAATTGCAATGCCTGCCACTACCCAGATCGGAACCTCGTACATAAGCTACCAGAATGGCTATAATCGTGGTTATTATGATTTGAGAAATCTTAAAAATATGGTGGAGGATGAAGGCTCTTCCTATGAAGAGCTACAGAATAAACTTGCATCCTATGTTTATAATGATTTGAAAATCAGGGTTCCGCTGCTCTATTTTTATCCCACGGATTCACCTGATTCATCTATTGATTTTGAAAATGCCGATGAAACAGGGCTTCCCCAGCCATATAAATTTGATCTGCTTCTGGAACAGGTGCCTCATCCAGATAATTCAAGGCTCCTTTGGGAGTTGATAGATGTGGAACTTATAGACTAAAAAGAGTTGTCCTTAGTATTTCCGTCGTTGGAATTTATCTTGTTGAAATGCAGAAATCTTTCATCCGGCACTCTTTGCCTGAGAATAACGGTTTTTTCCTTTATGATGTTATTGTACGAGGTTTTGTGGCAAAAAAGATTACATTTTCCTTGTTGATGTTTTTTATAATACTGGTTTGTATCGAGACTATGGGATACTTTAGCTGGTATCCCATTTTCAAAGAGTCCTATTCCAAAAAAAGGGTTAAGGAGAGTCTAATTGTACTCACCTCTTTTGGCCTGGATGGAGACGGGCATATAGAGTTACAGGCCATGACCGGGGAGTTGTGGTGGCTGGATCAGGTTGAGGTATTGCATCCCTATTTTGGTTTTTCAAGGGATCCTGACAGAAATATCGGCATTTCCAAACAGGGTTTTCCCTCATACGATACAGATCAGTTGAATCCTGATGACAAAAAAGATGTTTTTCGGGTTGCTGTTTTTGGTGGATCCTTTGCCAAGGAGGTTTTTTTCCTCACAATTGAGCAGATTAAAGGTTTTTTTAAGCAGTATCACGCCAATGTTGAGATAGTAAACTGCTCCATTGGGGGATATAAGCAGCCCCAGCAGCTCATGGTTTTAAATTACCTTCTCGCCACTGGCGTTGATATTGATGTGGTAATTAATATTGATGGATTCAATGAGGTGGCTATTCCTTATGTTGAAAATCTACAGCACGGTGTATCTCCCTTCTATCCAAGAAACTGGATTACCCGTGCAAAAAATCTGAACGATCCCGATGAGATCCGCGGAATTGGAAAGGTTGAGGTATTGAAGGGGTTCAGGGTCTCCATGGCACGACGGATACAACAGATGAAGCTTTACCGAAGTCCCACTCTCTCTTTAATCTGGCAGTTGATGGACAATCGGGTAAAACTGCATATAGCCCATGCCACACTTAAGGTTAATGCCATTGATGCACGGGGAGCCGGCTTTTATGTGCAGGGCCCTCCATACTCATTTCAACGGGAATCTGATCTGTATCAGGATCTGGCAGACCTTTGGATGAACTCTTCTCTCATGATGCATGCCATCTGCCAGGCAAAGGGCATTGGGTATTACCATTTTCTGCAGCCTAATCAATATTTTCCGGATTCAAAAATCATATCATACGAAGAGAGGATAATGGCTTACGATCTGCATCATCCCTATCGGGACGGTGTTCTGAAAGGGTACCCATATTTAAGGAGCCAGGGTAGGATACTCATTGACAAAGGGGTGAGATTCAGGGATTTGACCGATATTTTCAAAAATAATTCAGATACCCTTTATAAAGACACCTGCTGCCATCTCAATGAAATCGGCTATGGAATATTTGTGTCAAAAATGTTTGAATATATGGCTGGATTCATGGAGTCCCGGCCATAAACCACTCCCAAATTATATCAGCAAAGATGGTATGGGTTTCAGCCCTGGGATGTCCGTCATCCTTAATCATTATATCTGTGGGTTCATGGGTTTTCATAAGATTTTCAACAAGGGGTACCAGGGATAAAAACGGAACACCGCGTTTATTTGTCCACCTGTCTATTTTTTTGTTCAGCATCACGGCATGGGTCTTGTAGTCCTCTGCCTGTCCTGGTATGAGGGCACCAAGGGACAGAAAAGCCACATACACAGGTATGTCGTCTTTTATTAATCTGTTTATGACAAAGTCAAGATATTTTTGACTCATGGCCCATTGGGTATCCATCATGGAAGGGGCCACAAGCCAGGGTGCAAGGGCCGAGATTCTATCCTGCTCTCTATTTATTGTCCAGATGGAGAGGTTTTGGTCTATTATCTGCCTGTATGACCGCTCTCCCAACATATAAAAGCTTTTTTTTACTAAGTTTATAAGATACGATCTCTCTAATGTAATAAATAGTGCGACAAATGGTTCAATAAATTGTGGAGTAAATGGCGGCAGGTTGTTTCCGATATATAGCTTTTGGGGATTATCCATTATCGGTTTTTGAAAGTAGCTCGTTTCCTGGAACCGGTCATCCTGGAGGTCGTTTTCAAACAGGAGAATGAACACCGCATCGGGTTCAGCAGAAAGATATCGGTTAATATTGGCTGCATAATAGGATGGGCTGGCTCCCTGTACCCCCAGATTTGTCACTTCCCAGTTAAGATCTTCAGCTTTATTATTCAGTTTCCATGAAAAAGTCTCATGGAATTCACATCCATGACCTTCGACAATGGAGTCGCCAATCACTATCATTCTATGTAGGCCGTTTTTTTTTTGTTCAATTTCCGGCCCCCGGAATCCAGCCGAGTTAATTTTGTATTCTACGGCATAATCTGCTCTGGACTGAGTATATTGGGCATTGGGAATATGGAAATGGAGGAAAGGCCGCATGGCAATGACAAAAGGGTTTGCCTGGTATGGATCAATGGTGGCTTTGGAAGGGGGCTGGGGAATCTTTTGGGATGGCAGATATTCTCGGGTAATAAATTCTCCTGAGATGAGGATGAGAGAGATGGTTCCAGTAATGACAAAAAAATATTTTACTGGATCAGGGATTCTGGATGGCATATGGTTTTAATCCGTTTTGTATATGAAAGTCCCCGCCGTTCAAGGGCTTTCATTCCTTCGATTGTGGGGGTACGCCGCCATGGCCGTTTATATGAAAGTCCCCGCTGTTTAAGGACTTTCATCGCTTCGATTGTGGCGGTACGCCGCCATGGCCGTTATATGAAAGTCTAACTCACCCCCCGGCCTCCTCTCCATGCCTGGAGAGGGGGAGTAATGAGGACTTTCATGTTTAGTTGTGCCCAAAAGGGCATGGGGGGTATAAAGAGTTTGGTTGTCAATCCAGATCCAGTTTGTCATGCAATGGGGCTTCACCGTTCCATGCCGGCTGATCTTTCTTGGCAAAAATGCAGTTTTCCATAATCAGATAATCCATTTCCGTTCCCATGAAGCATCTGTAAGCATCTTCAGGGGTGCAGACAATAGGCTCTCCCCGGACATTGAAGCTTGTATTGACAACAAGGGGGATTCCAGTTAACTGATAGAATGCATCTATCAATTGCCAGTAGCGGGGATTGAAATCCTTGTGAACCGTTTGAATACGTGCCGAGTAGTCAACATGAGTAACTGCCGGAATAATGGATCTGACATGATAGAGTCTTTTGTACATATCCCATTGTTGATATTTGTCCGGTTCCTGGCATCTTTTCTCTTCACATACTGGAGCCACAAGCAGCATATAGGGAGAGGGAACATTAAGTTTAAAAAACGTTTGTGCATGCTCTGCAAGGATAGAAGGGGCAAAGGGTCTGAATCCCTCCCTGTATTTTATCTTAAGATTCATCTTCCTTTGGGTGTCCGGGTTTTGGGGATTTCCCAGAATGCTGCGGTTGCCCAGGGCCCTTGGTCCCCACTCCATCCTCCCCTGAAACCATCCCACAATTTTATCTTCCGATATTAGATTTGCCACATGGTGGCATAAATCAGGAAAATTGGAATCGGCAAACTCGGTAAAAACGGCTTCATACCGATGTTTTAATTTATGAATGTCTTTATTGCTGAAACCTGGACCCAGTAAGCATCCATTCATCTTGTCCATACAGGCCATGTTATCTATTGCCAGCATGGTATCTTCCCGTAGAATTGGCTGTCTCTTTTGTTCAAAGTAGATGTGGTGTGCTGCCAGGGCAGCTCCCAGGGATCCTCCGGCATCGCCTGCCGCAGGTTGAATCCATACCTTATCGAATATGCCGGATTCAAGCAGTCTGCCGTTGGCCACGCAGTTCAGTGCTACGCCGCCTGCCATGACAAGACTGGATGATCCGGTTATATCTTTTGCGGTTTGTGCCAGGCACAGTACCAGCTCCTCGGTTATCTCCTGGAGAGCAAGGGCAAGGTTCATGTAGCTCTGGTGGATTTCAGATTCCGGATCACGTGGAGGAAAGCCAAACAGCTTTTGCCATCTTGATGATTTAAACATGGTCAGACCGGTAGCAAACTCGAAAAATTGCATATTGAGAAAGATTGAGCCATCCGGCTTCATCTCGACAAGATGGGTAAGGATCAGCTCTTTGAAGTGATTTTTTTCGTCACTGTCTGGAACGCCGTATGGAGCAAGTCCCATGAGTTTATATTCTCCGCTGTTGACCTTGAATCCGCAGAATGCTGTAAATGACGAGTATAGAAGACCTATGGAGTGGGGAAAGGGCATCTCCCTCAATTTTGTGATGCTGCCCTTCTTTCCGTGGCATATAGTCGTGGTGGCCCACTCTCCTACACCGTCTATGGTCAGGATTGCAGATTCATCAAAAGGCGATGGATAAAAGGCACTTGCGGCATGGGAGAGGTGATGCTCCGGAAAGAGAAGGGGAGGGCGTTTTTTCAGGGGATTCCCTTCAATGGTTTTCAGTTTTGTCCAGATGGTTTTACGCATGAAAAGTTTCTCTTTAATCCAGACAGGCATGGCACTGAGAAAGCTTTTAAGACCCCGCGGTGCAAACGCGTGGTATGTTTCGAGGAGCCTCTCAAATTTTATAAAAGGTTTATCATAAAAAGCCACTGCATCCAGTTCTGAAATGGATAGACCAGCGTCAGAAAGAACATGACTTACTGCATTGGACGGGAATGACGCGTCATGTTTTTTTCTCGTGAAACGCTCTTCCTGTGCTGCTGAAATGGGTTTCCCATCTATGATCAGGGCGGCGGCACTGTCATGATAGAATGCTGAAATTCCGAGTATTTTTTTCACTTTTTTGCCTTGCTTCCAGAGAATGGGGATCAAAAGAGAGTATATATGAAGGGTGCAATGGCAGTACCGCTTGTCATGACAATTAAAGAGCCGAAAAAGACCAGACTGATGATTATGGGAAGAAGCCAGAATTTTTTCCTGACCTTCATGAAACCCCACATCTCTTTTAAAAACTCCATAAAGTAATCTCCATTATTCCAGTTTCGATTTTGAGATAATTCATACAGGTGTTCCTATGTTTGAAAAAGCGTGCAGGATGTCGTTTTTAAGTATATAAAATAATTGTCAGTATGGATGAACAATATCTGATTTTTTATAACAAAGCTCCTCTTTTTTAAAGGCAGAAGTTAATCCGCTGTTCCAGCCATTTAAAAAAAGAGGGTCCGCTTTGAACAGTCTTCTTGTAAGTGCCACAGGTGTAATGACTATAAAAAAAAGAAGGGTTAGAATAATTTTTGAAGTTACTATGCCAAGGTAGTGGGATAAGGTGAACCAGACTTTGGCAAATGGCTTGAATATTATCGGAACTGTCATTATAAAGACAAGAATCACTATGGAAGGCAAAATCAGATCAATTGTTTTTAAAAAAAAATCTGTTATTAAAAAAATAAGAATTAGAGCCAGACCAGCATCTCGGGATTCCTTGATGTTTATTTTCATAGGATGTTTTGATATTTTTATTTGTCATTGGTTGATTTTAAGGTCTTTTCACTGTAAAGATACTGGGGTCGAAAGTACAGTATCTTAAATTAATTTGTCAATCTATTTTGAAGAACCATATTTTGGAATGGCCGTTATTTAAAACCGATTCCTTCAGGATGGAGCTGTAGTTACTGAAATGCTGATTAATGAAGTTACGAATGCTGAAGAAGTTGCAGGTTTGGGCGGTCTGCCCCTTCTTGAAAGATTTATTCACTTTTGTTCAGTAATGGACTCGCCAAGGGTTCTGGAGCTGGGAGCCAGACGATCCATTGAAGAGCGTTCAACCCTTCACAGTGAATGGATTCCCCATGCATCTCAATATATCGGCACTGACATTGCTCCCGGGCCGGATGTGGATGTGGTTGTCGATGTTCATGGCTTGAGTGCCGCTTTCGGAGAGGAGGCATTTGATGCGGTCATTTCATGCTCCACCTTTGAGCATTTCAAGTATCCCCACCTGGCAGCCCATGAGGTGATGAAGGTTTTGAAAACAGGAGGGCTGCTTTTTATCCAGACTCATCAGGCATACCCCCTCCATGCCTATCCCTGCGATTATTTTCGTTTTTCAAGAGAGGCTCTGGCCGGACTCTTTGGAACCAGTATGGGATTTGATGTAATTGAAACTGATTATGAGTTTCCAGCAGATATTGCTTCCAGCAGAGATCCTTCCCTTTCAGGCCCTGCTTTTTTGAATGTTCGTCTGTTTGGCAAAAAAACCGGTAAAACTCCGTCTGACTATATATATGAATATGGCTGTTTTTAATGGTTTCTTTTCATGTTTAAAATGCTGGTGTAATTATTTGTGAGCCATGATGATTGATTGTGTCAATAAATTGCCATTACGATTGAGTATTGTTTTTTTAAATTACAATAGACTTGAGGATACTATCCTTACCCTCTCTGTTCTGGAAAGGTTTTGCAGAAAACGCAGGGACATTGAGGTGATAGCCGTTGACAACGGTTCCAGTGACGGCACCCGGAATTTTTTATCATCCCATCTTGACTGGATAACCGCTGTCTTTCTTGATTCCAACATGGGTATTGAAGGTTTGAACATGGGATTTTCAAAGGCCTGTGGAGATTATATCCTGGTACTTGATGATGATTCCCATCCACTGAACGAGGTCACTTTGGAACTGCTGATTGACAGGTTTGATCAAAATGAAAAGACCGGCATAATCGCATGCCGCATCGAGTCAAAAAATGGTGATCCCCAGCGTTCCTGGCATCTTCCTGAAATGGATGAGATGGGTGAATCTCTTGCTTTTGTGGGTTGTGGCTTTGCCGTCCGACGCACCCTTTTTGAAAGGATCGGATGGTTCCCTGGAAACTTCTTTCTTTATCAAAATGAGATAGATGTTGCCATTAAAGTGGTGCGGGATGGTTTTGAGGTTATATATGATCCAATGTGCCGTGTTGTGCATCGAAACTCTCCGGCAGGACGTGCCCACTGGAGACAGGTTTTTTTCCCCACGAGAAACACTATCTGGCTGCTCAGGAGATACGCTCAGACTCCGGAGTTGCTGTATTATGTGTTTTCAAGGATATGTTTTGGTTTTATAAGGGCAGTTCAATCCAGTGAGTATGTATATTTTTTAAGTTCTTTATGGCAGGGATTGACCGCTGACATTGATAAAATAACACTTTCCAGATCAGACTATCGCAGGTTTATGCCACTGTGGCATCAAAACAGCATTTTTCATCACTTGCACTACTTCTACATTGATGTGCTGGTACGTCAAAGGGTCAAAATGCAGGCAAGGAAGATGCGTGTCACATGATCCATCAATTTATTTCTAATGCTAAAAATAAGTATATAAGACTGTTGGACCTGATGCACCGCCCTTTTGTAAAAAGCGGTGAACATGATCCCTATCATGATGTTTTGAGAAAATTCATGGAAATTGGGCTGGCTTTTCCATCACCTGCTGTACTGGAGATCGGCTCCAGGAATGTGACTGGAGTTTGGCGTTCTCCCCTTTTTCCCCATTGCAGAAGCCATGTGGGTTTTGATATCATTGATGGCCCGGGAGTTGACATGGTGGGAGATGCCCATCATCTGTCAAAATATTTTGAGAAAAACCATTTTGATTTTGTATATTCCATGTCACTTTTTGAACATCTTGGGTTTCCATGGAAAGTAGTGATCGAGATGAACAAAGTGATGCAGACAGGTGGCTATCTTTATATATCAACCCACTGTGCCTGGCCTGTTCATGAACTTCCCTGGGATTTCTGGCGATATCAGGCAGGAGCGTTCCAAACTATGTTTAACTCCTTCACAGGGTTTGAGATTACTATGTTGGCAGAGGGTTTGCCATGCAGGAGCTACTCCCTTGTTGATGATATGCCAACAAGAGCCCTCTGTTTCCATACATTGAATCAGGGTGTTGCCGTGATATGTAAAAAAACAGGGGATTATAGGGAAGATCTTCTGAAATGGGATGTGGAGATGTCTGACATTATTCCAACAATGTATCCTGATCATGGACATTTGAACTGTAATTGATAAGACAATCGAGCTGTAGATTATGAGATAATTGTAATAAATACTCAAAGTAGACACCTTTCGACTCTTAAGCCTTGTCAATACTGTCTGAATCAGTATTTGCAGGATGAAAGGATTTACAGGATACAAAACCTGTAAATCCTGGCTATCCTTATTCAGACAAATACCCGTATGCTCATCAAAATCGGCAATGTGTCGCTTTTGAGTAAATAAGGTTTCATGTGAAATTGATATCTATATGCCTTGTGTCCCATAACAGTAGAGCTGAACTTGAACTTCTTCTTCCCTCCGTGAATAATGCCCTCAAGGGGTTATCCAGTGAAATACTTCTTGTTGATAACTGCTGCTCGGATCAAACCACGCCTTTTATTGAAAAGAACTATCCAGATGTAAAAATTATCGGCAATTTAAAACCGGCAGGCTATGGTGCCAACCAGAACAGGAATATTGATAGAGCAAAAGGAACTTACCTGGCCATAATAAATCCCGATATTATTGTTCCTTTCCATCTTTTTCATACCATGCTCCATTTTATGGGGGAGCATTCAGATGCCGCCATGTCAACATGCCGAGTCTGCAATAGAGACGGCACATCTCAATACCTTAATAAACGTGACCCCGCACTGTTTGATCTTTTCATAAGGCGCTTTCTTCCCCAAAGGTACAGAGGCCGATTTCAGGATCGTCTGTATAAATATGAGATGAGGGATGTGGGTTATGAAAAGGTGATCGATGTTCCATTTATTTCAGGATGCTTTATGTTTGCAAGGGCAGATGTAATCCGTAATGTGGGGGGATTTGACGACCGGTTTTTCATGTATTTTGAAGATGCTGATCTTTGCCGGAGGGTAAGGCAGGAGGGTTCAAGGATTTTGTACTGCCCGGATGTGAGTATCATCCACCGCTGGGAGCGGGCAGCCCACTCAAGTTTGAAATGGTCTGCGGTGTTTGCCCTGAGTGCATTGAAATATTATCACAAATGGGGCTTTAAACTGTTATGACAGACCGAGAAAAAATGGAGTCACGGATGGTTCTCCTAACCGGAGCCACAGGCAAAATTGGAAAACTGCTTGCGGCCGAGCTTTTAAGACAGAATTTTAAAGTGCGTATCCTTGTCAGGAAAGGATCCTCATCAGCCCTGTCTCACCGGCTGCCATCTGATGCTGAGATTTTCAGGGGTGATATCAGGGACTTTTCAAGTGTGTCTAAGGCAGTCGAAGGGGTATCCCTGGTTTTTCACCTTGCGGCACTGCTTCACGTCAATCTGCCTGATCCATCCATGGATCTGGATTATCACAATATAAATGTTCTGGGAACATGGAATATATTGAAGGCTTCCCTGTATCATGGGGTTCAAAGGGTGGTTTTTTTCAGTACAGTAGCCGTCTACGGTAATAGTGTGTATGGAGAAACCTTCTGTGAAGAATCAAGGATTAACCCCACTACTCCATATGCGGTAACCAAAGCCGGGGCGGAACAGCTGGCCATTGGCGTCAATGATATGCTCAAGTCAAAGGATCGCTTCCCCCTTGTCACAATACTGCGCCTTTCATCAGTCTATGGACCCGGTGTCACAGGTAACTATCTAAAACTTATCGGAGCAGTTCGAAGGGGTTTTTTCATCATCCCTGCTGATTCCCGTTTAAATCCTGCAGGGGCATTGAGAAGTCTTATAAATGAAGAGGATGTTGTAAGGGGAGCCATACTTGCGGCAACCCATCCGGAGGCACCTGGAAAAATTTATAACCTTACGGATGGTCATGTCCATACATTGCAGGATATTGTTCTGTCCATTGCCGGTGCAATGGATAAAAAGATGATTCTGATAAAAGTTCCGGCTAAACCTTTTCAGTTGACAGTTGACAAACTTGACAGGTTTTCCAGCCTTAACTGCTTGATTCCCAATAAAATTGCCGTTTTTTTAGGACACGTTTCCCATGCCCTTGACAAACTGATGGAAAATTGTCCTGTGAATGGCTCAAAGATACAAAGAGAACTTGGTTTTAAACCAAAATACAACTTAAACCAGGGATGGCATAGAGCGATGTTAGAGATGTATGATTGAATTGGGGAGATATGCATGCTTTGTGGTGATAATTAATGAGTCTGAAATAACTTACCCATTTTTCAACCTCGCAAGTTTGTGAGAGGGGGCAGGTGGTGAGGTAAAAGAGAATGTTATGTAAAACCGAATCCTAAACAGGAGATATAAATAAACTGTATGAATTTTTTGATCACAGGAGCAGCAGGATTTATAGGCTTTTTTTTAAGTGATGCCCTGCTCAGGGATGGAAACTGTGTCACTGGTATTGATAATCTAAATGATTACTATGATGTTAATTTGAAAAAAAATCGCCTTGAGCTTTTGAAAAACTACCCGTGTTTCTCTTTTTTCCCGTTGGATATTGCCCACAGACAATCCATGAAAGATGTTTTTGTACAAAACAGATTTGATGTGGTTGTAAATCTTGCTGCCCAGGCAGGTGTTCGCTACAGTATTGAAAATCCAGATGCCTATGTTGATTCCAACCTTACCGGATTTGTTAATGTTCTTGAGGGTTGCCGCCATTCAAAGGTTTCCCATCTCATTTATGCATCCAGCAGTTCCGTATACGGTGCCAACCGAAAAATGCCTTTTTCCATTGAAGATAAAGTTGATTATCCGGTATCCCTTTATGCTGCAACCAAAAAATCCAATGAACTCATGGCCCATGCGTACAGCCACCTCTATGGCATTCCGGTTACAGGGCTGCGATTTTTCACAGTGTATGGCCCCTGGGGACGTCCGGACATGGCCTATTTCAAGTTCACCAGGGCAATTCTTGAGGGAAAACCCATTGATGTCTACAATCATGGCCTCATGAAAAGGGATTTCACCTTCATTGATGATATTGTAAAGGCAATGCTTAAACTCATATCCCTTGGCCCTCCAGATACAGGTGTCTGCTCTCCCCTGTCCCAATCTGCATCCAGTTTCCAAACAGCCTCCGACTCCCAAACAGCCTCCGACTCCCAAACAGCCTCCGACTCCCAAACAGCCTCCGACTCCCAAACAGCC
>JADGBO010000099.1:11454-11977 GCA_015231465.1 Desulfamplus sp.
TTTCAAACAGCATCCAACTCCCATTCCCCTTATGAGCTTTACAACATAGGAAACAATACTCCTGTGGAATTGAATCTCTTTATCGAAACTCTTGAGTATCTCCTTGGCAGAAAGGCAGTGAAAAATTTTCTTCCCATGCAACCAGGTGATGTTCCGGTCACCTATGCCGACATTGCTGCACTGACTCGCAAAACAGGCTTAATACCCGATACGTCCATACAGGATGGCCTGGGCGCCTTTGTTTCCTGGTACCTCAAATATTATGAACAATAAGAATCTCTCCATGAATTACAACTTCCCATGTTGCCTGCTGCATCGCGTGTTGTTATCAAGTAGTGATAATGTTTTATATTTTCACTTGACTTTGATTATGTTGTTAAATTATATCAAGTGATACGTGTTCTTTTTTCTGTTTTGATGATCATGATGTGACTCAATGATCAATTGTGGTTTGTAAGAGTCTGTTTAAAAATTCAGGCTTTAAAGGTATCTGTGGCTGTCAAGGGGGGCAAAGATGGTTGTA
>JADGBO010000009.1:0-9771 GCA_015231465.1 Desulfamplus sp.
TACTATTGTCACATTAAAAACTCAAGTTGAGGAATTTTTTCTCTTCTGTTGAGTTAATTTTTAATACAAGGTCAATTATCAACTGATGTACAAATCGGCCATATTCAAGAAAATCAGTGAATACTAAAGTAGTTTACACTTCTTGTCTGGAGTAGAGACTCAATGCATTGCGTCTCTACCGCTGGGTTATTTTGCCATTGGAAAAGTGTAAACCGGCAAATGAAGGATGCCAAACTTACTTAAATTAATATTATAAATTTCCATCCCTCTTTAGTCAAACCCTTTCTGAGCCTGATTTTATGGTACAAATTCTCTCAACTGAAATTTTTTTGAAAGATAAGAAACATATGATCTCCATGACTCAAGGAACTTGCCATGCATGGGTTAATCTGCTACTAAGGAATAAACACGAAATAACTTACCCATTCTCCCCCTCTCAATTCATGGAGAAGGGAGGTTATGAAAGTCCTGAAACCGCGGGGACTTTCATATAACCACCATGGCGGCATTACCGCCACAATCGAAGCATGAAAGTAGGGGAGTATTGCATACGCCCCTTAAAATATGGGGACTTTCATATAAAAAAACAAATATATGGCATCTGGTTCCAAGCCATTTCAACCTTCAGGCAGGCAGATATGGAGAGACAGGAGCGTACAAAAAACGAAACCCTTGAAGAGCAGATGGGATACAGCAGGACAAAAGGGAAAAGTGGAAAAATTAAAACTGGCCAGGAAGGAATTGAAACCGATACAGGAGGAATTAAAAACGGCCTTGGAGGTTTTCTTTCAAAGCTGTTTATTTGGGGGTTCAAATTGGCCATGGTCTCCTCTCTTTTCCTTCTCGTGACCGGATCGGCCACAGGTTTTTTTGTTTACAGGAAAATTACAGGGGAGCTTCCCAGGATAAACAGTCTCAGGGACTACAGACCCTCCATTGTGAGTACCGTTTTTTCCGATGACGGAACCAAAATAGGGGAGTTTTACAAAGAGAGGAGGATTCTCATACCCCTCTCCGAGATGCCGGAAAATTTGAAAAATGCCTTTGTGGCTGCCGAAGATTCCCGTTTTCGCGAGCATGTCGGTGTCGATCCCATGGGTATTGTAAGAGCATTCATAAAAAATTTGCAGGCCGGGACAATTGTCCAGGGCGGCAGCACCATCACCCAGCAGGTGACCAAGTCATTTTTTTTGACACCGGAGAGAACCTACGAAAGAAAACTCAAAGAGGCCATACTGGCCTATCGCATTGATAAAAATTTCACCAAAGATGAGATTCTCTATCTCTATCTCAACCAAATATACCTGGGACACGGAGCCCATGGGGTGGAAGCCGCTGCACAGAACTATTTTGGAAAGCATGCAAAGGATATGAATCTGGCGGAATGCTCCATGATCGCAGGCCTGCCCCAGGCCCCCAGCCGATACTCCCCCTTCCGTAATAAAGAGCGTGCCCGCCGGCGGCAGCACTATGTACTCACCCGTATGCATGAAGACGGATATATCACCCAGGGGGAGATATCCAAGGCTATGGATACCAACCTTGATATTCGTCCCAGGAAAAACTGGTTCATGGAGAGCGTTCCCTGTTACACCGAGCATGTGAGACGTTATGCCCTGGAAAAATATGGCGGGGAGATGCTCTACCGCAATGGCTTGGAGATACACACAGGGGTTGACATCGGTCTGCAGAAGATTGCAAGAAAAGCCGTGATAAACGGCCTTGGTGACCTTGACAAACGCCAGGGATACAGGGGGCCCGTCAAAAATATCTCATCCCCGGACATTGACGAGTATCTTGAAAATCAGGCCCGGGAGCTGCCTTCCCTTGGGGAGGGAATGATCTATGAAGGTGTTGTATCCAAGGTTGATGATACCTCGAAATCGACAACGGTCCTGGTGGGCAGACATACCGGCACCATTGACGTAAAAGATATTCACTGGGCCAGAAAACCCAATCCTGATGTGGCCTTCGGCATAGTAAAGATACAAAGGCCCTCCCAGGTTTTCCATGTCGGGGATGTGATACTTGTAAAGGCTTTGGAGCTGGACGGCGAGAGCGGCAAATGGAACTTCTCCCTGGAGCAGGAGCCCGATGTGGAGGCTGCCCTTTTAAGCATTGAGGTGGGTACAGGCATTGTAAAAGCCATGATCGGAGGACGTGATTACACCAACAGTCAGTTCAACCGTGCGATTCAGTCCCGAAGACAGCCCGGGTCGGCCTTCAAGCCCGTTATTTTTGCAGCGGCCCTTGACAAGGGCTATACAGCAGCTTCAACCATTATAGACTCGCCCATTGTTTATGATGATTCATCCAAAGAGCTATGGAAACCCCATAACTACAGCCAGGAATTCTATGGCCCCACCCTGCTTCGTGAAGCCCTTGCAAAATCGAGAAATGTGGTGACCATTAAAATCGTCCAGGATATCGGCATTGACCATGTCATCGACTATGCACACAGACTTGGAATCCAATCCCCCATAGGAAGAAATCTCTCGGTCTCCCTGGGGGCCCTCAATATATCCCTTCTTGAACTTGTCAACACATATTCCGTCTTTGCCAATGATGGCTATTTTGTGGAGCCTGTCTTCATCACAAAAATTGTGGACAGGGACGGCATAACCCTTGAACAATCCAGCCTTCGACACACCAGGGTACTGGACAGGGATACCGCCTATATCATGACAAGTCTTATGGAGAGCGTTGTCAAATCGGGTACGGGAAGGCGTGTCAAAGCCCTTGGGCGGCCCGTCGCAGGCAAAACAGGCACTACCAACAACCTCCATGATGCACTTTTTATCGGTTATACACCCGAATATACCACAGGTGTATGGGTTGGTTTTGACATGGAGATATCCCTTGGAAAGGGAGAGACAGGAGCCAGGGCGGCAAGTCCCATATGGCTTGAATATATGCAGGGGGCCCTGGAGGACAGGCCCATAAAGAATTTTACAGTACCCGAGGGGATTGTTTTTGCCAAAGTCGATGCCAGGACCGGCCTTCTGCCATCTGATGCTTCCGGGGAGATCATTCTGGAGTGCTTCAAGGATGGTACGGTACCTGACCGACATACCCCCACGGAAGACAGTGTAACCGGAACCGAAGACCTCTTCAAATCGGACATATAGTTTTCCAGATAATGAAATTGGCAACCATATTGCAGGGGCAGCCCCCTGTGGCTGCCCTCTTCAAATCGGACATATAGTTTTCCAGATAATGAAATTGGCAACCATATTGTAGGGGCAGCCCCCTGTGGCTGCCCTCAAAACAGGCACCATTCTCCCCCCTCTCCTTCCAAGGAGAGGGGGCCGGGGGGGTGAGGTTCCATGGTGAGGTTTCCGGAGGGCGAGGTTCCATGGTGAGGTTTCCGGAGGGCGAGGTTCCATAAATCTAAGGAAGTAGTCTCTTGAATCAAATTAAATCATTCTATGAACTTATGACCATGAGGGTGGATGAGATACTTCTTGTCTCCAGCCCCTACGATGCCTTCATAATGCAGGAGGACGGCCGTCTCTCCGAACGGATAATACATGAGTACCGGGGACTCAATCTCACAAGACCCCCAAGGCTCACATGGGTATCCAGCGGCGTAGAGGCCTTTGAGCAGCTTGACAACAGAATATATGACATTGTCATTGTCATGCCCCATATCAGTGATATGGACTCATACGACCTATGTACCGAAATCAAGTCCGTCTATAAGGAGCTGCCTGTATATTATTTTGCCTATGATGCCGGAAAACTTCTCGGGGATCATAAATGCCATGACCGAAGCATCATAGACAGGGCCTTTGTATGGAGCGGCAACACAGATCTTCTCATGGCCATTGTAAAGAACCGGGAAGATTTCCTCAACGTAGATCACGACACTGCAACGGCAAATGTCAGGGTGATAATATTTGTGGAAGACAGTCCCCTGTACATCTCTTCCCTCCTCCCCTATATTTACAAAGAGATAGTGATGCAGACCCAGGCCGTGATGGACGAATCCCTCAATGAGAAGGACAGAATTCTCAGGATGCGTACCCGCCCCAAGATACTACTTGCTGAAAATTATGAGGATGCCTGGAGCCTCTACCAAAAATATTCCCGCTATCTTCTATGTGTCATATCGGATGTACGCTTTCCCCAAAAAGGTATTGACGATCCCCATGCAGGAGTAAAGCTCCTCACCAAAATCAAAAATGAGATGCCGGATATCCCCCTTTTGATGCTCTCCTCGGAGCCTGCCAACAGAAAACTTGCAGACCCCCTGTCCGCTTTTTTCCTGGACAAGAGCGCCCCCACCCTTCATGCCGAAATACGTAACTTCCTGGTTCATTACCTGGGATTTGGTGATTTCATCTTTAGACTCAATGACGGAACCATTGTTGGAAGGGCATCAAACCTTAGAAGCATGGGTGCCATTTTCCACTCCATTCCGGATGAGTCCATTGAATACCACGTCAAAAGAAACGACTTTTCCAGATGGCTCATAGCAAGATTCGAGATGAATCTTGCACTGGAGATGCGGCCCCTGACACTGGAAGATTTCAAGGATATTAAGGATATTAAGCTCTATTTTGTAAAACGGATCAGGGACAAGCTCAAAGTACGTCAAAAGGGCCTGATAACCGATTTTATCAAGGAGTCCTTTGACCCTGAAAACGACTTCATGAAGATCGGCCGAGGCTCCCTGGGGGGAAAGGCCCGGGGATTGGCATTCATTTCCAATTTTTTCCGGGAATACTCTGACCTGCATGACAGATTTCCCGCCGTGACCATATCCCTGCCCAAAATACTGGTCATTACCACCGAGGCCTTTGATGATTTCGAACACCTGAACAACACCCGGGAGTTTTTAAAAAACATCAAAAGCGACATGGACATAAAAAACCATTTCAGAAAATCGAGATTTCCGGAATGGCTCTCCGGTGACCTTGCAGCCTATCTTGAACATGTAACCTATCCCCTTGCGGTACGATCCTCGGCCATACTTGAGGATGCCCACTACCGGCCCAGTGCAGGTGCATACAACACCTACATGCTTCCCAACAACCACCCTGACATCAAGGTGAGACTGGCCCAGCTTGTGGAAGCTGTCAAACTTGTATATGCATCCATCTACCAGGAGATGCCCCGGCTTCTTGCCAGGAATTCCGTTTACAGACCCGAGGAGGATAAAATGGCCGTAATTATCCAACAGCTCTCCGGCACCAAAAACCAGGATCACTTCTATCCGGCAATATCAGGTGTGGCCCAGTCCTGGAACTTTTATCCGGTCTCATACATGAAACCCGAGGAGGGCGTTGCCCACATTGCCCTGGGGCTTGGAAAAATTGTGGTTGACGGCGGAGTTGCCCTGCGTTTTTCACCAAAATATCCTGAATTCCTTCCCCAGTTTTCATCTGTGGAGGCAATCTTAAAAAATGCCCAGCGGTATTTCTATGCCCTGAACCTTGACGGAAATCTCTCTTTCCAGGGGAAAAATACCGGTTCATATCTTCCGGGGGAACCCAATGCCAAGAAACATATCAGTACAGATATTCCCGGGAAAGGTGATATGAAGGAAAACAACTCCGGGGATATTCCCGGGGAAGCTGATATGCAGCAAAATAACCCCGGGGATATTCCCGGGGAAGATCGCCTGGAACAAAATACCAGTAAACACGCATGGACGAATGGGACTTTGGCCACCCCCGATCATGAAAATAACGAGGGGTATTTCCACGGTAAAGATATACATGGGAAAAACAATCTGTCTAAGGGAACAATCACATGTACCGATTTCAATCTGAGCCGGCTGGACGTGGATGATGCCCTGGACCACAGGCCGGTCCAGAAGCTTCTAAGTACATACATGCCCGAGGATAACCGCATACGGGATTTTTTCACCAGAAAGGGCTATCCAGTACTCACCTTTGCATCTGTTCTGAAATTAAAGGAGGTACCCCTGGCAGAGATTATCTCCAGACTCCTGGAAATCGGAAAAACCAGCATGGGATGTCCCGTGGAAATAGAGTTTGCCATGAATCTTTTTGACGACAAAAATCCCGACTTCTCTCTGCTCCAGATACGACCCATGATGGTGGCCCAACACAATATGGATGTGGAGATAGGCCCCAAAGATGTTAAAGCCGCATTCTGCTATTCGGACAAGGCCATGGGAAGCAGTCAGATAACTCGGATATTCCACATAATTTACGTAAAACCGGACACCTTCGACAATGCCGCAACCATAGAGATTGCAAAGGAGATAGAACAGATCAATGTCATGTTCATAAAGGAGAAGCGGGAACTAAAAAGGGAAGATACCCATCTGAAATATCTTCTCATCGGACCGGGACGATGGGGAACCACGGACCCATGGCTGGGAATTCCCATCAAATGGAGCCAGATAACCCATGTGGGAACCATCATAGAGACCGTATCAGACAAACTCAATGCCGATCCTTCCCAGGGAAGCCACTTCTTCCACAACATCACATCCCTTGGCATAAATTACCTTGGAGTGCCGGCAAAGGATGGCAGCTTCATAGACTGGGATTGGCTGAACACCCTTCCGGCACATACCGAAACCCGCTTTTTACGCTACATAAAATTAACCATACCTGCCGTCATAAAAATAGACGGCAGAACATCAACCGCAGTAATTTTAAAAAAGGAGATCAACCAGGATGAGCAGACGTGCCTATGAAAAAATCGTCACAAGAGACCCCAACGAAAAAGAGTTTCTCCAGGCAGTCCATGAGGTATTTGAATCCGTGGCACCTGTCATGGAGAGGAATCCCGAATACCGAAAGGCTGCCATACTTGAACGTATTGCCGAACCAGAACGAATCATCACCTTTCGTGTACCCTGGATGGATGACAAGGGAGACATACATGTAAACCGAGGTTTCAGGGTGCAGATGAACAGTGCCATAGGCCCCTATAAGGGAGGATTGAGATTCCATCCCTCGGTAACCCTCTCCATACTGAAATTTCTCGCATTTGAGCAGGTATTTAAAAATGCCCTCACAACACTTCCCATGGGGGGAGGTAAAGGCGGATCCGATTTCGATCCCAAGGGGAAATCAGACGGAGAGGTGATGCGCTTTTGCCAGAGTTTCATGCTGGAACTCCAGCGACACATAGATCACAACACAGATGTGCCGGCAGGTGATATCGGAGTTGGAAGCCGGGAGATAGGCTACCTTTTTGGCATATACAAGCGTATCAGGAATGAATTTTCAGGTGTTCTCACCGGTAAAAGCATCAACTGGGGAGGCAGTTTGATCCGTCCCGAAGCCACGGGTTACGGTGCAGTCTATTTTGCAGCAGAAATGCTCGCTTCCAGGAACCAGACCTTGGAAGGTAAAAGATGCCTTATATCGGGCTCCGGCAATGTTGCCCAGTACACGGCTGAAAAACTCATGGAACTGGGAGCGGCAGTACTGACATTCTCGGACTCCTCGGGTTATATTTACGATGAAGCCGGAATGACAAGGGATAAGCTCAAGCATGTAATGATGCTCAAAAATGTTAAAAGGGCCAGGATAAGCGAGTACATAGAGAAGTACCCCGAAGCGGTATATACCCCCATAGACCCAACCCTTGACCACAATCCCATGTGGAATCACAAGGCTGAGTGTGCCTTCCCCTCGGCCACCCAGAACGAAATAAATTTAAAGGATGCCGAAAATCTCCTCAACAACGGCGTATATGTCGTAAGTGAAGGTGCCAACATGCCCACCACTCCGGAAGGCGTGTATCTATTTATCGATAAAAAGATACTGTACGGCCCGGGCAAGGCCGCCAATGCAGGAGGCGTGGCAGTTTCAGGTCTTGAGATGAGTCAGAACAGCATGAGGATCAAGTGGTCCCGGGATGAAGTGAACTCCAAATTGAAACAGATAATGAAGCGTATCCATCGTTCATGTGTGGAGGCTGCCGAGGAGTATGGAACCCGGGGTAATTATGTCAACGGAGCAAATATCGCCGCCTTTGTAAAGGTCGCAGATGCCATGCTGGATCAAGGTCTTGTCTGAATGAGCTATCCCCTCAATCCATTTCAAAAAGAGTCTGCCTCAATTTTTTCTCTCCATATCTCATAGGTGCCAGCACAGCGGCAAGGCATATTAGAAATGACAGACCAAAGGATATGGTCGTCCATGCCATATCCATGGAGGTAAACGGCCGGGATTTAAATTGTGAATAGAGTATCCTGTAAACCGGCCATGCCTGGAGAACGATGACAATGCCAATGAATGCGGCACTTGAAATCATGAACAGAATCCCTCCGTAGCCTGTAATTGTCTGGGAGGGATTTTCCGATTTGAAATCAGGAAAGGCCGCACCAAATCCAATGCCCAGGGATAGCACCCCGGGCACCACCAATAACGTGTTGATGCAGGAGAGGACCATCATAAAAGGTGCTGCATGTAAAAGAAGGTTTGTGCTTACCATCAGTATGAGGGTCATTATGAAAAGGGGAACCAGATATATGGTATATTTGATCCACAAATAATTACCAAGGGAGATGGGGGCCGATCGAATGAGCCATATGGCCTCTCCTTCCATGCTGACTGCCGGAAAGGCGAACCGTCCTGTGATGGCTGTCAGAACAAAAAATGCCAGTCCCATGTTGAGAAAAGAGAGTATGTTCTGTAGGTAGATGGTTCTTATGGGCGAACTTTCAAGGGGAAGAACCTTAAAATTATATAAGTAAATAGCTATCAAGGCGGCAATCAAAAAGAGTTGTGACCACTGGGTCTGATCCCTGAAAAAAGATTTTATCTCCTTATTCACAAGGGCACGTAAAGGGCCCGAGAGTTTTCGTAAAACCGGAAATTCCAACCTTCTTTCCGTAAAAAGCCTTGCTGCCGAAGTCTGTGCCCTTGAGACACCTTCAAAGTAAATTTTTTCAGCCACAAATAAAATGACAAACCCCATGAAAACTGTGAAACTCATTGCCAGCACCAGGTGAAAACAGGAACTCCATGCCGAACCTTTCAGGGCTGCCATCATGGCATCATAGCACCAGGTACTGGGCAGAAAGGGAGAGGAGGGTGTGGAGATGGATTTTATATAGAAAAGAGTAGCTGAAAAAACCTCGGGATCAACCATTCGTTCCGGCCTTAAAACCCTCAATGCAATATATATCATTATGAAAAGAGCCAGACCAAGGAATATAAATATTGTGCGGATTCGGCTTGCCGGAACCAGAACCACTGCCGCCATAACCACCGGGGCACCCAGGGCCGAGGCTGCAAAGGCCAGAAATATCAGTGCCATAATCATGACCGGATAGAAAAATATACCAGATGCATGAATCCAGCCGTAGGCCACAAATATGGGAAGTGTGTATAGAATCACCATCCAGGAACTGTCAAAGGTTGTCTCAAGCCAGCGGGCAAAAAATATCTTGTAACTGTCCACCGGCATGGAGTGAACAAGTTTTAAATCCCTGGCAAGATAGAGCTTTGAAAGGGAGTTGAGTATGCTGCTGAAAATAAGAAGTGAAAATATTGTGATGATGACCATGGAGAGGAGCTTCCAGGCAAGGATGTTGCCCAGGTCTTCAATGTTGCTGAAATATTTCAGCACCCGTATTGAGATATAGAAACTCCCTGCCCAGAACAGGATACCAAGGGATGAAAGCATAACCAGCTTCATGCTCCCTTTCTGTTTTGACGGGTGTCGTGCCTGATTGTACATTGCCTGAAAACGTGGCATTAAAAGGGCTTTAATATGTTTCATTCAACTCTCCACTCCCAACTCTCAATTCTCCACTCTCAGTTCTTCACTCCC
>JADGBO010000009.1:9871-31290 GCA_015231465.1 Desulfamplus sp.
ATTCCCAGTTCTCCACTCCCTATTCTCAACTCTTCATTCTCCATTCTCCATTCTCCATTCTCCATTCTAAATTCCCAACTCCCTATTCTCCATTCTCAATTCTCAATTCTCAACTCTCAATTCTCAATTCTCAATTCTCAACTCTCAATTCTCAATTCTCCATTCTCAATTAAAATCATAAAAACCTGCTCCAGATCAGCCTTTTCTACCCGGGCCCTCTGTTTGAGTTCTTCCACTGTTCCCCGGGCAATGAGCCGGCCCTTATGAATCACCCCAATCTGGTCACAAAGATCCTGGGCTATGTAAAGGGTATGGGTGGACATAAAAACCGTTGTGCCCGAAGCTGCCAGTTCCTTCAAAAGAAGCCTGACCATTCTTATGGCCGAAGGATCAAGCCCCACCATGGGCTCATCCACCACCACAACCTCGGGATCATGGATCAGGGCGGCACACATTATAAGCCGCTGTTTCATGCCGTGGGAGAAGGATTCTATGAGTTCGTCAGCCCAGTCAATCAGTGAGAAACGGATGAGTTCAGCCTCTGCCCTGGTCTCAAAATTCCTTGAATCCATTTTGAACATATCAGCAGTAAATTTCAAAAACTCCATGGCCGTGAGTTTTTCGTAGATATAGGGTCTATCCGGTATATAGCCGATCTTCTGCTTTGCAAGGCGGGGATGGAGAAGCATGTCGATGCCGCACACTTTTATGCTGCCCGACGTGGGTGCAAGAAGTCCGGCCATCATGCTTATTGTGGTGGTTTTTCCGGCACCGTTGGGTCCTATAAATCCAAATATCTCTCCCCGGTCAACGGACAGATTCAGTCTATCCACTGCTGTAATTTTTCCATATTTTTTTGTAAGATTTTTTATCTCAATCAACTATTTCAATCTCCAGGTTTCCTATGAGGCCTATAACATCGAGCTGACTTTCCGAACCCCCCGATGCAAAAGCAATATGGGTGACATCCGCGGGAATCTGATTGAAGAGTGCATCCACAGTGATCCACTCTCCGATAAAAACCAGATTCCAGGCATGGTAGTAAAAACGGCCGTCAATATAGACAAGGCCGGTTTCGATCCCGGCCGGAATCCCCGCAGCACGGCACAGGGCAGCCATAAGTGCGGCATGTTCATTGCAGTCCCCCATACGATTTTCCAGTGTAGAAAGGGCATTGGGAAGGGATAGTACCGGCCGTCGCTTTATATTTTTTTGTATCCATGCCACAATTTTTTCAACAGTTTCAAGGGGAGTGTCATCGGGAACTGCAATCCGTCCGGCAAGATATTTAATTCTCGGATCCCCCGATTGAATGAAGGGTGCAGGAGCTTTGTATCGACGGTCGATTTCCCGGGTCATTTTCTGAAACCAGGAACCAGACAATGGCCCGGAGAATTTCCTGCCGGATGAATCAGATATGCCCGGCTTAAAGGCTTCAAGGGATGCCCTAAAGGGTGTAAGGGACTCTTTTTCAATGGTGACAATTCCATTTTTCCATCTCTGACGCCCCTGGTCCAGGGGGTGCGGCGGATATTTTGTTCTGTCCAGGGGAGTGACTTTCCCGTTGCCGGTGGCATCATCCCTGTCGATAACATAATCCCTGCCGGTGACATCTTCTTTGCCGGTGACATCTTCCTTTCCGGAAAATTTGACTCTGACCATAAGGCGGTCCAGCAGTTCCGGATTCTCAAAAATTCTGTTGGAGGGTATGGATGCAAGCCTTGTAATATCATCCCCTGCCCCGGGAGAAAGGCCCTCCAGGGCACCCCGGCGATCTGTCCTGAAAAGAGTGATGCCAAGCAGACCCTCCTCCCGGATAACCTCTCCGACCTCATTTATCCAGGCATGCTGCCTGGTTCCCTTGAACTCCAGTGTGACCTTTCTGGCCTCAACCAGGGAACCCTGGTATGTGACCATCTCCAGGCCTCCCATTTTAATTGCCGCCGGAGCCTGGCCAAGGGTTGATGGATCAAATATGAAGAGTATCATTTCGTTATCTTCCTGGAGTCCCGATGCAACAACAGCCTGCATGATGCCGGATATGAGGTAGGGGCGGTTCTCCAGGGGAATTTCCACAGTACCCCCGTCATGATCCAGATACAGAATCCCCTCCTTTATTCTGCCCTGTATCTTAAAATTGAAGCTGCCCGAAGCAACTTCAAAACGGAAGGTTCTGAAGGCAAAATCCATATCAGTGGTGCTTACGGATATGACCCTGAGATTATGAACCATTCCCATGGTGTTGATATTCATGATAGTCTCTTCATCAATTTTATAGCCCTGGCCCTGGGATGCAATCATACGGCGGACATAACCTATCTTTTTTCCGTCCTGGAAAATATTCATCCAGGATTCACCTGTTTTAAGGGGTTTGCTCTGCCATTTGGACGGGGCTGACTGCTTGAAAGTGCCGTCAAAAAAGATAATCCTGGATGCCATAAGCCCTGTGAAGAGAATAAAAGCTGCAAAAATTCCCCACCGGAAGGTTCTGTTATAATAAAGTGACAATTATCTAAGCCTCTTTTTTTATATGAAAGTCCCTAATATTTTAAGCTTCCCGGGACTTTCATGCTTCGATTGTGGCGGTAATGCCGCCATGGCCGTTATATGATGGTATCAGAGTTGAGGTTGTCTCACGGTTTCCTCTCCAAGACTTTAGGCAAAGGATTCCATTGTCCCCTGGGCTTCATACAAAACCGTTACCAGTAATGCATGCCAAGGTAAGAAAGTATTGGTAATACAATAGGATGATTTGCGTTAGCAATTATCAATAATATCAATGAATTCAGGTCGCACCGGCTTGAGCGAGTTGTTGAGGGGTCTTTGAGTATTTTTCTCCAGCGATTTTAATTAATAATCTTAATGCCTCATTTACGGACTCATTGTCTTTAAAAATTTCAGCAACATCAGGTGCTAAAAGAATTTGGTTCGTTCCTTCTTTATATCTCTGAGCATATTTCCCTCTAATTCCACCTTTTAATTGTGATATATCATACTCGGGACGAAGTTCATCATCCATTTCATTGTATGTATTGTTGTTCATACCGTTTCCTTTCTTTTCGATTCAATCGTCTTGCACTAATAATCCTTATTGTATCATATCCTTCGAGATGAGAAACAAATAATAATTCACCAAAAGATGATAATCCAATTATTATGTGCCTATTTTCTCCATATGAGTGGTCAGGATCATCATAAGTCATTGACAAAGGGTCGGAAAAGACTGTCGCTGCTTCGCCAAATGAAATTCCATGTTTTTCAATATTCTTTTCAGCTTTTTGGGGATCCCATTCAAATCTCAACGGCATATGTCATTAAATCCTTAATTTTTATTAGGGCTATAGCTTTCATGACAATTCCGTTAAAGTATTAAGTCATTTGTTTTCAATATTGAGCATCTTGTTAGCCCGTGGCAACTTGATGGGATTCAACGCTGCACCTCTTGTAGATTTTCAAGCGGCACCCAGCCCGAATCGGAACCACCTGATTTTTCACACCAAACCCAACCGTTCAGCATTTTTTTTCCAAGCAGAAGCTCCCCTTCTCGCACATTTAGTTCTCTTGCCGTGTAGTCTTCACGGGCACGGGCAGCGTTGTCTGTGATGATCTCGATAATCTGTGATGGAACCCAGCCCCCTTTTTGTCCAGGTGATTCACAGAATACCCAGTTTTCCCAGCCCTCTGTACCTTCATATCTCTCACCCACAGTAAGAGGAGTACCTTTCTCAAGGGTAATGGGTTCGGGAAATTCACTCGTGTGGCCTTGAATTACAAGATATTGCATGGTTTCCATATTCGTATCCTTCTGACTGACCTCGTGAGTGATAAGTTCTCCCACTGGCCACTGCTGATAGTACCATAATGCAATATATAATCACAATATGTGGTGTGGAATATGAGAACTTACAACTCTTGATGAGTGACATAGTCGGTATTATATTAATGATTAAACCTTCATGGTCGGGGTTCGGCCACCCCTGGTTATGGAAATAATGTATCAGTTTCCACAGTAAAGAAATCGGGGATACTTACACAACACTACCCAAAAAGAGTCCCAATTATTGACGACAATGGAGTGTAAAATAAATTCGGCTAAAGGTCAAGGATGCCGAAAAAAACACCGGTAAAGGCAGTAAAAAAAACCTGGGATTCAGAACAGACCAACATGTTGAAATAAAATCTTTTTTCAATTTTCTTGACTCTTTTGAGGATAGGGATTAACTTAGTTCACTTTATTTTGGTGGTGGAAACAGGCAGTCATGACGGCCCATGGACGCTATTGCACCAGGGCAGTGATCTCTGTCTATGGAGTCAACTACCCCTGAGCTACGAGACTCAGGGGTTTTTAAAAGCCCAGGTTGACCAGGGAGCATATTAATGAATTCTTGAATAGACCATCAGGGCCTGCTGTTAAATAATGATATTCCGGCCCTTGAAGAGTGATAATTGAGATTTTTTTTGACTACAGAAAGGTAAATAATGCAGGCAAACATAGAAGATATAACCAGTGTAAGAAAAAAGGTACATTTTGAAATTCCCGCAGCAGATGTCAATAAAGCTTTGAACAATGCCTATCGGGAAGTGAACAAAACAGCTTCCATTAAAGGGTTCAGAAAGGGAAAAATTCCCAGGACAGTTCTCGAAAGCCGATTCGGTAAAGATATAAATGCCGATGTGTCAAATAAATTTATCAGGGATGCCTTTGCCGAAACCATTGAAAAGGATAATATCCAGGCAATAGGAACACCTCTTTTCACACCTGAAAATCCCATGGTGGAGAAGGACAACGATTTTATCGTCGATTTTGAGGTGGATATCAGACCTGAAATTGAAAACATTGATTTTCATGGACTTGAATTGAAAAAAAATATGTATCAGGTCACAGATGCAGAAATTGATGCCCAACTGGAGATGGTCCGGCGAAGTTTTGGAACCAGGGAGAGAGTGAGCGAAGAGAGACCAGTAAAGAGTTCTGATTTTGTCATGATCGACTACCAGGGCTTTGTGGATGGAGAGCCTCTGGACGCTGCTCCAAAGGTTGAAAACCATGTAATGGCCATAGGTGCCAAAGATATGCCGGAGGAGTTCTCCGGAAAACTTGTGGGTGCCGTCCCTCCCCAGGAGCTGGAGTTTGATGTTGTCTATCCGGACAATGATCCCAACCAGGAGCTGGCAGGCAAAACAGTTACCTACAAATTGTCTTTAAAAGAAGTCCAGGAGCTTGTGCTGCCCCGGCTTGATGATGACCTGGCAAAGAAAATGGGCGATTTCAACACCCTTGACGAGGTTAGGGCCGTCATTGCCAACAATCTCCAGGATGGAATCGACATGCGGATCCACCATGAACTAAGTGAGCAGATTTTTCTGCGGCTTCTTGAAAAATATCCCTTTGAAGTTCCGGAAACCCTTATAGACCTGGAGCTTGACAGTATCGTAAGGGATACGGATCAGCGATTTGCCCAGAGCAATATAACCCCTGAAATGCGCTCGAAAATAGGCTACTCCGATGAAGATATCCGAAAAAATTCCCGGGAGATTGCCCAAAAGCAGGCAAAGCGCCATGCTCTTCTTAGAAAAATCATAGAACAGGAAAAAATAGAACTCACCGATGAAGAGACGGATTCCCTGCTCAGGAGATCCGCCCTTATGATGGGAATATCCCTTGATGACCTCGGCAAAATTCTGCAAGAGTCCCCGGAGAAACTGGAAACCATTAAATATTACGAGCTTGAAAAAGAGGCCATAAACCTTATTATGGAAAAAAGCAGTGTGATTGAAGTGGAGCCTGAAGTCGTGTCTGAAAATATCCAGCCTCCGGAAACCGACAAGATGTGAACTATCCCTGCCCCTTGGGAGGAATAGTGATTTTACACCACTTTTAATATTTAAAGGAGTTTATCAAGGTGCCTTTAATACCAATGGTCGTAGAACAGACCAACCGCGGTGAACGTGCTTATGACATATATTCAAGACTCTTGAAGGATCGCATTATCTTTCTTGGGTCAGCCGTCAATGATGAAATCTCAAATCTTATTGTGGCCCAGCTTCTTTTCCTTGAATCGGAAGATCCGGAAAAAGATATTAATTTTTACATCAACTCCCCCGGGGGCTCAGTGACCGCAGGACTCGCAATTTACGACACAATGCAGTACATAAAACCTGATGTGTCAACGGTTTGTGTGGGCCAGGCCGCCAGCATGGGGGCACTGCTGCTTGCCGCAGGGGCCAGGGGGAAAAGATTCTCCCTTCCCAACTCAAGGATAATGATCCATCAGCCCCTGGGGGGAGCCCAGGGACAGGCTTCGGATATCAAAATACAGGCCACCGAAATTCTCAGAATGAAAGATTTGCTCAACACCATCCTCTCGGAACATACGAATCAGGATATTGAAAAAATTTCAAAAGATACGGATCGGGATTTTTTCATGTCCGGAGAAGAGGCCCTTTCCTATGGACTCATTGATCGTGTGGTGGCCGACAGAGAGGATGTAAAAGAGTCTTCCAAGGAGGGATGATATGGCCCGGAAAAAAAAAGATGATGATCAGTATTTCTGTTCATTCTGTGGTAAAAGCCAGAAAGAGGTGAAAAAGCTCATTGCCGGTCCAAGTGTTTTCATATGCAATGAGTGTGTGGGTCTATGCGATGAGATCATCGAAGATGAGGAAAAAAACGAAAAGAGCTTTATGGGCGGCCCCCAGGGAGTCCTTACACCCAAAGAGATAAAAGAGGTGCTTGACTCATATGTGATAGAACAGGATCAGGCCAAAAAAGTTCTCTCGGTGGCGGTTTACAATCACTATAAACGCCTTGATTCCGATATTTCCAGAGATGATGTGGAGATACAAAAAAGCAATATCCTCCTCATAGGGCCCACGGGCTGCGGCAAAACCCTGCTGGCCCAGACCCTGGCAAAATTTCTTGATGTCCCCTTTACCATTGCCGATGCCACAAGTCTCACCGAAGCCGGTTATGTTGGGGAGGATGTGGAGAACATAATTCTCTCCCTGGTTCAAAATGCCGACTATGATATACCCAAGGCCCAGAGGGGTATTATTTATATTGACGAGATTGATAAAATATCCCAACGCGGTGACAACCCCTCCATCACAAGGGATGTCTCGGGAGAGGGTGTGCAGCAGGCCCTCTTGAAGATCATTGAAGGAACCACCGCAAGTATTCCCCCCAAGGGGGGACGCAAACATCCCCAACAGGATTTTGTCAAGGTGGATACATCCAACATCCTCTTTATCTGCGGAGGAACCTTTACCGGCCTTGAAAAGGTAGTACAGAGAAGGCTTCAGTCAAAAACCATGGGATTCGGGGCAAAACTTCCCAGCAAAAAAGAGATGAACATAGGAGAGCTTCTTGAGCAGCTCAGGCCCGAGGATCTGATCAGGTTCGGCCTTATACCGGAATTCCTGGGCCGCCTTCCCGTGGTCACATCCCTTGGGGAACTCAACGAAGAGTCCCTCATTAAAATATTAACGGAACCAAAGAATGCCCTGATTAAACAGTATCAGCGTCTTTTTGAATTTGAGGGTATCATCCTTAAGTTTACGGATGAGGCAATAGTGGCCATGGCCAAGGAGGCCGTCACAAGGAAATCCGGGGCCAGGGGTCTAAGGGCCATCATGGAAGAGACCATGCTTGATATAATGTATGAGCTGCCCTCCATTGCCGATGTCAAGGAGTGCATTGTGGGAGAAGAGGTGGTTTTGAACCATGAAAAGCCCATTCTGCTTTTCGAACAGAGTAAAAAACAGGCTTGATACTTCCCCTCTCTATGCAAATGTCGGGTTTTGTCCGGCACGGATTAAAGGAGAGCGTAACCAATAACAATACCGTCGGTTAGACGGAATTTTAAGCCTGTGGAGAGGCAATGAGACCTAAGCAGTTAATTCGGGCAGACTCTACGAAGCAGGAATTTTTCATCTCTCAAGCTCAAATGAGCAAGAGTGACTAAGAAGAAAGGAACAGAACCGCCGATTTGAACAAAATAAGGCCGGTGACAGAGCAGCAGGTTCTAAAAATATGATCAACATATCAAAATTTTTTCATTCCGATGATCTTGACGATCTTTGTGAGGAGCTGCCCATGCTCCCCCTACGGGATATTGTTCTTTTTCCCCACATCAGTGTGCCTGTCTTTGTGGGCAGAAGCAAGTCGGTCAAGGCCCTCTCCCGGGCCATGGCCGGAGACAAGCGTGTTTTCCTCGTAACCCAGAGCCGCCCGGATGCGGTAAAACCCACAATATCGGATCTGTATCACACTGGAACAGAAGCCTTGATCACCCAGCTTCTCAAACTTCCGGACGGAACTGTAAAAGCCCTGGTGGAGGGACTTAGAAGGGGTAAAATCAGAAGTATCCATGGATATGAACATGAAGATTATGCCACGGTGAAATTTATTCCCCTTCCTGACGAACAGTTCATCCCAGACATATCCAGGGCAGAAGCCGCCATAAGAACCGTTACCGAAGAGTTTGAAAAGTATGCCAGGGAATCGGGATCAATCCCCAAAAACCTTCTCCGGAACCTTGGGACAATAGCCCACGAACACTCAAAATATGTGGATATCATTGCATCACATATGCCTTTTAAGCTCAAAGACAAACAGATGCTTCTGGAAACATCCTCCATTGAAGATCGTTTTCTCCTTCTCCTGAAACTCATTGAAGAGGAAAGGGAGGTCTTTGCCATGTCCCAAAAAATCAAGGGAAGGGTAAAGGATCAGATGGAGAGACTCAACAAACGTCACTATCTTTCGGAACAGATGAAGGCCATCCGCAAGGAGATGGGAGAGGATGAAAATGATGCTGAAACCTCCGAGGAGTACAAGGAGCTTGAAAAAAAGATAAAAAAGAAGAGACTTCCCAGGGAAGCTGCTTCTGTTGTAAGAACCGAACTTGAAAAATTCAAAAAGATGTCTCCCATGTCTTCCGAGGCAACCGTGGTACGAAATTACATTGAGTGCATTCTCGCCCTTCCCTGGTACAGGAAAAGCAGAAAAAAGATTGATATTGACGACGCTGAATCCATCCTTGAGAGCGACCACTACGGTCTTGAAAAGCCCAAGGAACGGATTCTGGAGTACCTTGCAGTTCAGGCACTGGTAAAAAAAATACGGGGTCCTATTCTATGCCTTGTAGGCCCCCCCGGGGTGGGAAAGACCTCCCTTGCCCGTTCCGTTGCCAGGGCCATGGGACGTACCTTTGCCAGAATATCCCTTGGAGGAGTGAGGGACGAAGCTGAAATCCGGGGTCACAGAAGAACCTATATAGGTGCCATGCCGGGAAAAATTATACAGACCCTCAGAAAGACCGGATACAGCAATCCTGTATTCTGCCTTGATGAAGTTGACAAAATGAGTACCGATTTCCGGGGAGACCCTTCATCCGCACTGCTTGAAGTGCTGGATCCTGAACAGAACCAGACCTTCAGTGATCACTATCTTGATATTGAGTACGATCTCTCGGATATTCTCTTCATTACCACCGCCAATACCCTGCATGACATTCCCGCCCCCCTCCAGGACAGAATGGAGGTCATAAGAATTGCCGGCTACACTGAATACGAAAAAAAACAGATTGCCCAGGGATACCTTATTCCCAGGCAACTGGAACAGAATGGACTGAAAGATGACCTGATCTCGTTTTCCGAAGATGGAGTTCTTGAGATTATCAGAAAATATACAAGGGAAGCTGGAGTCAGAAACTTAGAGAGGGAGATATCCTCTGTTCTGCGAAAGGTTGCCAGGAAAATTGTAAAGACAGGGGAGTATAAACAGTACCACATATCGGCAGAATCTCTTTTTGGTTACCTTGGGAAACCCCGTTTTAGAAACGGAATCCTTGAAAAGGAAGATCGGGTGGGTATTGTCAATGGCCTTGCCTGGACCCAGGCAGGTGGAGAACTTCTAACCATCGAAACAGTCACCATGCCAGGTAAAGGTGCTGTTTCAGTTACCGGGAAGCTTGGAGATGTAATGAAAGAGTCTGCCGGAGCTGCTGTAAGCTATGTCCGGTCCCGCTCGGGCAAGCTTGGCATAAAAGAGGATTTTTATAAAGATATCGACATCCATATTCATGTTCCCGAAGGTGCCATCCCCAAGGACGGGCCTTCGGCCGGCATAGCCATGTGTACCGCAGTGGTATCTGCCCTGACAGGAAGGGCTGTAAGAAGAAAAACGGCCATGACCGGAGAAATCACCCTTAGAGGCAGGGTCATTCCGGTGGGGGGCTTGAAGGAAAAACTTATTGCCGCCCATGCCTGCGGCATCTCCCAGGTTATAATCTCAAGGGATAATGAAAAAGATATCTCCGAACTGCCCGAATCAATCCAGAAAGAGCTTGATATTTTTTTTGTGGAGAGCATGGAAGAAGTTCTTGAAACAGCACTCTCTCCAGCCATTATCTAAGGATTGCAACCGTCATTATTGCCTAACAACTTGATTCCCCAGGCCAAGCTGCTTCTGTTTTAAGAACCGAACTGAAATATAATAGTTCCACATATTTTTTTATCCACATATTTTTGGCATCCTTCATTTGCCGGTTCACACTTTTCCAATGGCAAAATAACCCAGCCCTAGAGACGCAATGCATTGCGTCTCTACTCCAGACAAGAAGTGTAAACTACTTTAATCTGATATGAAGGATGCCATATTTTTTATCCATATATTTTTTATCCGTATATTTTTTTATCCATATATTTTTTTATTGACACCACCCCGGAATACTGATAAACGTCTTCATCCATTGCTTAATGAAGTCGGGGCGAATAACTCAGTTGGTAGAGTGCAACCCTTACAAGGTTGAAGTCACAGGTTCGAGCCCTGTTTCGCCCACCACTCAAAACATGATAATATTCATGGATAATCGCAATGATATTTATGGATAGTCCATGATGGTATTGTTAACGACCCCCGCCCGCAAGGGAACGGGATTTTCCTGTACATGATTCTATGACTGCCTTTAGCAACGGCATCTATTGTTTTTAATATATTTTTTATGCGGGGGCGTAGTTCAGTTGGTTAGAACGCCTGCCTGTCACGCAGGAGGCCGCGAGTTCGAGTCTCGTCGCTCCCGCCATTGAATATAAGCACCTGTAAGGATGAGTCCTTGCCGGTGCTTTTTTCGTTTTATATATTATACTTTTGCCTTGACAAAAAAAAGGATTCATCATAGTATTTCAGGATTTTAAATTTCACTTGGTTCAACGTGATCATATATTTTAAGGCCATCATCATCATTTCGACCAAAATTGTAGGGGCAGGTTCCATACCCGCCCGATTTTGGGGACAGATATGAAATCTGCCTACGGATTAAATCTGCCTACGGATTGGACCAAACGATGATCAATGCCTATTTTCAAGGAGATGTTTATAAATGTATGCTGTAATAAAAACCGGCGGGAAGCAGTACAAGGTGCAGGAGGGTGACACCCTGCATGTTGAAAAACTCGAAGGAGAGGCTGGCTCAGAGATTCAATTCAACGATGTCCTTCTCTATTCCGATGGAGAGAATATCAAAATTGGAACCCCTGTTGTTAACGATGCCGTTGTAAAAGGGCAGATCATGGACCAGGCAAGGGAAAAAAAAGTTCTGGTTTTCAAATACAAGAGACGCAAAGGCTATAGAAAGATGAGAGGACACAGACAGCATTATACTGCCGTTAAAATTAATTCCATAACAATCTAACTCAAAAGAGACATTATGGGAAGCCAGTCATAAGGAGATTGAAATCATGGCACATAAAAAAGCAGGCGGAAGTTCAAAGAACGGCCGCGATTCAAATGCCCAGCGCCGGGGTATCAAAAAATATGGCGGAGAAAGTGTTGTTGCCGGCAACATCCTGGTACGGCAGCTTGGTACCAAAATTCATCCCGGCCAGAATGTGGGCATGGGAAAAGATTATACTCTCTTTTCACTGATTGACGGCAAGGTATCCTATGAGAGGAAAGGCCGCAACGGAAAAAGAGTTGCAGTTTATGCAGCGTGAAATTCATAGATGAAGCTATTATTACCGTTACCTCCGGCAAGGGCGGTGCTGGCTGTGTAAGTTTCCGGAGGGAACGATTCATTGAACGCGGAGGGCCCGACGGGGGAGATGGTGGGGATGGCGGAAGTGTAATTTTCAGAACATCCTCATCCAAACGGACCCTGTTTGACCTTCGTCGTCAAAAAATGATCAAAGCTTCCAACGGTCTGCCTGGCCAGGGCAATCAGCGTCACGGCAGAAACGGTGACGACAGAATTGTGGAAGTTCCTCCGGGAACCCTGATTACCAATGCCGGTACCGGAGAGCTGATAGCGGATATGACCCGTGCCGATGATGAGTTCAAGGCGGCCCGGGGCGGCCGGGGAGGCAAGGGCAACAAACACTTTGCCACATCCACTAACAGGGCTCCAAGATTTGCCCAACCTGGCATGCCAGGCATGGAACTCAAGCTGAAGCTGGAACTGAAACTCCTTGCAGATGCAGGACTTATAGGTCTTCCCAATGCCGGAAAGTCAACACTTATCTCTGCAATATCATCAGCCCGCCCTAAAATTGCAGACTACCCATTTACCACACTCACACCCTCCCTGGGAATGGTACAGCCCCAATTTGGCGAACCCTTTGCCGTCGCTGATATTCCCGGCCTTATAGAAGGTGCCCATGAAGGTACAGGACTTGGTATTCAGTTCCTTAAGCATGTGGAACGAACTGGTATCCTGGTACACATCATTGATGCATCTATGATTGATCCCCTCTCCCCCCTGGAGGCATTCAACCTGGTCAATCGCGAAATTTCCATGTACAGTCCCAAGCTTGCAAGAAAAAAACAGTTGGTTGTCCTGAACAAAATGGATCTGACCGGCACTGGCCACAGGGCAGATGTTTTCAAGCAGGCCTATACTGAAATTAACTCTTCATCAGATTTCCCAAACCGCCTGCCACCCCCTTCTGAAATCATGACGATCTCGGCTGCCACAGGCATGGGAACCAAAGAACTTGTGCAGAAACTTGCCCAGATCATTGCTCATAATAACCAAATCAGTAATATATAGGTTTCCAGATAGTGAAATTGGCAACCTTACTGTAGGGGGAAGTCCCTTGGGGCTGCCCTTAAGAGTGTAAACTGATAATTGTTAGTGGCTGCCCTGAAGAACGGATTTGCTGAAATATTATTCTGGAAGTCTATATCATGGTTTCAGCAGCCGGCACGGATGCAATCCGCGGCAAGTCTTCCCTGGATATAAAGGGAGAGTGCGGCAACTGCCCTGTCACACACATTGAATACCGGGATACCCTTGTCCATGAGGGCATCCCGCAGGGGATCATAGAGTCTTCCGCCGTCCACAACGGCAACAATGGGTTTTTTCACATCCCCTGCCAGTTGCATCATCAGATTTTTAATGCTCATTTCATGGTTCATGTCGTAGGGAGATAAAGGTGGAGGAGTATTCACGGGAAGAATTTCATTGGAATCCACGGACATAATTTCATTGGAATCCACGGGAAGAATTTCATTGGAATCCACGGGCATAATTTCATTGGCATTCAAGGGCATAATTTCATTGGAATCCGCGGGCATAATTTCATTGGCATTCAAGGGCATAATTTTACTGGAATCCACGGGCATGTAACCATTGATGTCAAGATTTTTGATTTTAGTGAACTCAAGGGTTCTTGTGGCCGGGGACATGGGACTGAGACTCACCACAACGGCATCCACATTGGGGTCATCTGCAAGTACCCGGATCAGCCTGGCATGGGCATCATCATCTGCTGCCGGATTTATGTCCAAGGGATTGGAGATGGTGACAAGTTCCTGGAGATTTTTCTCCTTCAGAATCTTGCCTATGAGGAATCTTGTCTCTGTTTCAAGGGGGGCAAGTTCCATCCTGAAATCATCACATCGAATGGAGTCTGCCATGCCCACAGCTTCAAAGCCTGCTCCACTCAAACCTGCAAGACGATTGCCCTTGATGGGTTTTCCATGAAAATTTTCAGCAAGAAGGAGCAGATCCTGGAATTCGGAAAAACTTCTGGCCACAATGGCACCGGCCTGCTTAACACAGCTTTCGCACACCATGTAATCCCCTGCCAGGGATGCGGTGTGACTGCTTGTGGCGGCTTTCCCCTCCACTGTTCTGCCCGCCTTGTAAAAGACAACCTCCTTTCCTGCAAGTATGGCTTCCCTTACAGCTTTACAAAACCATAGACCGTCAAGGCAATTAAAACCTTCGGCATACACACCAATCACATCGACATTGTCCGATTTTTTGAAGTAGTGGAGCATATCCCCCAGGGTAAGATCGTTCTGGTTGCCCATGGAGATCATGTACGCGGGTTTCAGCTCGGGACACTGATGTATCCTGTGGAGCATGAAGGCACCGCTCTGGCTTATGAGGGCAGACCTGTGGCAAATTTCACTGCGTATCTTGGGAAGCTTCTCTTCGGGAATGAACCATGTGTCATAACCGCCGGGATTTGAGATAACACCCATGCAGTTGGCACCGAGAAAGATGGGTCCACCCCCCGGGGCAGCGTGTGCATTGTCGATCCTGGCCATGATACGGGATGCCATCTCTTTGCTGCCGCTGGTCTCGCCCATGCCCCCTGAAATAAGCATGACACTGAAAGCCAGGTCAAATTCAATGATGTCATCCACCAGGTCAGGTAAATGGGCTGCCCCCACCGCTAAAATGAGAAGGTCCAGCTTCTTCCCAAGAGCTGAAAGGCTGCCCACACAGGTTATGCCGTTAAGGGCGGATGTTCCGTCCTTTGTATCATCCCTGGGGACATCCCCTGTTCCGTCCATTATATCATCCCTGTGGGCATCCCCTGTTCCGTCCCTTGTATCATCCCTGGGGGCATCCCCTGTTCCGTCCTTTGTATCATCCCTGGGGACATCCCCTGTTCCGTCCCTTGTATCATCCCTGTGGACATCCCTTTTACCATCCCTTATCACGACAATGTTTTCCGGTTTAAAACCCTGGGCCAGGATATTGTCCAGGATTATACGACCGAAATTTCTCCGTTTCAAGGAGACCCCGATTATGCCGATGCTCCCGGGATGCAGCAGGTTGTCTATTTTGCCGATGGGCCTGGAATTACCCAGGGAGAATGGTGCCGAGAAACGGCACATGCCGTCTAAGGGCACCATGAGATAGTCGCTGAAGGCAAAGGGATTGATCTCCAGTTCTTCAATGATAAAAGGTGCCCGGGGGTTTTTGGAAGAGTAGTGATTACCCATGGATATAAAGGAATCAAAACACTCGATGAGCTGTTCGTCCGTTACAATCCTGCGCCTGCCCCTGGTGAGACCGGCAAGTTTCTGGTAGGAGATACTCTTTTTGAAGAGCTGGAAAAATGAGTGCCCGTGGTTCATGGCTGTGGATGCAGCCACAATTGCTTGACCCTTGCGGAACTTTTCAGCGTAAAGTTCGGTATCTGTTCCGCCGAGACCCGCCGTAATTATGGTTCCAAACTCCCGGGTCGCACGCAGACCCACAATGAGTTCATTGCCAAAATTACCAGAGTCAGAAGGTATGAACTGCACCTGGAGTACACCTTTAATATCACGGCTTATGGCAGTTGTAAGTGCATCACCTCCCAAACCCTGATATGGCCCGGATGATATTTCTCCATAACGCCGGATCCAGGCTGTGTAGTTTTCGGGAACCTCGTAAAGCATGCCCCGGAGGGCAGACCTGATGAGATTAGGCTCCTTTTTTACAATACGCACCCCCCCGACTTCGGTTTTATGGACAATGTTGGGGGAGACAATCTTTAGTACCGTTCTATCACCAGGCAGTGCGGTCAGTTCATGATCCAGAGGACGTGAATTTTTGGGAATGAAACTGCACCTGGGTGGAGTTTCCGAGCCGGAGCAGGCAAGAAGGGTATATACCTCGTATTCGTACAGAAAATTTCGGCCCTCCTGCCAGGCAGCGTTTAAAATGGCTGTTATGCTTTCAAAGTCAATGGGTATATTCATGGTCTTGCCGTTTACCTCTCATTGGAATGACTTAATTTGGGGTGTCTAAATCTGCCATTTTTTGACCATCTTGCCAATGGCAAAAATAACCGAATGGTAGAGACGCAATGCATTGCGTCTCTACATAATAACGATCTGTGAATCAAATTGGTTTTTAGACACCCCAGACTTAATTTAAATGCCTTGATTTGAATCCCTGGTTCCCTTGACCAGCATCATCAGTTCCCTGACATAATCCCTGAGTTGTTCTGCCTGGGCATTCATCTCCTCCGAGGCCGATGCCGTCTCTTCGGCATTGGCCGCATTCTGCTGCACCACCTTGTCCATCTCTGTTATGGCGATGTTCACCTGGCTTATGCCTTCGGACTGCTCCATAGAGGCTTCGGATATTTCCGACAAAAGGTGGGCCACATTGGATGTGCTCTCGGAAACATTTTTAAAGGCCCTGCCGGTGTCGGTGACGATCTGCGAGCCGCTGCCGATCTTCTCCACAGTGCCCTCAATGAGTTTTGCGGTACTTTTTGCAGCTTCGGCAGCACGCATGGCAAGGTTTCTCACTTCATCGGCCACAACTGCAAAACCAGCTCCGGCTTCTCCTGCCCGGGCTGCCTCCACCGCTGCATTAAGGGCCAGGAGGTTTGTCTGGAAAGCGATTTCATCAATGGTTTTTATGATTTTGGATGTCTCTTCACTGGCATGGGTTATCTCTTCCATGGATTTCACAAGTTGGTCCATTGAAGCGTTGGCCCTGTTCACAACCTGGTGGGCCTCTTTCATCAGAACATCTGCCTGTTTTGAGTTATCTGAATTTTTACGGGTCATGGATGCCATCTCCTCCATGGATGAGGAGGTCTCCTCAATGGATGCGGCCTGCTGGGATGCCCCTTCGGCCATGGACTGGCTTGAAGATGATACCTGGCTTGAAGCCGCAGCCACCTGGTTGGCCCCCTCTTCCATTCCTTCGCTGATACTGGTCAGCACTTTGATTATGGCCCTTGCAATGAAGAAAGAGAGGAGAACTCCTGCTGCAATGGCGATGATGGAGATAAGCAGTACGTTCTGTTTTGTGCTGTGAGCAGCTTCAAGCATGGCATGGTCGGTGAGGATATTTGCCCTTGCCTCTTTCCTTAACTGGCCCAGTATTTTTTGAACAGCATCAAGATGCTGTGTGGTCTTTTCCGCGTAAACCGCGTTTGCTGCATGGGATCCTTCAAGCATCTCCTGGGCTCTATGCTGGATTTGATGAAGAATATCCTTTGTCACCTCAAGCCGGGGAAGCAGCTCATTTCTGAATATATCCATGGCCCTTTCCCTTCCTGACATCTTATCCTCTTCATGGCCAATGGCCTCTTCAATAAGAGCCGCGGTGGCTGCAAGATGGCCCGCGGTCTCTTCATGGAATATCTCGGCAACTTCATGGAGAAAACCTTTGTCAATGGCAGTGTTCATTTTTATGACACTTTTGTGAAGGGCATCGTGGGGCTCTTTGATCCGTGTAAATATCTCCTTGAGCTTCTCATCATGATCAAGGATTGCCCTTGCTTCGGGAGTAGAGAGCCACCTGCCAAATTCACATTTTTTAGGATCCGTCTGCACCTCCACCCGGGATGAGTCCATAATGGCAACGGCAACATCCAACGCCCACTGCCTGTGTTCATCTAATCTAATACGAAGGGTATTGCGAAGGCCATGATCCACCTGAATGTAACTCTCCTGGATATTTTTTGCCAGATCATGAATCCTTTTGTGGGGAATTTCCAGGTCACTTATGAGCCTTCCTATAACAGAATCCGACGCAGCAACCACAGCGGCCGTGTCACTATGGAGCCATTGCCCCAGGGGACATCGTTCATGGTTGGTCTCAACGTCAATGGTTTGGGCGTTGTCAAGTATGGCCCTTTGAATGGCAGTCTGCCACTCAAGGTGTTCATTTATTTTTGTGCATATGAAAGCGGGAAGAGCTGGATCCCCCTGGGAATATACATTTTTAATTTCAACGGCTGATTCATGGAGATGTCTGTGGGGCTCCTCAATGGCTTTAAAAAGGGGTGCAAGGGAGGGAATAAGGGATTCGGCCCTTTTTCTGCCCTCCCCATAAAGCCATTTTCCGAACTGACACTGGGTATGGTCGGTTTCAACATGGAGGGTATTGACATTGGCATCGGTGAGGAGGCGATTTATTTCACCTGCCCAGTTTAAATGATCCACCTCCTTCTGGGTAAGTTCCGCATCCAGGGCATTTCCCTCGATGACTTCCGACGCATTGTCCACAATGCTTCCCACTCCTGTGAAACTCATTACTCCCAATATTACAAGAAGGGTTATCACTATACCGAAACCCGCCGCTATTCTCCTGCCGATGGTCATATCTTTCAAACCCATGATATCTCCTTTAAAAAATGGTTTTTAAATAACCGACCCCTTCACTTCATCCTTTACTTCATCCTTCACTTCAGCCTTTACTTCAGCCCCTGCCGTCTATTCCAGGCCTGCCAGGGGGAGACAAGTTGTCCATCTCTACACTTCCAAAGCCCCTAGTCTATTCCAGGCCTGCCAGGGGGAGACCGGATAACTCGTTCCAGATTCCTTCAAGAAATTTCAGATGCGTTCATAGTGAACCCCGGCACACTGTTACCGGAACACGGCTTTCAAAAAACAATAAATCGAATAAAAATGCAACTTTTTTCGATCATCGCCTCTTTAAAACCATAGCTGTACGGGCGGGAAGATAGAGATGGAGAAAGTGACGATGAATATAATCCGTGGTGGTGTGATGCAGTATGTCCGGAGTCTGGCGTTCATATCCTCCGTAAATTTTCCTGTCTGTGTCCAGTACCACAGTATAACACCCTGGAGCTGCTGGCACCTGATAATCGGTCCTGGATGCAGCTTCGTGGAAATTGAATATAAAAATCATTTCACCCCTTGTGAAGGCAATAATTTTACCATCCTCATCCACGTGGAGGAGATAGGGTTTACGGCTGTCCGGTATATTGGCCTGTCCGGCCATGGAGATCATATCTCTGTCAAAGGCCCCCAACCGGCTATACAGAAGCATGGGATCATCGGCAAGGTGCCACTGGCGCCTGGCATATAAATGGGACCAGCCATTGCCCTTACGGGGAAAATCTATCCACTCGGGATGCCCAAACTCATTGCCCATGAAATTGAGATAGCCTCCTCCGGCCGAGGCAAGGGTTGCCAGGCGTATCATCTTGTGAAGGGCCACTGCCCTTGAAACCGCAATATCGTCCCGGGAGACGGACATCCCGTGATATACTGCAGGGCCTGCCATGCGGTGTATCAGGGTCTGATCCCCTACCATGGCCTGGTCATGGGACTCGGCGTATCCGATGCTATTCTCCTTCTCCCTCCAGTTAGTAAGCTCATGCCACATGGTTCCCATGGACCACTTCTCATCAGGGGTATCCTTTACAAGGGTAATCCAGTAATCCGGCAGACCCATTGCGTATCGGAAATCAAATCCCGTACCCCCCATCTCCACGGGCAGGGCGATTCCCGGCATTCCCGATACATCTTCGGCAATGGTCACGGCACGGCCGGAAAGGGAGTGGATCAAAATATTGGCCAGGGTAAGATATGTCAGGGCATCTTCATCCACGCTGCTATCAAAATAATCTGCATAACTGTTGAAAGACCTGCCAAGGCCGTGGTGGGTGAATATCATGCTCGTTACACCGTCAAAACGAAAACCGTCAATACGGTACTCATCCATCCAGAAACGGCAGTTGGAAAGAAGAAAGTGAAGAACCTCGGGCTTTCCGTAATCAAAGCAGCAGGAGTCCCAGGCAGGATGCTTTCCCCGGATGCCGTCGTGGAAGTATTGCCATGGTGTGCCGTCAAAAAGGGAGAGACCCTCGACCTGGTTTTTCACGGCATGGGAATGAACAATATCCATGAAAACCAACAGCCCCATACCATGGGCATCATCCACAAGGGCCTTGAACTCTTCCGGAGTTCCGAAACGGGAGGAGCATGCAAAAAAACTGGATACCTGATACCCAAAGGAAGCATAGTAGGGATGTTCGGCAAGGGCCATGATCTGGAGGGCATTGTATCCCGCATCCCGGACACGGGGCAGAACATTGAGCCTGAACTCGGTGAAGGTTCCTGTCCCCTCCCTCTCCTGGGCCATGCCAATGTGGCACTCGTATATGAAAAGGGGGCATGTAAAATCCCTGGATGTAAAATTCCCAGATGATAAATAATCCCCAGATGATAAAAAATTCCCGGATGATACCCTGGTTCCCTCTGAATAATCTTTTTTCCTGCCCGGACACGAAACATGGAAAGAGGGAAACTGATGGCTCCATTCATAGGGCTTGTCAGGATTCCAGACCTGGGCATTGAAACCCACTGAATCAAAGGCAGGCACAACCCGCCTTGCCCAGGCAGGAATTCGCTCTCCCCACCCCCCTTTCCAGACCATGTGGAGACGATACTCATCTCCATGGCAAAGCATATCCCGGGGCAGTTCAATCTCCCATATCCCTTTGTCAGACAGTTTTTCCAGGGCAAATCTTTCTTGAGGCTTCCAGTTGGAAAAATCCCCTTTCAAATATATACCAAGGGCATTGGGAGCCCACTCACGGAAGACCCATTTTCCACTTCTTTGGTGCAGCCCAAAGTACTCATGGCCGGATGAAAGATCAGGAAGTTCATCCACCCATGGCCGGACATTTTCCATGCGCCGCCGGATATGATCTTCATAGTGCCCAAGAAGGGAATCCGTTTCAATGATTCGGGACAGGGCCCTTTCAATATCAATAAACCGCCGTGATTCAGTCACAACAACCTCATATCATACTCCTGTTTACCGTGAAAATACCAGCATCCTTCAATTGATGATCCGGGTGGCCCGCCCATGAATGTTTAATCGTTCAATGGAAACCCCCTGTATTGAAATCCATCATTTTCAAAGTTGCAATTTAATTCATTTTTAAAGTTGCAATTTAATAAGATAAAGGTAAATTTACAAGAAAAAGTTTGGGACAGGGATTATTGACATCACTTTATTGACATCACTTTATTGACATCACTTTATTGACATCACTTTGTTCGTATGCCTTCACTCCCCCTCTCCAAGTTCCGGAGAAAGATGGTTTTCAAGCCCAATACCAGGGCACGTACCTGACCAACCGCAAAGAGTCGTTGCCATTGGACTGCCAGGTACAGTGGCGGATTGTCGACACGGCGGCTTTTGGCAGGACATTAGGTGGCCGCACCACGCGTGCAGATAGCATCATCGGCGATTTCCTGAACAGCCTGCTGCGGGAGTGCTTCGCAAGGCTGGGTCCGGATGATATCCGGCCACTTATCGAGGCTGGCGGTTTGACGCTGCCCGATTACACTATACAGGCTCTTCTCGGTGAAGATGTCAGCCGTGAATATGCCCCCTGCTCTGCACCAACTT